>DASZSI010000251.1:0-1626 GCA_035548775.1 Hyphomonadaceae bacterium
GAACAATGATGGACGGCTGGTCGCGCGCAAATGCGTCATTGTTTGGAACGGCGGTGCCTATGCCGACATCGGCCCCCGCGTGACACAGAAGGCGGGCTTTACCTCTGCCGGTCCATACGAGATCGACAACGTCCATATTGAGTCTCTCGCCGTCTATACGAATCGACCGCCCGCGGGAGCGTTTCGGGGCTTCGGAGCGCCGCAGACCGCGTGGGCCTACGAACAGCACATGGACATGATAGCCGCCGCGCTCGGCTTCGACAGGATCGAGTTCCGTCGCAAGAACCTCCTGAAGGAGGGGCGGCCTCAGGCGTCCGGCACGCCGGTGCACGATGCAGCGCTCGGCGAATGCCTGGATCAGGTCCTTGATCGGCTGGGCTGGCAGAAGCCGCTCGACCGCGGCACCGGACGCATCCGCCGGGGACGGGGCGTCGGCGTCGGCATCAAAGGCATCACCGCTCCCACGACCTCGGTGGCAATCGTCAACCTCTACGGCGACGGGAGCTGCGGCCTCTATATCGGCACAGTCGATATGGGGCAGGGATCCGACACGGTCATGGCGCAGATCGTGGCCGAAGTGCTGGGTCTCAGTGCAGAAGCGGTCCACGTGATCCATCCGGACACCGACGTGACGCCGTACGATATGGGTACGCTCGGCTCCCGTTCCACGTTCCATATGGGCACCGCCGTTCGCCTGGCGGCGGAGGACGCCCTGAAGAAGATCGGCGAGTTGGCCGCGGAGCTCGGTCTTCCGCACAACAGCAACATTCCGGTGAGCGAGATGCTCCGCAAGAAGTACGGCATGCAAGCGGGCAACATCATCGGCACTGGCAGCTTTATTCCGGACTACAAGAAGCCTGATCCCGCGACCGGCCAGACGACCAAGGCGACTCCATTCTGGGGAGTGGGCGCAAATGGCGCCGAAGTGGAGGTCGATACCGAGACCGGCGAGGTCAAAATCACAAAGCTGGTGAACGTGGTGGACGCCGGCGTCGCCATCAATCCGCGCCTCGTCAAGCAACAGGTGTCGGGAGCGGCAATCATGCAGTTGGGACTCACCATGACCGAGAGCATGGTCTTCCGCGACGGCCAGCTCACCAACGGTTCGCTTGCGGACTACAAAATTCCGTCTCTCCTCGACATGCCTACCGAGTTCGTCAACGAGTACGTGGATTCGCGGCAAACCACCGGTCCCTTCGGTGCGAAGGGCACGGGCGAGAGCTCCACGATCGCGCTGTCGCCGGCAATAGGAAACGCGATCGCAGACGCTATCGGCGTTCACCTCACCGATCTGCCGCTGACGCCTGAATCGATCTTCCGCGCCATCCAGAAGAAGAACGGCACTCCGCTGCCGGAGGATGATGAATGACCGAAGCCAGGACCATACGATTCAAGCTCAACGGAGCGCCGGTGTCCGTCAGCGTGATGCCACACGAGACATTGGTCGATATCCTGACGCACAAGCTCGATCTGAAGGGGGCTCGCGAAAGTTGCGGTCAGGGATTGTGCGGCTGCTGCACCGTCTACGTCGACGGCCAGTCCGTATCTTCGTGCCTTTATCTCGGTCAGTTCGTCGAAGGGAAGAACGTCTCGACTATCGAGGGCTTGAGAGAGGCGAGCGAACTC
>DASZSI010000252.1:0-3716 GCA_035548775.1 Hyphomonadaceae bacterium
CAGGCTGCGCGGAATATTCGGCCAGAACCTGCTCGCCCGCTCGAAGGCTTCAAGCTGGGTCTTGTTCTTGGCGCTATCGGCTTCATCGCCGCAGGCAAGATGGCTTACCACGCGCGTCGGCTTGGGCAGCATCTTCGCCGCCGCCGCCCAGTGCGCCTCGGAAAGCCCAAGCCGGTTCATTCCCGTGTCGACATGGATCGCCGCTGGTCGGGGCGATACATTGGCCGAAGTCCAGAGATCGATCTGTTCCAGGTGATTCAGCACCGGCTGAAGCTGATACATCTGGAATATGTCGAGCGTGTCCGGTGTTGGGCCGTGAAAGACCAGAATCTCCGGCGCAGCGCCGAGCGCCCGGCGCAGCGCTCCGCCCTCATGTGGCCAGGCCACGTAAAATCGGGAGCAGCCCCCCTTGGACAATGCCTTGGCGACTGGCTCCGCGCCCAAGCCATACGCATCGGCCTTCACGACCGCGGCGACGTGGGACTGGCCCACCCGGCGCTGGATCTTGCGCCAGTTGGCCACCACGGCGTCGAGATCGATATCCAGTCGGGAGCCGGTCATGCCGGTTGCCTAGTGGGTTTCGGGCGGAAGGTGAAGCGCCGCTATTCCCGTCCGTCCGGCAGGAAGCTTGACCCGCCGCCCCGGTCGTCGGACCGGTGAGCGTGATCGAGGTTGGAGAAACGCACCCGGGCGGGGTTGAATCCCACCTCTACCTTGCCGATCGGGCCGTGGCGCTGTTTCGAGATGATGATTTCTGCGATGTTGAACTTCTTCGCGACCTGGTCTTTCCACTCGGCATGGCGCGGGTCGCCTTCATCCGGCTCCAGCCGTTCGAGGTAATAGGCCTCGCGATAAATAAACATGACCACGTCGGCGTCCTGCTCGATCGAGCCGGATTCACGCAGATCGGCCAGCTGCGGCCGCTTGTCTTCCCGGCTTTCCACCGCGCGCGACAGCTGCGACAGCGCGATGATCGGGATCGCCAGTTCCTTGGCCAGCGCCTTCAGAGACTTGGTGATCTCGGTCACCTCCTGCACGCGCCCATCATTGCGGCGATTGCCCGAGGGAGTGATGAGCTGCAGGTAGTCGACAATCATCAGGTCCAGCCCCGAGGTCCGCTGCAGTCGCCGCGCCCGCGCCGCGAGCTGCGAGATCGAGATGCCGCCGGTGTCGTCGATATAGAGCGGCAGGCCTTCCAGAGCGGTCGCCGCCTCGCGGATATTTTCATAGTCGAGGTTGGTGAGGTCGCCGCGACGCATCTTGTCAGATGGAACGCCGGAGATATCCGCCAGCACGCGCGTCGCCAGCTGGTCGGACGACATCTCCAGCGAGAAGAAACCGACAACCGCACCTTGGTCCGTCTTCATCGTGCCATTGGGACCCGTCGAGCGCTTGCAGTGCTTGGCGGCGTAGTAGGCGATGTTGGTGGCCAGCGCGGTTTTTCCCATGGAAGGGCGCGCAGCCAGGATCACCAAGTCCGATTTGTGCAGCCCGCCAAGCATCCGGTCGAGTTCGTCGAGGCCGGTCGGCACCCCGGCGATCTTGCCATCGCGCTTGAAGGCGAGAGTGGCGGTCTGGATTGACTGGGCCAGCGCCGAGTTGAAGCTGTGGAAGCCCTGCGCTCCCGCGCCCTTCTCGGCGAGCACGAACAGCTTTTTCTCCGCCGCCTCGATCTGCACTTCGCCGGGTTGGGTCAGGTCGGATTGTTGGGCCGTCTGCTGGATTTCAGCGCCGATCTGGATGAGTTCGCGCCGCAGAGCGAGGTCGTGCACCAGACGCGCATAGTCGTAGATTTCCGGACCGAATGCCGCGCTTTCAAGCAAGTCAGCGAGATAGCGGGCGCCGCCGATCTCAGCCAGCTGGCCGTCACGTTCGAAATGCTCGCGAAGGGTCACGCCGTCTGCCACGCGACCCGATGAGATCATTGTGTCCAGCACTTCATAGATCGCAGCGTTTGGCCCGCCGTAGAAATCCATCGGCTTCAATATGTCCGACACGCGCTGGTGCGCATTGTTGTCGAACAGGATGGCGCCAAGCACCGCCATTTCGGCCGCAAGGTTGTGCGGCGGCGGGCTTTGCTGCGGGAGATCGTGGTCTTTCGGCATGCGCCTTCTGTGGGCCAAACGCGTCTGTGAATCACGACTTGATTCTAGGATATCCAACGGTTCCTTGTCGCTGTGCATGGACAGGGATTGCCTCCCTGTTTTCGCAACGATTTCGGAAAAACGACCACGCCTCACAAGCAAACGGCCCGCTCTGTCGAGCGGGCCGCTGCATTTGGTCGCTTAAAGATAGATCAGCCGCCTTCGGCCAGCTTCTTCATGTTGGCGAGAGCGCCTTCGAACTGCGTCTTGCGCTGGGCGACGTCCTTATCGCGCGCGGCCTGATCGGCCTTGTCGGCTTCATCGACCAGCAGCGTGTAGACAAGCTTGCACGACTTGGCGTCGATCGGACGGGCTTCCAGGAAGCCGTGATAGAGGTTGTACCACTTACCTTCCTTGGCCGGCTGGGTGTAGCCGTAGCCGAGTTCGCTCTTGGCCGTCATGACCTCGGTCACAGCGCCGTTCGCGATCGAGCGCACCGTGCCGACTTCGCCCTTGCCAGAGGTGATGGTGCAGGGCACTTCGGCGCCGGGGCGGATCCACTTGCCGAGCGAGCAGAAGTCGGCGCCGACCTTGGCCCAGACTTCCTTCGCAGGCTTGTTGACGGTGATCTCCATCGGGATCGCGGTGTACATCGGCGCTGGCCAGGTTCCGGCCGCGGCCGGAGCAGCAGGCGTGCCTTGCGCCGATGCAGCGCCTGCAAGCGATGCGGCAACGGCCGCCATCGCGATTGTGGAAAGCAGTTTCATGGATGTCCTCTCCCTTGTCCCGCACCTAGGCGGTTTGAAGGGAAGGTGCGACGGCTCGGCCCCACAACGCCAGCGGTTTTTTCAGCGCACACGCTCACGAACACGCCAGTGGCAAGCTTGCCGCTTCATGGACGTAGCGTAATGCGGGGCGGCTGAGAATTAGGCGGCTTTGGTATCGGCGCCCGATGTCGGCTTCTGCTGCCGGTTTTCCGCCAGCTGTTCCGGCGTCAGGCTCCGCACGCGGGTGATCTCGGATATCAGGTCGCGCTCGGCCAACGGCTTGGACAGATAGCCGTCCATTCCCATGCCCAGATATCGCTCCTTGTCGCCGGACATGGCGTCGGCGGTGAGAGCTATCACGGGGATGCTGGCGAAAGCCTGGTCCGAGGCGCGGATGGCGGCGATGGTTTGGGTGCCGTCCATCACCGGCATGTGGACGTCAAGCAGCACCATATCGAACGTTTCGCGCTCCAGCGCGGCGAGGGCCTCCTTGCCGTTGGTGGCTTCGACCACACGCATGTTGAACGGGCGCAGGAACAGCGAGGCGACCTGCCGGTTGATCGGATGATCGTCGACCAGGAGCAGCCGCAGGTTGTCTTTCTTGAGGTTCGAACGGCTCTCGTCTTCGCTCAGCGAAGAACCCTGGTGGACGACGCGGTGCTGGGGCGCGGCCTCGCCGGCTAGGAAGGTGAAGGTGAACTCCGATCCGCGGCCGACTTCCGAACGGACGCTGGCTTCACCCCCCATCAGCTCGGCCAGCTTGCGGGTGATCGAGAGGCCAAGGCCCGTGCCGCCGTATTTGCGAGAGGTCGAGTCGTCCGCTTGCACGAAAGGCTTGAAGAGCCGCTCGGTGGTTTCCGCATCC
>DASZSI010000253.1:0-9793 GCA_035548775.1 Hyphomonadaceae bacterium
GCGTCATCACCGTGATAGGTGAAGTCGGCAACTGTCTGGAACTTCGCGACAACCTCGCCGATCTCGCCGGCCGGCAGCGAATTGCCCTTCTCATCGATCACACGCACATCGGCGCCGTCCATCGGCTTACCGACTGTGCCAGGGTGAGCGAGCCATTGTTCGGAATTGCAGAACACGACGCCGCCCGTTTCGGTGGAGCCGTAGTATTCGTTGATCACCGGCCCCCACCATTCGATCATCGCGCGCTTGATCGGCGCGGGGCATGGCGCTGCGGCGTGAACGACGAACTCCAGCGAAGAGAGGTCGTATTTCTTCTTCACGTCCTCCGGCAGCTTGAGCAGCCGGTTGAACATGATCGGCACCATGTGGATGTGGGTGATCTTTTCCTTCTCGATCATCCGCAAGAGGTCTTCCGCCTCGAAGCGCGACTGCAGGTGCAGGTTCGCGCCGATGCGGGCGGCGACAAGGCCATAGGCATTGGGCGCCGAGTGATACATCGGCCCGACCATCACGCTGGCGATCTTGTCCGGCGGCCGGGTGTTGAGGCCAAAAATATGCAGGAGGTTCCTCGTGCCGATCGCGAACTGCTCCTCCGTCGGCGGCGAGCGGCGCACGCCTTTGGGATGGCCCGTCGTGCCCGAGGTGTAGATGATCGTGCCTGGCGCGGCCTGCGGCGGACCAGCATAGGGCGCGAAACCCTCGAGCCACTCTCCCCATTTCGGCAGGTCCGCAGGCGGATGACGTGCAGCTTCGGCGACGCCATAAGCCCGCGCGATCTCCGGTGGCGTTTCCACCGCCAGCACCTTCACGCCCGCCGGAATGACATGGCGGATCGGCGCCAGCATGTCGGCGTGGATCACGACCGCTTTCGCGCCCGAGTTCTGGAAAATGTAGCGCGCCTCTTCCGGCGTCGCGTGCCAGTTGACCGGCGTGGGATAGGCGCCGAGCAGGCCCGCAGCCGTGCTTGCCTCGAAGAACGGCAAGTCGTTGCGCAGATAGAGCGCGATGATGTCGCCGCGCTGAACGCCCAGGCTGGCTAGCCCTGCCGCCGCCCGCGCCGCCCGTTCCTGCAGCTGTGGCGTCGAAAGACGCCGACCGCCGCTTACGATATCACCCACAACAGACCTCCCTGGTCCTGTCGATTTCTGGCCGGCAGGCTACGCCCGTCTCAGGCCTTCTTGTACCTTACGCCAAGTTTGCGGATGGCGTGGACAAAGTTGTTCGGCGCGATGTCGATTTCGCCAGTCCATTCGATGTCGGGCAGCCGTGCCAATAGCTGGCGATAGGCTTCCTCAAGCTGGATCTGCGCCACGCGCTTGCCGATGCAGACATGCGGGCCATAGCCGAAAGCGATATGCTTGTTGGCGTTGGGACGCGCCACGTCGAGCTTGTCCGGATCGGTGAACACCACCGCATCGCGGTTGGCGGCGCCGTAATACATAACAACCTTCTCGCCCTCGGCGATCTTCTGGTCGGCGATCTCGGCATCGCGCAATGCCGTCCGGCGCATATAGATCACCGGACTGACCATGCGGATGAACTCGTCGGCTGCGTTGCCCAGCAGGCTCGGATCAGCCGCCAGCATCGCCTTCTGATCCGGGAACTCGGTCAGCAGCTTCATCGCGCCGGACAGCGTGTTGCGCGTCGTGTCGTTGCCCGCGAACACGATCAGCAGCCAGGAGCCATCGAGGTATTCATCGCTTAGCAGTTCCCCGTCCACCTGGGCGCGCGCAATGGCGGTCATCAAATCGGCCTGCGGATCGCTGCGGCGCTTGTGCAGCATGTGCTGGCCATAAGCGAACATCTCTTCGACGTTCGAGTTGAAGTCGGCCACGAACTGCATCAACTCGACCGATGGCGTGATCGGGTTGGCAGCCTGGTCAGCGGCAAGATTCTGCGCCAGCTCAAGATAGTGCATCCACTTGAGGAACTTCGGGCGATCCGCTTCCGGAACGCCGAGGATTTCGCACAGCGTGAACAGCGGCAGGCGGGAGGAGAACATCTCCACCATGTCGCCGCCGCCCTTCGGCGCCATCTCGTCGATCAGGCGCGTCACCTCTGTGGCCACCTTCGTCTTCACACCAGCAAGATAGGCCGGCGTAAAGAACGGCATGTGCTCGCGGCGCAGCTGCAGATGCTCGGGCGCATCGAGATTGATCATGGTGTCGAACGAGGCTCGCCCCAGAAGCACGTGTCCCGTGCCCGGCTGCGGCGTGTTCATCAGAATGCCGCCTCGGCGGGACGAGAAGGTCGCCGGATCGCCGTTCACCCGCATGACGTCAGCATGACGCGTCACCGCCCAGAAGCCGGGCAAACCATTGGGCTCGGGGTGCCATGCTACCGGGGCCGCCTTCCGGAGCGTCGCAAATGTGTCGAATGGCTGTCCGTGAACAAAGGTCAGCAATTCGTTCAGCTTGAGATCGTCAATGCGCGGATAGGCTTCGGGATAGGTCGGTCCCGGCCTGCCCTCCACTGCTGTTTGACTGATCAGCTGCATGTCTGCCTCGCCGGTCTTTCGGTTCCGTCTCAAGCAGGTACGTTGCTAGGGGCGATTTGCGCTGACAAGCTCTGACGCCACGGTAGACCGCAGCGATTGTTCCGGCCCACAGTGCAGCCTCGGAACATGAAAACTCCTGTCATGTCCGGGTCAAATCGCTCGCCTAGCGCTTGAACCGATCACGAGATCGGGAGCCAGCGCCGGTTCCATTCTCACGAACGCGACTTGTATGTCGGAATTTGACGATTTGTACTTGAACATGAGCCTAATAGTTGCGTGTGCACTGGACGTCGGGGCCAAGCCGAGGGATGGCGAGCCTACCCGAGCCACAACCGTACGCGTGCGGCCTAAGGAGACTTGCTCGATGCTCGCCAATCGTCCCATGGCTGGGCGCCTGATCCGGCGCGCGTCAGTTGCGACACTGGCAATTTTGGGCGCGTCTTGTAGCAAACCCCAGGCGCCGCCTCCCCAGACACGCGAAGTCGGGTTTGTGACAGTCGCCACGCAGCCGGTTACGCTGACTACGGAACTTTCCGGCCGCACCAATCCCTATGCGATTGCGGAAGTGCGGCCCCAGGTGAGCGGTCTCATCCGGGAGCGCCTGTTTAAGGAAGGCGCGGTGGTGAAGGCCGGCCAGCCGCTCTACCAGATCGATCCGGCGCCCTATCAAGCCGCTAAGGACCAGGCCGCAGCGCAGCTTGCGTCCGCCCAGGCGACGCTGGTGGCGGCGCAGGCCAAGGCTGCGCGCTACAAGAAGCTGATCGAGTCCCAGGCCATCAGCCAGCAGGACGCCGACGACACGGCCGCCGCCGCTCGCCAGGCCGAAGCTGCCGTTGAGCAGGCGAGCGCCACCCTGAAGACCGCCGAGATCAATCTGGGCTACACGCGCATTCTTGCACCGATTGACGGCACCATCGGCCGTTCGTCCGTGACCCCGGGCGCGCTTGTCACCACGAACCAAGCCGATCCGCTGACCACGATCTGGCGGCTGGATCCCATGTATGTGGACATCACCGAGTCTTCCACGCGTATCATGCAACTGCGCCGCGCCCTACAAACCGGCAGCATTGCCCCAGCCGCGGCGGATGTGACGCTGACGCTGGATGACGGCAGCACCTATGTTCACGCCGGACGCATCGAGTTTGCCGAAACCGCGGTCGACCAGGCGACAGGCTCGGTCACCATTCGCGCCACCGTGCCCAACCCTGAAAGACTGCTGCTACCCGGCATGTTCGTCCGCGTAAAAGTTGCGCAGGGCGTCAAGGCGGACGGCATCCTGGTTCCCCAGCAAGGCGTCTCGCGCGACGCAACGGGCGGAGCGACCGCCCTGGTGGTCGGAGAGGGCGACAAGGTCGAGCCGCGCAAGCTGGTCGCTGACCGCTCCATGGGAGACCAGTGGCTGATCACTTCCGGCCTGAAAGCGGGCGACCGCGTTATCGTCGAGGGGACCGACCGCGTGAAGCCAGGACAGACGGTGAAGCCCGTCCCGGTCACGCTCTCAGCGCAGAAGTGACGCCATGCTGAGCCAGTTCTTCATCTCTCGCCCGATCTTCGCCTGGGTCCTTGCGATCGCCGTGATGATCGGCGGCCTTGGTGCGTTGTTCACACTGCCAGTGGCGCAATACCCGGACATTGCTCCGCCCACCATCGGGATCAGCGCCACCTATCCCGGCGCTTCCGCAGACACGGTTGAATCGTCCATCACGCAGGTGCTCGAGCAGCAGCTGACCGGCCTCGACGGCATGCTGTACTTCTCCGCGTCATCAAGCTCAGCTGGCCAGGTCAACATCCAGGTCACCTTCGAAAAGGGCACCAACCCCGACACCGCGCAGGTGCAGGTCCAGAACAAGGTTCAGCAGGCGGTGAGCCGCCTGCCCCAGGCCGTGCAACAGCAAGGCGTGACGGTGCAGAAACGCCAGAACGACTTCCTGGCGATCGTCACGATCTACGACGAGACGGACACCTCGTCCTCCCTCGATATTGGCGATTACCTCGTCACCAACTTCCAGGACACGCTTTCGCGCATCGACGGCATCGGCGCGGCGCAGGTATTCGGCGCGCAATATGCGATGCGCATCTGGCTGGACCCCTACAAGCTATCCGCGGTCCAGCTGATGCCGTCGGATGTGATCCAGGCAATCCAGACGCAGAACACCGAGGTGTCGGCCGGACAGATCGGCGCCTTGCCTGCGCCCGCCGGACAGCAGCTCAACGCCACCGTTACGGCCAAGTCGCGATTCAGGACGGCCGACCAGTTCAAGAAGATCGTCGTGAAGACAAAGCCCGACGGTTCGGTCGTTTTCCTCGGCGACATCGCACGCGTTGAACTGGGAGGCGATTCTTACGACCGGTCCTCGCGGCTTGATCGGCACCCCGCCGCGGGCCTCGCCCTGCAGCTCGCTCCCGGGGCCGACGCGCTCAAGACTGCCGATCTCGTGAAGGCCAAGGTGGAGGAACTCTCCGCCCACATGCCCAACGGCTACAAGATCGCCTACCCGCGCGACTCGACCGACTTCGTGAAGCTGTCGATCGAAGAGGTCGCGAAGACGTTGGCGATCGCCATTGTGCTCGTCGTGCTGGTGATGTTCGCCTTCCTGCGCTCCTGGCGCGCGACCCTGGTTCCTGCGATCGCCGTGCCCGTCGTCATGCTCGGCACGTTCGGCGTGCTGTCGGTGCTGGGGTATTCGATCAACACGCTGACGCTGTTCGGCATGGTGCTGTCGATCGGTCTTCTGGTCGACGACGCAATCGTCGTTGTCGAGAACGTCGAGCGTCTGATGCACGAAGAAGGGCTGTCGCCCAAGGAGGCGACGCGCAAGTCGATGGGCCAGATCAGCGGCGCGCTGATCGGCATCGGCCTCGTGCTTACTGCCGTGCTGTTGCCCATGGCGTTCTTTGGCGGTTCGACTGGCGTGATCTACCGCCAGTTCTCGGTGACCGTCGTCACATCGGCGGTGATGTCGGTGATGGTGGCGCTTATCCTGTCGCCGGCCTTGTGCGCGACCCTGCTGAAGCCGCCGGGCGAGGAACACCTCAGCAGCACCGGGCCGCTGGCGCGCTTCAACCAGTGGTTTAACGGCCTCACCAAATACTATGTCGGCGGCGTCAAGGGCGTCGTCGTGCGGCGCGTCATCTTTTTCGGATTCTACGCGATCGTCGTCGTCATCCTCGGCGTCCTGTTTGTCCGCCTGCCGACCAGCTTCCTGCCGGTCGACGACCAGGGACAGCTGCAGGCGCAATTCACCTTGCCGGCTGGCGCTGTCGCGGAACGAACAACTGCGGCGCTGAAAGAGGTGGAAGACTACTATCTCGGCCCCGAGAAGAAGAACGTGAACCACCTCTTCCTCGTGCAGGGTTTCAACAACGCCGGCACGGGCCAGAACTCCGGCCAGGGCTTCGCCCAACTTGCGCCGTTCGATAAACGCCCAGGCGAAGAGAATAGCGCCGGCGCTATCGCCCGGCGCGCCACGCGTGCGCTAGGCAAATCACGCGACGCCACAATTCTCGCCCTTACTCCGCCGGCCATACGCGGCCTGGGCCAAAGCAACGGCTTTACCTTTGAGCTGTTGAACACGGGCGGCCTGCCGCGCGACAAATTCAACGCCATCTACGAACAACTGATGGCTGCCGCGCAGAAGGACCCGAAACTGACGGCGATCCGTGCATCCGAATTGCCGGACACGCCGCAGCTCAAGATCGACCTCGACGAGGAAAAGCTGGCCGTTCTTGGCCTGTCGGAACAATCGGTGCTGTCGACGCTGACGGCCGCATGGGGCGGTTCCTACGTCAATGATTTCGTCGATCGTGGCCGCGTGAAACGCGTCTACGTCCAGGGCGACGCTCCGTTCCGTTCGCAGCCTAGCGACCTGGACGCGTGGTATGTGCGGTCAAGCACGGGAGCGATGACGCCGTTCTCGGCCATTGCGAAGTTTTCGTGGACCAAGGGACCTGTCGCGCTGTCGCGCTTCAACGGGGTGCCAAGCCATGAAATCCAGGGCCAGTCCGCGCCGGGCTCGTCATCGGGCGATGCAATGCTCGAGATGGAAAAGCTACACTCCCAGCTTGATCCGGGCACCAGCTTCGCGTGGAGCAGCCTGTCCTACGAGGAAAAGCTCTCCGGCGGTCGCGCTCCGCTACTCTATGGCGTTTCGCTTCTGGCAGTATTTCTCTGCCTTGCCGCGCTCTATGAGAGCTGGTCGATTCCATTCGCGGTGCTGCTGGTCGTGCCCATGGGCGTCATTGGCGCCGTGCTGGCGGCGACGCTGCGGACGCTCGACAACAACATCTACCTTCAGGTCGGCCTGCTAACGACCGCCGGCCTCACCGCCAAGAACGCCATCCTGATTGTCGAGTTCGCCGAAGCCGCCCGGCGCAAGGGCGTCAAGGCGCTCGATGCGGCGCTGGAAGCCGCCAAGATCCGGTTCCGCCCCATCATCATGACCTCGATCGCCTTCATGGCCGGCGTGTTGCCGATGGCGTTGGCAGATGGCGCCGGCGCAGCGAGCCGTATCGCGCTGGGCACCGCCGTGATTGGCGGCATGCTGTCCGCCATGCTGCTGGCGATCTTCTTCGTGCCGCTGTTCTTCGTGCTGGTTTCGGCCCTGTTCGACCCGGAGAAGAAAAAGGAAGAGGCTATGCCGCCTCATCCCGCGCCGGCGGAATAGGACAGCCGACCCGGCTTGACGCCCGCCCCCGCTGAGCCGAAACAGCGGGCCCAGCGGCGCGGAGCAGCAACGTGGCTAAAGACAGACCCGGCAATCGCTCCGGACGCGACGGTGGCGGCAATTTCCGCGGCCGCGGGCCTGATCGCTCAAGCGGCAAGCCCGCCCATGGCAAACCCTGGCAGAAGAAAGCCGGGCCAAGACCTCCGCGCCGGGACGATCCTGCGCCGTCCGGCGAATTTGTCGACGGCGACAAGGACAAGCCCTGGGAAAAGCGCGGCCGGCATCAGCAGGTCGAGCGTGATCGCCCCCAACGCCGGTTCGACCGTCCATCACCGAAGGATCGCCCCCGCGAAGATCGACAACGCGACGATCGGCCGTCGTTCAAGAACGATCGGCCGCATCACAAGCCATCTCCGCCGCCGAGCGGCCAGTGGGAACGGCGCGAGGCCGTGTTCGAGGAACACGGCGAAGTCTGGATCTGGGGCATTCACGCCGCCGCCGCCGCGATCCGCAACCCCAAACGCAAGATCACCAAGGCGCTCGTCAGCCGCAATGCTGCCCATCGCGCCGGCCTCGATCCCGAGGCGCTACCCAAATATGCCGAGCTGCTTGACCCGCGAGAGATCGACCAGCGCCTGGCGCCGGGCGCGGTGCACCAGGGTATCGCGGTGCGCAGCAAGCCGCTCGAAGGCCTCGACATAGCAGATGCCGCGATGCAGCCGGAGCGTCCGCTAGCGATCCTCGACCAGGTGACTGATCCCCAGAACGCCGGCGCGATCTTCCGATCGGCCGCCGCATTTGGCATTGCGGGCGTGGTGCTGCAGACCCGCAACGCGCCCCTGCTCGGCGGTGCGCTGGCAAAGGCGGCCACAGGAGCGATCGAGACGGTGGAGGAAATTCGCGTCGTGAACCTGTCGCGCGCCATCGATACGCTGCGCGATGCGGGATGGAAGGTGATCGGGCTCGACGGCTCGGCTGAGCAGACCATCGACCAGGCGTTCGCGGGACCCGAACCCCTGGCAATCGTTTTAGGCGCCGAGGGCGCGGGCATCCGGCCTGGCGTCGCCAAGGCTTGCACCGGCCTTGCACGCATCCCCATCGGCCTGGCGATGGAAAGCCTAAACGTCTCGAACGCTGCCGCTATTGCCTTCTACGAAGCCGCCCGGGCTCGGGGCGCGGCCGTTCCGCCGCCGAAATCGCCCACCGGACAGGCTGCATCCGACGCGTCCGATGAGGATGCGGACGCCGACGAAACCGACTAGACTGATTCACCGCAGTCCGCGTTTCGGGGAGGGATCATGCGTATCTTGATCGTCGTCGTGCTCGCCATCGTCGCGCTGGGCGCCGCGGGCGTATGGGCCTTAGGCCAGTTCGGCGATTCCCTTACAGGCGCCAAGCAGGCGACCACCGCCACGGTGCGGGAGGCCCAGCCCGTCGCGGTAGCAGACGCCACGCCGAAACCTGCCGAGCCGCCGGCCACAAAGCCGTCTGCCACTCCGGCGACGAAATCTAAGGAGAAGACCGCGCCCGCAGTGGCGGCGACGCCCGAGCCCATCCCGGCGCCGACCGCAGACCCTGCACGGCCGCAACCTGCACCTGCCCCACCGCCCGCTCCGGAATCGTCCACGGGATCAAAGCCGAACAATCCGTTCCTGGCACAGAGCCTTGATGACTCCCGTGCGGCGAAGTCGGCTCCTGCCGCCCCTGCTCCCGCCCCGGCGGAAGTTCAGGTTCAGGCGGCGCCTGCCGCGCCGCCACCGCCCCCGCCACCATCGACGCAGCTTGCCACTACGCAAAGCGCCCCGGCGGCGTCCCCAGCCCCCGCCAGCCTGCCTACGACTACCGCCCAGCCCGTCTCGCTGGACCAACAGATCAAGTCGCGCCGGCTGACCTACAACCGCCCGCCGAAGACGCTGGCGCTCAACAAGCCGATCGACATCTCGCTGGTGATCGACTCGACCGGCCAGAACCAGGCGGCCGAGGAGATGAAGAACCTGCCCGGCACGGTTGTGGAGCGCGATGTCGGCCTGTCGGACTTCGTTTCCGCCGAGCTCAGCGGCGCCGACTTCGACATCCAGCTGCAAACGGCCGCATCGCGACAGAAACTGTCGCCCAAGATCGCCAACGAGTGGCGCTGGCGCGTCACGCCGACGGCGACAGGCCCACACACACTGACGCTGACGGTCTATGGATACGAGAGCGGATCGCTGGATGCCGAGCCGCTGGACTCCTATCGCGACGATATCAGCGTCGAGGTGCAGCAGCTGGACCAGATCATCAACTGGGCCAAGGGCGTGCAGCCGGTGTTCGCCATTCTCGCCGCGCTTGCCGGCGCGACATCGGCGCTATTCGCAATGCTTCGGTTCCGTGAGGAGCGCAAACGGAACAAGCCGGCGGCATAAAGCTACTTCTTCTTCTTCAAGAGGTCCAGTACCGCCGCCGTCATCGCCTTGACGCCGGCGGCGATGGTCGGGTCGGGGTCGGGCTGGAAGGTCGACGAATGCAGCGTCGGCAGCGGCGCGGCGCCCGGCTTCAGCGAAGCCTCGTAGGTCGACTGCTTCACCGCTCCCAGCCAGAACAGCATTTCCGGAATCTTGTCGTCGGTGCGGCCATAGCGGGAGAAGTCCTCTCC
>DASZSI010000254.1:0-19067 GCA_035548775.1 Hyphomonadaceae bacterium
TGCCCCCAGCATGCGGAACCGATCACTGGCTATGGAGCCAAGGCCCCAGGCAGCTCAGTTGCCTGGTGAGTCGCAAGCAACTCCTCTTTGCCACATCGGGGAAGAACGGCCCGATCAGGGGCGCGTGTGAGACGCGCGAAGCCGGCAGCGATGCCGGCGCATGGACTAACCAACGGCGCACTCCCACGCGCCCCGCTCCCTCACAGGAGGGACACGCATCCCAGACGGCATGACGCCGGTCTGAAGGAGGGCGCATGCGTCGTCTTTCGGTTCGCAGTTTCAACCTCGGCCGGACACGGATAACATTACCGACCATGGACCCGATGAACCAGCTTGGACTCCTGGCCACGATCGCCGCGACCTATTCCGGCTTCATCGCCGTGTTCCTCGCCTTCACCAAGGATGGCCGGTTTGAGATGGCCGACGGCCACTTCGTGCAAGCCATGGTGCTGGGCACGATCGGCGTCATCGTGATGTCGCTGACGCCGCCGGTGCTCTCCATGATGCTGGCGATGCCGGACATGTGGTGGGTCGTCACCCTCTTCGCCGTGGTGGGCGGCGTGCCCTCGATGCTTTACCAGGCCTGGCAGCAGTCGCGGCTGTCGAAGGAAGAAACCGCCAGGATCCCGATGGTCTGGCATGCGCCGGGCTGGGCGCTTGGCTTCCTCGCGCTGGCGGCTTTCATCGCGGCGATCATCTATCCCAACATCCGGCCCGGTCTTTATGTGGCCGGCGTGACGCTGATGCTGGCGACATCGATCTGGTGCTTCATCGCCGTGGTGTTCCGGCGGTTCTTCTAGAGCCTAGACGTCCGGGCTTTCCTTGGGTCCGTCCTTGGCGTGCATCCAGTGCAGCAGGGGCTTGAGCGGCAACACCCAGGCCAGGCCGACGACCGGGAAATAGATGACCTTCCAGACCCAGCTTTCCGAAGCGATGCGGTCGCCCACCACCGCCGCCACGGCGATGTAGGCGATCATCCACACGATCAGCAGGAAGGACCCAAAGAATTTGCGCAAGTCCGCGCTCCCATGCGGCGATCCGCGCCGCTGGTCTTCGGTTCGCACAGGTAGGATAAGGGCGCAATGAGCGAAGCTGTCGCCCCCGCCAGAAGGCCGTTCCTGCAGGAAGCGGTTTCACCGCGTGTCATGCCGTGGATGAGGCTCTGGCTCTTGGCGATCGCGGTCATGGTCTATTTCATGATCCTGGTGGGCGGGGCGACGCGGCTGACGGATTCCGGTCTGTCGATCACCGAATGGAAGCCGCTTCTCGGTTCGATCCCGCCGATGAACGAGGCAGACTGGCAGTCGGCCTTCGCGAAATACCAGTCGATGACGGCGCAGTACCACGAGCTCAACCCCAACATGGACCTTGGAGGCTTCAAGGGCATCTACTGGTGGGAGTGGAGCCATCGCGAACTCGGCCGCGCCATCGGCGTGGTGTTCTTCGTGCCGTTCGTCGTGTTCCTCGCTCTGCGCGGCGTGTCGCGGAAGATTTTCCCACATCTCGCGGCCCTGTTCATTCTCGGCGGTCTGCAGGGCCTGATCGGTTGGTGGATGGTTTCGTCGGGCGTCGAGACTGATCTCACGTCGGTCGCGCCCTACCGGCTGATGACACACTTCTGCCTGGCGCTTTTCATCATCTGCTACTCGTTCTGGTTGTGGCTCGATCTCGGCGCCATGCGGAGGCCGATGCCGGACAAGGCCAAGGGCTGGACCACGGCGCTGATCTGGATCGCGGGCCTGCAGATGGCCCTGGGCGCGCTGGTGGCCGGTCTCGATGCCGGTCGCGGCTACACCGACTGGCCGCTAATGGCCGGGCAGTTCGTGCCGAAGCTGATGTGGGATCTCGATCCCTGGTGGCGCAACTTTGTCGAGAACGGCGCGACGGTTCAGTTCCTTCACCGCCTCGGCGCCTACACGCTGTTTGCCGTTGCCATCGCGGGCGCGATCCGGTTCCGCAAGGAGCACTGGTCGCTGTTCATTTTCGCCGCCGGGCTGGTGACGCTGCAGGCGCTGCTCGGCATCACCACCTTGATGCACGGTGCGCCGGTTGACCTGTCGCTGACGCACCAGGCGCTGGGCGTGATCGTGCTGTTGGCGATGACGCGGCTGGTGTGGACGTCGCGGGCTCGCTGAACCTTACAACCTCGTGGTCACCGGCGGCGCCAGCGGCGGGGGCTCGGGCCGGTCCTTGCGCGGCAGCTTGGTCGGATAGTTTGCCGCGAGCATCGCAAAACCGGCCATCATCACCGAGTTTCGGCGCATGTCTTCGGGCTGGATCGACTCGTAGAAGTCCATGTTGGTGTGATGCGTCTTCGGTTCGTAGTCGAGCGGGTCCTGGATGAACTCGAAGCCGGGCAGTCCCGCGCTGTCGAAGGAAATATGGTCGGTCGAGCCGGTGGCCAGCGGGTTGATGGTGGTCATGCCGAGATTGCGGAACGGCTCCATCCACTGGCGGAAGATCGGCATCACCGCCGGGTTGTTCTGGGCGTAGATGCCGCGGATCGCGCCGACGCCGTTGTCGAGGTTGAAGTAACACTGGAAGCGGCTGTGGTCGCGCTTGATCGACTGGACCTCGCCGCGCGGAGCGTCCTTCGTTGGCGCTCCCCGCACGCCGCCGAAATGGTTGGCAACATAGAGACGCGAGCCAATGAGGCCCTGTTCCTCGCCGGTCCACAGCGCGATGCGGACGGTGCGCTTGAGTGGCGCCTTGGTCGCCTTCAGAAGGCGCATGGCTTCAAGGGCGATACAGCAGGCGCCGCCATTATCTGTAGCGCCGGTGGCGGCGGCGAACGAGTCGAAGTGACCGCCGATCATCACCACTTCGTCCGGCCATTCCGAGCCGCGTATTTCGCCGACCACGTTGAACATGGGCGGGTTGGGTTGGTACTCGTTCCTGATGTCCGCCTCGACGACGACGGTTACGCCCTGGTTGAGAGAGCGGGCGATGCGGCCATAGTGTTCCGCTGTAATAGCGATCCGGGGACATTGTTGTTCGGGCGGATCGGTACGGTTGCCGCCCATGACGTTCATCACGCCTTGGCCCTTGTTGGTCTGGAACACGCCAAGCGCGCCTTCGGCGGCGAACCACTTGTTGCGATCGAAGATGGGTTGGCCGGGCTGGGGCGGTGCAGCCGGTTGCGGCCGCGCAGGCTGGGCCGGCGGCGGAGTTCCGAACTCAGGCCCGCGCGCAGGCACTTCCATCTCGTCGAGCTGCTGGCTGGTGTAGCGCCGGGCGACCGGGTCCCACTGCGAGCGTACGTCCAGCGGCGCCTGGCCCAGCACCCACTTGCCGCGCAGCTTGCCGGTCCATTTCTCCTTCAACTCTTTCTCGGAGACTTCCGAAGCCAGCACGCATTCGCCGCGGACGACCCCATTGGTGCCCGGCGTCCAGCCGAGCGACATGCCGGTGATTGGGAAGGCGAGGGGGGAGACCGCCTGGAGGTAGAATTTCGTATTCTGCCAGCCGGTAGGAAAGCCGTTATTGCCGCCGGTCGCGTCTTCGGGCCAGGGCTCGAGGCCCGCATTGACGAGGCCCCACTCCTTCATCTTCGAGACAACCCACTCGGCCGATTTGCGCACGCCCGGCGAGCCGGTGAGGCGCGGGCCCAGCACATCCATCAGGTAGCTGGCGGTTTGCATCACCTGCGAGGTCTTGTCGGAAAGACCCTGGGTCCGAAGCGCAGTGATGGCGTCATAGTCGATCTTCTGGCCGAAGGCCCGGCCGGCCAGCATTGGCGAAGCCAACGCCGTGGCCGCCGCCGCCGTCATGAAAGACCTGCGATTCATCTGCTCCCCCTTTATGCGGCCCCTCTTTCGGGGGCTGACGGCCAGAGCATACTGTACGAGGCCTTCCGGGGCCGTCGAGCGCCTTCGCGCGCGAAGGGCGATCACGGAAGCGGCAGGCGCAGGCAGCCGGGAGTTGAAAATGTTTTCCGGATTTCACGTCACGCCGGCCGACCTCGCGATCGCCATTGGCGTCATCGTGGCCCTGTTTTTGATTTTCCTGGCCGCAAAAGGGGCCAAGAAGCCCGGACAGAAACCCGGCGGGGATCAACCCAGGCGAAACGCCTGGGGAGATGGCGGTTCTGACCTGGCGGCGCCCCCTTCCTCCGGCAAGTTCTCCGGCCCTGAGCATGCTTCCGGTCACCACATGGGCCATTCCCACGGCTACCATGGAGATTCCGGCCATTCCGGAGGGGATGGCGGGGGCGGCGGAGGGGGCGGAGACGGGGGCGGCGGAGGCCATTGAACCGCCCGATTAGGCTCGGGTTTTTGGCCCTTTGCCTTGGCGGCGGGCCGAGGTTGACAAACCCCCGGCCCGGCTATAGCTGCACGCGTTCGAAATTCAGAGCCAAACCCAACTACGAAAGGCTCCGCGAGGGAGCATGCAAACCGTTTCCGTAAAGCCGGCCGACGCCGTGAATAAGTGGGTCGTGATCGACGCTGAAGGCGCCGTTGTGGGCCGCCTCGCGTCCTACGTGGCCAAGCGCCTGCGCGGCAAGCATCGCGCCGACTACACTCCGCACGTCGATCTCGGCGACCACGTCGTGATCATCAACGCGGGCAAGGTCGCCATGACCGGCCGTAAGATGACCCGCAAGGTCTATCACCGCCACACCGGCCACCCGGGCGGCATCAAGACGACGACGCCGGCGAAAATCCTCGCCTCGAAATTCCCGGAGCGTGTGGTCGAACTGGCCGTGAAGCGCATGATGCCGGGCGAGAGCCCGCTGGCGCGCAAACAGTTCGCCAAGCTCCGCGTCTATCCGGGCGCCGATCATCCGCATGGCTCGCAGAACCCTGAGAAGGTCGACTTCAAGTCGATGAACTCCAAGAACGTGAAAGTCGCCTGATCATGGCCGAAGCCGTCGACTCCCTGGGCGAAATCAAGAACCTCAACGTGAAGGCCGCTGCGCCGTCCGCGCCCGCCTCGCCGAAGATCGACAAGCAGGGCCGCGCCTATGGCACCGGCCGCCGCAAGTCCGCCACCGCACGCGTCTGGATCAAGCGCGGCACCGGCAAGATCACGATCAACGGCAAGGATCAGGAAGTCTACTTCGCGCGCCCCGTGCTGCGCCTGATGATCCGCCAGCCGCTGGAAGCCGCCAAGCGCGAGACCGAGTTCGACGTCATCTGCACGGTCACCGGTTCGGGCCTCACCGGCCAGGCCGGCGCCGTCCGCCACGGAATTGCCCGCGCGCTGGTGAACTTTGAACCAGAACTGCGCGTAGCCATGCGCCCGAACAAACTGCTGACGCGCGACCCGCGCGCCGTCGAACGGAAGAAATACGGCCGTGCGAAAGCACGACGTTCGTTCCAGTTCTCGAAGCGCTAAGTCACGGCAGATACCCGTTACGAGGGCGCTTCGGGCAACCGGGGCGCCCTTTTCGTGAGACCAGACGAAAGTCTGAGGGAGAGTGTCCCGAGCGGCAAAGGGGGCGGACTGTAAATCCGCTGGCTATGCCTTCGTAGGTTCGAGTCCTACCTCTCCCACCATCCTTCGCGTTCCACGCTTCGGCTCGGCAAGGCCGAGGCGGAGCCCCAAAAAAGCGAAGGATGTCGCGTCGAAGTTTCGATAGAAACGTAGACGGACTTTTTCTGCGGTCTCTGGAGCACCTCAATGGGTCCCAAAGTCTTCATCGATGGCGAAGCCGGCACGACCGGCCTGCAGATCCGGCAGCGGTTGGCCGGGCGAAAAGACCTGCAGGTCGTTTCAATCGATCCCGAGAAGCGCAAGGACCCGGCCGCGCGCGCCGATCTGCTCAACGCGTCGGACGCCGTGATCCTCTGCCTGCCGGACGAGCCGGCGAAAGAGGCGGTGGGCTTGGTCACCTCGAACAGCGTCAAAGTCATCGACGCCTCCAGCGCGCATCGCGTCGCGCCGGGCTGGACCTATGGCTTCCCCGAGATGGTCGATGGGCAGCGCGCCGCCCTTGCGCGCTCGACGCGCATCTCCAACCCCGGCTGCTATCCCACCGGCTTCATTGCGTTGATGGCGCCGTTGGTGTCGGGCGGGCTGGTGCCGAAGTCTTTCCCGGTCACCGTGAATGCGGTTTCAGGCTACACCGGCGGCGGCAAGGGACTGATCGAGGAATTCTCCAACGCGCCGCCGGAGAGCATACACGATGCTTTCCGCGACTACGGGCTCACCCTGCAGCACAAGCATGTGCCGGAGATGACGAAGTACGTTGGCCTCGATCATCCGCCCGTATTCGCGCCGTCTGTCGGCCGCTACGCCCAGGGCATGATCGTGGAGGTCCCGCTGCAGCTGTGGGCTCTCCCGGGCTCGGTGACGTCGAAGCAGTTGAGGGAAGCGCTCGCCGATTTCTATCAGGACGAACAATTCGTCTCGGTCGCGAGCGAGGAAGAGACTGCCGCCCTGCAGAAGAAGCGGGCAGGCGCAGGCGGTTATGTCGCCGAGCTTGATCCCGAGGCGCTCAACAACACCAACCAGCTCAAACTATTCGTCTTCGCCAACGATACGACGCAACAAGTGCGTCTGCTGGCCCTGTTCGACAACCTCGGCAAGGGCGCGAGCGGCGCCGCGGTGCAAAATCTCAACATCGCGCTTGGGCTTGAAGAGAGCGCGGGGCTCTAGGCTGGGACCACCGGTCCCGGATTTACCGTTCCAGATAAGCCGCCGTCGCCATGCCGCCTGCGGTGCAGACGCCGACGACGGCTTTCCTGGCCCTGCGCCGGCCAAGCTCCAGCATCGTCGATCCCACGTAACGAATGCCGGACATGCCGTAGGGGTGTCCCAGCGCAATGGCTCCACCATTGACGTTGGTAGTCTCCCACGGTGTCTGCAGCTCGCGCTGATTGTAGAGCGTGGTGACGGCGTAGGCCTCGTGCAGCTCCCACAGGTCGATGTCGGCGGGCTTGAGGTTCTGCTTCTGCATCAGCTTGCGGATCGCGGGCGTGATGGCGATGCTCATCTCCTCCGGCGCGACGGCGCCCAGATGCATCCCGCGGAAGAGGCCGAGGATGGGCAGGCCGCGCTTGGCCGCGATGTCCGCGTCCATCATCACCAGGGCGGCCGCGCCATCTGAAAGCTGCGAGGCGTTGCCGGCCGTGGTCGTGCCGCCGTCAAACACCGGCTTCAGTTTTGCCAGGCCTTCCAGAGTGGTGCCGGGACGCGGGCCTTCATCCTTGTCGAGCACGACATCCTGCAGGCTCTTTGCGCCCGTCGCCTTGTCGACGACCTCCATCCTGGTTGCGAAGGGAACGATCTCCTCTGCGTATTTGCCGGCGGCGTTTGCCTCGGCCACGCGCGCCTGGCTTTTCACGACGTAGGCGTCGAGCTCTTCGCGGGTGAAGCCGTACTTCTGCGCCACGAAGTCGGCAGTCTGGTTCATCGTCCACCACACGGCGGGCATGACCTGCTGCAGCGGCGCGTAAAAGAAGCCGTTGAAGTTGAGATGGAACTGCACAAGGCTGATGCTTTCGACCCCGCCTGCGATACCGCAGCTGATCTCGCCGCCGGCAATCCGCGCCGCGATGTTGGAGGCGGCCGTGATGCCGGAGCCGCAATAGCGGTTGATGGTGGCGCCCGGCACGCCGATGCCAAAGGCCGACAGCGCCGCGTTGCGCGCGATGTTGTGGCCGGTCGCGCCCTCGGGAAGGCCGCAGCCGAGGATGACGTCCTCGATCTCTTGCGCGTCGATCTTCGCCCGCTCGACCGCCTTGGTCATTACGTGAGCGGCCATGGGGATGCCGTGCGTCTGGTTGAGCGCGCCGCGTTGCGCCTTGGCGATGCCTGTGCGGCAATAGGAAACGACGGCGACGTCTTTCATATATGCCTCATGCCTTGCGGATCACGGCGGCGGGCGTAATTTCCTTGATCGAGCGCGCGCCGACGCCGACCATCGCCAGCCGCAGTTCATTGTTCAGGACAGTCATCACGCGCTCCACGCCCGGCTGTCCGAATGCGCCGAGACCCCAGATATAGGGACGGCCGATGCCGACGGCAGTGGCGCCTAGCGCAAGCGCCTTCAGCGCATCCGTGCCGCGCCTGACGCCGCCGTCGACCAGCACCGGAATCTTGCCTTTCACCGCCGCAACGACTTCGGGCAGCGACTCCAGCGTGCCGCGCCCGGTCTCGCTCGCCCGGCCGCCATGGTTGGAAACCACGATGCCATCTGCGCCGGCCTTGAGCGCCAGCGTCGCATCGTCTCCGGACTCGAGACCCTTCACCAGCACTTTCATCTTCGTCGCGTCCTTCATCCGCTTGATGAAATCCCAGGTGATCAAGGGTGACTGGACGAGCACGCCGTTCATGTCGATGCCGCTGAAGATCGGCCGGGTGCGATTGTCCGATCCTCCAGCTGCGTGACAGCTTGTGCATTGGCGCGTGTCGGTGCGGAGAAGGCGCGTGCCCGTTTCGGTGTTGCGCCCGGCCGGCAGGTCGACGGTCACCATCATCACCGGGCAGCCCGCCGCCTCGGCGCGCTTCGAGATCTTGATCGAGATGTCGAGGTTGGTGGTGGTGTAGAGCTGGAACCAGATCGGCGCCTCGCGGGCCTTGGCCACGTCCTCGATCGGGATCGAGGCGACCGTGGACAGCACCTGCAGCTGGTCCTTCGCCTTGGCTGCGCGGGCGGAGGCGATCTCGCCTTCCGGATGGAACGCCTTCTGCGAGCCTAGCGGGCAGAGGAAGATCGGGCTCGCGTATTTCGTGCCGAACAGTTCGACGCTCATGTCCATCTTGCTGACATCGACCATGCGCCTCGTGCGCAGCTGGTAGCGGGCATAGGCGTCGCGATTGGCCTTCAGCGTCTCCTCGCCATCGACGCCGGTCATCAGGTAGCCCCAGTGGGCAGGCGGGATGTTCTTGTGCGCGACCGGCTCGAAGTCGAATACGTCGAGACCATCGGCAGCGCTGGCGATCAGCGCGTCGAGATCCTTCGGCGCGACTTGCGCGAATGACGGCAGAAAGGAGCTTGAGCCGGCCACCAGCGGACTAGCCGCGAGCCATCTCAGGAATTGCCGCCGGTCTGCCATGACATCCCCGTGGATCGAGTCCCCGCTGGACTGTCGTTGACGGGCGGTGTGCTGTCTATCGCGATTTAGGGCGTGCGTTTCGCCCGGATCGTCTGCAGCGTTTCACGGACATAGCGGCCGGGCGCTGGAATGGCGCCGACGATGGCGGGCGGCGGATCGACATCTTTCGCGGAGCGGGCCTTCAACCAGTCGGCCCACAGCGGCCACCATGAGCCGGCATGTTCCTTGGCGTAGGCCATCCAGCCATCGCTGGTGGGCGGGTGGATGTCCGAGGTCCAGTAGCGGTATTTCTTCGCGGCGGGCGGGTTCACCACGCCGGCGATGTGGCCGCTATCGGCCAGCACGAAGTTCACGTCGCCGCCGAACAGCTTCACGCCCTTGTAGACGCTGGCGAAGGGCGAGATGTGGTCCTTGCGAGCGGCATGGATGAAGACAGGAATCTTGATCTTCGAAAGGTCGACCGGCTTGCCCTCGACCACGAAGCCGCCCTTGGCGAGCGCGTTCTCGAGATAGAGGCGGCGCAGGCTCGCGACATGCAGGGGTCCAGGCAGGTTGGTCTGGTCGGAGTTCCAGTAGAGCAGGTCGAACGGCTTGGGGTCCTCGCCGAGCAGATAGCGCTCCTCGACATACCGCCAGATCAGGTCTTCCGGGCGCAGCAGGTTGAACGCATCGCGCATGGCCTCGCCGGGCATCACACCTTTGGCGTCCGCGATCAGCTGCTCGATACCGCCGATGGAATGGTCGTCGATGAAGAGGCCAAGGTCTCCGGGTTCCGAGAAGTCCGTCTGCGCGGCGAGAAGAGAGATGGAGGCAAGGCGATCGTCGCCCTGTTCAGCAAGGCGCGCCGCCATCATCGAGAGCAGGGCGCCGCCGACACAGTAGCCGGCCGCGTTCACTGGAACCTTGTGCTCGCCATAAACCCAGTCGAGCGCGGCGCGTCCGCCGAGGGCGAGATAGTCGTCCCAGTTGAAGTCCTTCGTTTCGTCGTCGGCCGAGCGCCACGAGACCATGTAGACCGTGAAGCCCTGGTCACGCAGCCACGCCACCAGCGAGTTCTTTGGTGTGAGGTCGAGCACATAGTATTTGTTGATCCAGGGCGGGAAGATCAGCACGGGGCTTTCGTGCACCTTCTCGGTCGTGGCGTGATAGCGGATCAGCTCGATCAGCGGATTCCGAAGCACCACTTCGCCCGGTGTGACAGCGAGGTTGCGGCCAGGTTCGAATGCGCCGGGATCGGACTGCGTGATGGCGAGACGCCCGTGGCCGGCGTTGAAATCGTCCTGGAGCTGGGCGAAGCCGCGCTGGATCGACTGACCGTCCGACGCGAACAGCGCCTTCAACGCCTTGGGGTTGCCCATCAGCAGGTTCGACGGGGCAAGCATTGCGGACGCCTGCCGGATGAAGAAGGCGGCGCGGCGGCGTTCGGTCTCCGACAGGTTGGGCGCGTTCCAGGCCAGGCCCTCGGCCCAGCCGGCGGAAGCAAGGAATATCCGGCGCGTGAAGTCGAAGAACGGGTTCTCGCGCCAGGCAGAATCGGAGAAGCGCGCATCGGCGTCGGCCTCGGGCGCGGGCACGCCGGCGGACAATTCCTGCAGCATCGCCGTTTGGCGGCTGAACAGGTCGAGCTGCGCGTCCGAAAACGCGTCGGGCTTTTTCGCGTAGGCCTCGGCCAGCGATTTGAAGGCGGAGGCCGCGGCCTCGAGTTCCAGCGTGCGCGGGGCGGCGGCGCCGGCCAGCTTCGTGATGTCGGCGAGTTCCTTCGACAGGTCGGCGATCCGCTGGCCGAGCCGCTGGAAGTTGATCTCGGACATGTCGCCGGGTGAGTCGCCTGGCAAAGGCGGGGCCGGATCGGCCGCGCCGCCAGCCGTTTGCGCCGGCGTCGGACCGGTTTTCGGGTCGTTTGCCGGAGGTTTGCCCCCTTTATCGGCCATCGCGGGTTCTGTCTTTCTCTTCGTCCACACGGAGAATGGCGCTCGCCAAAACCGCTGACTGTCACTAGGTAGGAACGAGAGCCCGTGCAACCACGGGGTCCAGAGGGCTACAGGGCGAGCTGACAGGTGCGGACTTCCGCGATCCTCATGGGACTTACCGGCGCCGTCCTTTTGGGCGGTTGCGCGGATCTCATGCAGCGTTCGACCATCGCGCCAGACTGGTTCCAGGCCAAGGCCGTGGAAGTGAAGGGCGAAGGCTATCCGAAACTTAAGGACGTTCCCGAGACGCGCGGCAACAACACCGGCGGTGTGACGGCATGGAAGTCCGATGCGGATTCCCTGAAAGCCCAGGCGGCGCAACTGGAAGCCAAGGCGGCCGAGCCCAATCCCAGCGACGACGAAGTCCGAGCTACGGCGGCGCAATTGCGCGCCCAACTGGATTCGGGCCAGCCGGCAGACCCCGGCAAGGCGCCTAAGCCTTAACTCTGCCCGGTTTCAGGTGAAATCTACCCTATAGCGGCCGTTCGAATACGGCTTTACAGAATCCTTTACCCTGCCGGGATGAAACCGGTGGGGTCCACGACAGGTGAAACCCATGCGGTTCGACTTTCACAAAATCCGGCGCCTGCCGCCCTACGTGTTCGAGCAGGTCAACGTCACCAAGGCGGGCCTGCGCGCCAAGGGCGCCGACGTGATCGATCTCGGCATGGGCAACCCCGACCTGCCGACGCCGCCGCACATTGTCGAGAAGCTGTGCGAGACGGCGCGCAAGCCCGACGTGCATGGCTATTCCGCCAGCCGCGGCATCCCCGGTCTGCGCCGGGCGCTCGCCGCCTATTACGACCGGCGCTTCGGCGTGAAGCTGGACCCGATGAAGGAAGTCGTGGTCACGCTCGGCTCGAAGGAAGGTTTCGCCAACCTTGCGCAGGCGATCACATCTCCAGGCGACACCATCCTGGTCCCGAACCCAAGCTATCCGCTGCATTCGTTCGGCTTCATCATGGCGGGCGCGACCATCCGGTCGGTCGAGGCGCATTCGCCGGAACAGTATCTCTCCAACCTCAGTCGCGCCGTGAAGCATTCGGTGCCGCCGCCGACGGCGATGGTGGTGTGCTACCCCGCCAACCCGACCGCGCAAGTTGTTGAACTCGATTTCTACAAGGACGTGATCGCCTTCGCGAAAAAGCACGAGATCATTGTGCTGTCGGATCTCGCCTACACCGAGATCTATTTCGACAAGCCGCCGCCGTCGATCCTGCAGGTCGAAGGCGCGAAGGACATTGCGGTGGAAGTCACCTCGATGTCGAAGACCTATGCCATGGCCGGCTGGCGCGTCGGCTTTGCCGCCGGCAACGAGCAGCTGATCGCGGCCCTGGCGCGCGTGAAGTCGTACCTCGACTATGGCGCGTTCACGCCGGTGCAGGTGGCGGCCGCCGCCGCGCTTAACGGACCGCAGAATTGCGTCGACGAGTTCCGCGAAATCTATCGCACACGCCGCGATGCGATGATCGAAAGCTTCGCGCGCGCCGGCTGGGATATCCCGAAGCCGACCGCGTCGATGTTCGCGTGGGCGCCGATCCCCGAACCGTTCCGTGAAATGGGCTCGCTGGAATTCTCTTTGCGTCTCATCAAGGAAGCCCACGTCGCGGTCGCGCCGGGCGCGGGCTTTGGCGAGCATGGCGACAACTATGTACGCCTCGCCCTCGTCGAGAACGAACAGCGCATCCGTCAGGCCGCGCGCAACGTACGGAAGTTCCTTGAGGCAAATGGGGTCAAGGTCAAGCCCGACAAGGAGCCCAAGGCGAAAGCCGACGTGACACCGCTGCGCAAGAAGGCCGCGGGATGACGGCGGCAAAGGGGGCAAAGACACTTCGGCTGGGCATCGCCGGCCTCGGAACGGTGGGCGGTGGCCTGCTGAAGCTGATCGAGCGTCAGTCCGAGCTACGGCTGCCGGGCAAGCTGGTGGTGACGGCGGTTTCGGCGCGATCGAAGTCGCGCAATCGCGGCATCGACATCTCGAAGTTTCGCTGGGTCGATGATCCAGTTGAACTGGCGACGGCGGACGATGTCGACGTCGTGGTCGAGCTGATCGGCGGATCAGATGGCCCCGCCAAGCGCACTGTCGAAACCGCGCTGAAGGCGGGCAAGCCGGTTGTATCCGCCAACAAGGCCCTGATCGCCGAGCACGGGCTGGAGATCGCGGCGCTGGCCGAGGCGAACAATGCTCACTTGCTGTTCGAGGCCGCGGTGGCGGGCGCGGTGCCGATCGTGCGCGCGATCCGCAACTCGCTGTCGGGCGTGGTGGTTAGCCGCGTGTCCGGCATCCTCAACGGCACATGCAACTACATCCTGTCAGAGATGCTGCGCACGGGCGCGGCTTACGAGACGGTGCTGAGCGAGGCGCAGCGGCTTGGCTATGCCGAGAGCGATCCCTATCTCGACGTGTCGGGCATGGATGCGGCGCACAAGGTCCTGATCCTTGCTTCGATCGCATTCGGCGCGCGGCCTGATTTCAGCCAGGTGCAGGTCGAAGGCGTCTCGGAGATCGAGGCGATGGACATCACGCTCGCCAACAAGTTCGACTACCGCATCAAGCTGGTCGCCGAAGCTTTCCGCGCGCCAAAAAACAAGGATGGGGATGGCGTGCGTTGCCGCGTTGCGCCGGTGCTGGTGCAGAAGGAGCATCCGCTGGCGCAGGTGAACGGCCCGCTCAACGCCGTGATGGTGGAGGGCGAGCCGGTGGGGCGTCTGACATTCACGGGGCCCGGCGCAGGCGCTGGCCCGACCGCAGCCGCGGTCATGGGCGACCTCGCGCGTCTGTTCGAAGGCCCCGCGACGCCCCCGCTGGGCAAGCCGGCGAAGGATTTGGCGGCGATCATCACGGCTGCGAATGGCGTGGCCGACCAGGGCTCGTTCTTCATTGGCGCCAAGCTGGCCGACAAGCCAGGCGTGTTCGCTGCGCTGACCGAAGAGCTGGCCGAGGCGGGCGTGTCGATCGACAAGCTGATCCAGGAATCCGCCGGCGACACCGGCGCAGCGCCAGTCGCGATCATGACTCACCCATGTCCGCGCGCCGCTATCGAGAAGGCCCTGGCCAAAGTGGCCGAGCTGAAGATCACGGCCGACGCGCCAAGGTTGTTGCGGATCGAGACGCGGGCTTAGCGCCTAGCCCTGCTGCTTTCCGAGCGCGACCACGCTGTCGACGTGGCTGCGGCGGGCATCGAAGTCTTTCGCGATGCGTTCGTCGTCGCGTTGCAGTTGCTCGACATCGGTTTCGGCGAAGGCGAGCACGCCCATCTTCTCGTAGCAATCGCGGACCTTCGGCCCCCAGAGGCCGATGTCTTTCACGATCGGCACGATGCGCATGAAGAGGAAGTTGCGGTAGGACTGCATGCCTTCCGACTGCATTAGGTGGTCAACGCATTCCTGCACCGGCAGGCCGAGGGTCTCCCACACTTCTTGCGACTGGAAGCGGTCGCGCATCAGCCAGCAGGCCTCGACCAGGAAATCCTCGCGCTCCTCGCGTTCCTTCTGCGTGAGTTGCGGATAGTACTCGCGCAGGGCGAGGCGGCCGAAGGCGACGTGGCGGCTTTCGTCCTGCATGACGTAGGCGTTGACCATGGAGGCGAGAGGGTTCTGCGAGTGGTCGCGCACGCCCTGGAAGGCGGCCAGCGCCAGGCCCTCGATGACCACCTGCATGCCCAGGTAAGTCATGTCCCAGCGGTTGTCGCGCAGCGTCTGGTCGAGAAGCTCTTTCAGTGGCGCCGTCATCGGATAGGCGACGCCGAATTTCTGCAGCAGGCCCTTGTAGGCTTCGACATGGCGCGCCTCGTCGATCACCTGGGTCGAGGCGTAGAATTTGGAGTCGAGGTCGGGAACGTTGGTGACGATCTTGGCGGCGGAGATCAGCGCGCCCTGTTCACCCTGCATGAACTGCGAGATGTTCCACGCCTGGTAGTGCTTGCGGACGTTGGCTTTCTCCTTCGCGCTCATCTTCTGATAGAGTGGCATTTCGTTGATCGGGAGCAGCGCGTCGGGCAACTCCATCGGGTTTTCTTCGTCGAGCTCGAGCGACCAGTCGATGCGGCTCAGGGCGTCCCACTGGAATTCCTTGCCCTTCTGGTAGAGCGTCATCATCGTTTCGCGGCCTTTGTCGTACCGGAAATCGAAGCAGGCCTCGTAGTTCTGCGGCACGGTCCAGTGCGTGCCCTCGATGGCGCGGGCGTAGAGATCGCGAAGGTTCTTGCTGTTGCCGTCGGCTGCCATGGCGTTTCCCTGGGGTGTTGTAATCTTTGATCCAACTATGAGCCTCGCACCGTAGGAAGACGAGAGGCAAACGCGGCGGGGCGCACATGACATAACCGAGCGGAATTGGGGGCTATCGCTCCCGGTAGAGCCGATCGGGATGGTTGCGCATGCGGAGCGGGTGTAGATCGAAGCCATCACCGGCCTCGCGCCGGGTGACAGGGAGAGGATGATGAAGACAAGCTTTGTTGCTGTGATCGCTGCCGCCGCGCTTGGCGCCGGGTGCACGATGATGGACTCCAAGCCGGCCGAGCCCAAGCCAATGGCGGCGCCAAAGGCGATGACGATGGCCTACACCGCGACGCTGGCGCCGGCGGCCGGCGTTACATCGAGCGGCAAGGGCATGGGCGCATTCACCTATGACCCGGCGACGCACACGCTGACCTATAACGTGACCTATTCGGATCTCAGCGGTCCCGCGCTGGCGGCCCACATTCACGGTCCCGCTGATCCGGGCGCCAGCGGCCCGCCGGTCGTGCCGTTTGCCAACCCGGCAAGCCCGATCAGCGGCACGGCAACGCTGACCGACGCCCAGGCCGCCGATCTCGCGGCCGGCAAGTACTACGTGAACGTGCACACGGCTGCGAACAAGGGCGGAGAAATCCGCGGGCAGATCGTGAAGAAGTAAGCCGTCTGGTTTTCTGATACATTCGCCCTCATGGTTCGAGGCGCCTCGCCTGGCGGGGTCCTCGGCATGAGGGCGATTGCGTTTCGGACTTAGGGGATGCGGATGAAGGATCTTGAAGATCGCGTGGCTCTGATCACCGGCGGGGCGCGTGGCATCGGCGCGGCGAGTGCGCGGGCGCTGGCGGAGGCAGGCGCCAAGGTCGTGGTGAGCGATGTGTCCGATGGATCGGCCGTCGCAAAGGAAGTCGGCGGCGCCTTCGTCAAGCACGACGTGACCAGCGAGGCGGAGTGGCAGGCGGCCGTTGCCTTCGCGAAGAAGACGTTCGGCGGGCTCGACATCCTGGTCAACAATGCCGGCGTGTTCTGGCAGAAACCGCTGGCGGCAACATCGCTGGAGGATTTCCGGCGGATGCAGCAGGTGAACGTCGATGGCGTTTTCCTGGGCCTCAAGACTGCAATTCCCGTAATCGCGGAGCGGTCGAAATCGTGGGAGGGCGGCGGGTCGATCGTGAACCTGTCGTCAATCGCGGGGCTGGTAGGCGCGTCGCTGACGCTGGCCTATGCCGCTTCCAAAGGCGCGGTGCGTTTGATGACCAAGGCGGCGGCGATGGAGTGCGCGCAGGCCGGGCTGAAGATCCGGGTGAACTCGGTGCATCCCGGCGTGATCGACACGCCGATGATGGCCAAGGCGGCGAGCGATATCATGGCGCGCACCGGCGAGAACGAGGACGCGGCCAAGGCGCGAATGGCCCAGCGCCATCCGCTCGGCCGGCTTGGGCGCGACACGGATGTCGCGAATGCTATCCGCTTCCTGGCGTCGGATGCGGCTGGGTTCATGACCGGATCGGAACTCGTGGTTGATGGCGGGATGACTGCGAACTAGCGGAGAGCCGGAGGGCGACTGGGGCAACTAGGTCGCCGAACGGGTCTGTGCAGTGCAGCATTTGGGCAGGCGCGATCATGATAGACTCGTGACGCGGGAGCCTGCGTGGAAACGCACGCGTACAGGGTCGAATTCGCTTTGGCGACACAGCGGAGCGGCGTATGGCTGGCGCACTGATTCGTCGGGCGCGCTAAATCACCTAGGTGAGCAAGAGCGGGACGGATTGCTGCTGCGGAGCATGCATGACCCGTATGTCGGTGCTGACCCCATCGCTTGGCTATGCGCTTGCCGGCGCAACGATCAGCGCCGCGATGGCCGCCGAGGGCATGGTGGGCCGGGGCGACGAACAGGCGGCGGAGGAAGCTGCTGCGTCCGCGATGCAGGCCGCGCTCAACGAGATCGACATTTCCGGTCGCGTGGTGGTTGGCGAGGCCGACGGCGCGATCCTCAATGTCGGCGAAAAGGTCGGCACGGCGGCCGGACCGGAGATCGACGTGGCGCTGGAGGCGCTGGAGGGCGTGACGCTGACCGCCAAGGCGATGTCGAACGCCATCGCAGTGGTTGCAGCGACGCCGCGCGGCGGCCTGCTCAAGGCGCCGGACCTCTACATGGAAAAGCTGGCGATCGGGCCGGGATATGAAAAAGGCATTGTCGACCTCGACGCGCCTGCCGGCGAGAACGCTATAAGGCTCGCGAAGGCAAAGGGCGTTGCGGTCAACAAGATAACCGTGTGCGTGCTGGACAGGCCGCGGCACGAAAAGATCATTGCCGACCTGCGCAAGGCCGGCGCGCGCATCAGCCTGATCACCGATGGCGACGTGGCCGGCATCCTCAACACCACCCAGCCCGAAGCCGGCATCGACATGTATGTCGGCCAGGGCAAGGCGCCGGAAGGCGTTCTGGCGGCCGCCGCGCTGCACTGTGTCGGCGGGCAGATGCAGGCGCGGCTGGTGCTGCGTTCCGACGCCGACAAGATCATGGCCCACAAGCTGGGCGTGAAGGAACCGAACAAGCGGTACGATCTCGAGGATCTGGTCTCGGGCGAGACGGTGTTTGCGGCGACGGGCGTCACCAAGGGCGAATTGCTCGACGGCGCCAAGCGGGTCAACGGCCACATCCACACCCACACGATGATGATGTCATCGGCCGACGGTGTCGTCCGCTTCATGCGTACAATCACGCCGGTCAGGAAGTAGGGCTCAGCTGTAGAGGCGTGCGAGCGCTTTTCGCCAGAAGTCCTGCGGCCCGGAATCCGGAAACACGTTGGTCGCGTTGTCCATCTCGCACCAGGCGGCGCGATCCGCCATATGGATGATCGTGTCGATGGCAACGCCGGGGTTCTCGTCAAGCGCTCCTGCCGGCACGCGCACCGCGCCATAGTTGGTGGCGATGGGCGCGACCGAGCCGCACCCTTTGCAGAAGCCCCGCTTGTTGCCGGGCGAAGACTCGTAGGCCGCGACCTCTTCCTCGCCCCACAGCCACCGGAAGTTCCGCGGCCGCACCTGCAGGTAGACGCCATGCGACCCGCCCGAAATCTTCCGGCAGTTCGAGCAATAACAGCCGACGGCCAGGACGACGCCCTCTCTGTCGATTTCAAATCCCATCGCGCCGCACAGGCAGGAACCCTTTGCCATTGCGTCCTCCCCTTGATTGCGCATCTCCTAAGATGACCCTTTGCAACGAACAAGCTGCCGAAGTGAATTGCAAATTGATGTTACAAGCGTAAGAGCGGTCCGCCGCTTGTTGGGGAGTGGGTCATGAAACAGATTACGTTTACCGCTATTGGTTTTTTGGGCATCGCCGCGCTTTCGTTAGCGGCATGGCCGCAGCAGCCGCAAAATTCGTCGCCTCCGGCCGAGCGTGAACGGAGCGGCGAGACCATGCAGCAGAACGTCCGCAAATGGGTGCTCGATATCCTGGGCAAGAAGGACCAGAAGATATCGACCGGAAGCATCGGTCAGCGCGAGGCCATTGTTGGTCGCGAGGATCTGGCGGTATCGGGTACTGCGCTGCCGCCATGCGATGTGAAGCCCGGCGATCCGATGGAGACCATTGTGCGGATGGCTGCGAAGACGCGCGTCGTCATCATCAACGAGCGCCACAACTCGCCACTAGAGCGCGACTATGTGGGGCAGGTGCTGAAGGCGCTAAGGCCGTTGGGCTATTCGATCTATGCGGCTGAGGCGTTCAACTATGCCGACTTGAATACTGACAAGGTCTATGGAGACGTCGGCTGGTATACCAACGACCCAGTCTTCGCGCGAACCATGAAGCTCGCGCATTCGCTGGGTTACCGGATGCTGGCGTATGAGCAGAATG
>DASZSI010000255.1:0-1969 GCA_035548775.1 Hyphomonadaceae bacterium
CGTTCCTGGTGTTGAGGTTGCGCGCATACGTCGGGAAGTTCGAGGACGAGATCTCGATGCGAATGCGATGTCCTTTCAAGAACACATTGGCGGCCAGCATCGGCGGCGGCTTAACCGGATAGACCTCGCCTGGGTTGATGAACTCTGCTCGCGCATCTCCATTCCGGTAGCGCATGCGCTGGATGGTGTCGGCGATGTTCCATGCCGTGCCGTTGGGGTCGACATCGACCAGCTTCACGGTGAAATCGGTGTCGGGCGCCGATGAAGCGACATAGAGCTGCGTGTCGACATAGCCGAACACCGCGGTGTCCTCGGTGAGCGGCGCCGAGGTGTAGACCAGAACATCCTTGCGCCGTTCGATGTCGCGCTGATCGTATGCGCCATCGTTCTCCGTCTGGTCTGAGCCGACGCCCGATATCTGTCCGCCATGGCTGATCACCGGGTCGGTCGGATCGTAACGGAACTTGTCGGCAACCATGCTCGCTGGGGCTATATCCGCCAGGACGCCATCGCCCGCGCCCGTGTTCGCCTTGCCGCCGCCGGAAAGATAGAGCGTTTTCGTGTCGCCTTGGCCGGGCATCGGAACGGACGGGAACGTCGCCCAGCGGTTGGCGCCGGCCATGTAGACGGTCACGGGTTGCTTCGGCGTGGCGGCGAACTTGTCGTCCTTCATCCATTTGTTGAGCCAGGCGAGCGCAAGTTCCGGATAGTCCAGGGTCGCATCACCAAGCGGACGATCGCCGATCTTGGTGCGCGGCCGGCTGAACGAACAGTGCTGTCCGTTGGTGATGATGATGGATTGCGAACCTGCAGGGTTCGCCTTCCGCATGGTCTCGAAGTAATTGACCGTCTGCGGCGAGGAGATGTCGTAGAGCGCCTCCGCCCACAGGCCCGGCACCTTGATGACGTCCTTATCGGTCGCCCGATCCTCAGCCCAGGCAGGATTCGACGGGCCGCGCGCGAGATAATCGCCAAGCTCGGTTTGCGGCGCGCCGACCTGTTCGGGAATGCCAGTCATCGGAAGGAACATGCGCGCCTTGTCGAGTGCGCGCGCCGGCAGGTGGTTGGCGTTGTCGACGGTAAAGGCTGTGCTGAGCCGCGTGCGCTCCGTGTCGGACAGGCCGGCGGGAAGTTGCGGCCACTCGGTCTGCATCTCGGCAAGAAAATAATCCATCCAGCCTTGCTGCCACACGCCGCCGCGCCAGAAATTGCCTTGCTCGTGATGCGGACCGGACTCGGCGATGCCGACGCCGGGCGAGCCGACGATCATCGCTTTGTGCGCGGGATGATTGAGCGAGGCGAGCTTCATCTGGTTCTCAGCCGAGGACGAGCAGCCATAGGTCGCGATCTTGCCGTTCGACCAGGCCTGATGCGTGATCCACTCCAGAGTGTCCCAGCCGTCCTCGTCCGCCCGGCCGAGCATGTGCATCTGGCCTTCGGAGAGATAGCGTCCGCGCTCGTGCTGTTCGACAACTGCATAGCCTTGCTGCAGCAGTTTGGTCTGGAAGGCGCCCATCTCGGTGCGATAGGGCGTGCGCGTCAGCACGACCGGGAATTTCCCATCGGCCTTGGGCAGCCACACGCTGGTGTCGAGCCGCACGCCGTCACGCATCTTGGCCTGCAGATGCAGCATCGCAACGCTATCCTTCGGCGGGTCGAATGCGGGCGGCTTCTTGGTCTGCTGGGCGATGGCGGATGGCTGGGTCAGCGCGGAGACGGCGACGCTGCCGGCAAGAAGGAAGGCAAGGGCGGCGCAGGCGGCGCGATGGGGCAGGGTCAAGGCTCAAGACTCCGTGTGAGCATCAAGTCTTAGACTTTGGCAGGCCGCATGCTAGCAGGTCGAGTCATGAAAATGCTTTGGGGATTTGCAGGATTGGCGGTGCTGCTTGTAGGTGCAGCCCACGGCCAGGGGCCGCGCGGCGCCGGGCCTGCTGGCTTCTGTGCGCCGACCGCGGCCGAGCATGTAAGC
>DASZSI010000256.1:0-2407 GCA_035548775.1 Hyphomonadaceae bacterium
ACCAGCCCTCTGGCGGCGGCACGACCGGCCCGGGAGGCTGCTGGCCAAAGGCATCGTCGCTAGACCCCATGACGGCCACGCATCCGCAGCCCAACACAAATAGCCGCCGCGACGATAGAGAGATGTCCATGGGGCCTCCCCGAGAACCTGGATGTCGCACCGTTCATCAGTTTCGAACCGTCCGCAAGCAAGCCAGATCAGCGATTTCCCGCGGCGCGCCCCAGCTGCGCCTCGCGCGCCGCTCGCAGCCGCGCAAAGTCCTCGTCGGCGTGATAGCTCGACCGCGTGAGCGGGCTGGCCGACACCAGCAGGAAGCCTTTCGACCTGGCGATCGTCTCCAGCGCCGAGAACTCCTCCGGCGTCACGAAGCGATCGACGGCCGCATGCTTGCGCGTCGGCTGCAGGTATTGGCCGATGGTGAGGAAGTCGACGCCGGCGGACCGCATGTCGTCCATCACCTGCATCACTTCTTCCTTGCTCTCGCCCAGTCCGACCATCAGCCCTGACTTGGTGAACTGCGACGGGTCTCGTTCCTTCACCCGCTCCAGCAGGCGCAGCGAGTGGTAGTAACGCGAGCCAGGCCTGATGCTCAGGTAGAGCCGAGGCACGGTTTCCAGGTTGTGGTTGAACACATCCGGCTTGGCATCGATCACGATGTCCGCAGCATTGCCTTTGCGCAGGAAGTCCGGCGTCAGGATTTCAATAGTTGCCTTCGGCGCCGCAAGCCGGATGGCTCTCACGACCTGGGCAAAGTGCTCCGCGCCGCCATCGGCAAGGTCGTCGCGGTCCACCGAGGTGATGACGACGTGCCCCAGGCCCATCGCCGCGACCGCCTCGCCCACCCGTCGCGGCTCGTCGGCGTCGAGCGCCAACGGCAGGCCCGTCTTCACATTGCAGAACGAACAGGCGCGCGTGCACGTGTCGCCCATGATCATCAGCGTGGCGTGCTTCTTGGTCCAGCACTCTCCGATATTGGGGCACCCAGCTTCCTCGCAGACCGTATGCAGGTTCGCGTCCCGCACGATCTTGCGGGTCTCGAGATAGCCCTCGCTGGTCGGCGCCTTGACCCGAATCCAGCTCGGCTTGCGCTGCACGGGCGTATCCGGCCGACCCTGTTTCTCGGGGTGGCGCGGGCGGTCTTCGCCCTCAGAACCAGGCCCACCGGGGCCAGCCTTGTTGTCGAGCAGAGTCGGCATGCTGGGCTGTTATCCTGAATTGCCGGGCTGCGAAATCGCCATCGAAAGCGCCCCTCCCGGGCGAGCGGACTCTGGCGTTTGTGCTTTCCCTGTCACAGGGTATATTAACTCCAAGACATAACAGGGCGCCACCCGAGCCGCACTAGCCGGCCGAACGGGAGATGGGGGCGCGGAGGAGACATAGATGGCGTCGTTGCGCTCCGCCTACGACCCTCGCAATGCTGAAATCGGCGTTTTTCCTGCCCTCCTTGCCGCCCGCAAGGAATACGGCGGAAGGAAGCTGGCGATCCATGACGCCGACGACCGCAAGCTGACCTATGACGACATCGTCAGGGCCTGCTTCGCCCTCGGCCATGCCCTGAAGAAGGGCTCAAAGCGCGGCGAGGTCATGGGCGTGATGCTGCCCACCGGCGCCGGCGCAATCATCACCTTCTTCGCCATCAACGCCTACGGCCGCGTGCCGGCCATGCTGAACTTCACGGCCGGCGCTCGAAACCTGAGAGCGGCGATGGCGGCCGCCAAGATCAAGCGCATCGTCACGGCCCGAGCCTTCATCGAGAAAGCCGAGCTCGGCCCGCTTGTACGGGAACTCGAGGCGGAAGCCGACTTCATCTACCTCGAAGATGTCCGCAACGCCCTCAATGCGCGCGACAAGGCGGCCGGCGCGCTGGGCCCGATCATGCCATGGGCCTTCGCCGTGAAGCCCAATCCGCGCGATCCGGCGGTGATCCTCTTCACCTCCGGCACCGAAGGCGACCCAAAGGGCGTCGTGCTCTCGCACTTCAACATCGTCGCCAATGTCCACCAGGTGCTGGCGCATGTGCCTGAAGCGCTCGGCCTGGACGATGTACTGTTCAACCCGCTACCGACTTTCCACTGCTTCGGGCTTACTGCTGGCGGCTTGTTGCCGTTGTTGGGCGGCATGAAGTCGGTGCTGCACCCTTCCCCGCTCCAGACCAAGATCATTCCCAAGCGCGTGCAGGAAACTGGTGCGACCATCCTCTTCGCCACCGACACTTTCCTCAACCAGTATATCCGCGCCTGCGCGGGTAACGAACTCGGTAAGCTGCGCTTCGCTGTTTGCGGGGCCGAACGCGTGCGGGACGAGACGCGCCAGCTGGTCCGCCGGCGCTTCGATGTCGAATTGCTGGAAGGCTATGGCGTGACCGAGGCCTCGCCCGTGATTGCGGTGAACCAGCCAGGCCACAACC
>DASZSI010000257.1:0-22823 GCA_035548775.1 Hyphomonadaceae bacterium
ACTGGCGCTAGATCAGCGTCAGTTACTTGGCCCGTTCGAGGAGACGACGATGACGATCAAGGTCGGCGACAAACTGCCGGATGCGACCTTCAAGGTGATGAAGGACGGCAAGCCGGCGGACATGACCGTCGCGGAACTGACCAAGGGCAAGAAGGTCGCGCTGTTCGCCGTGCCGGGCGCATTCACGCCGACCTGCTCGGCGCGACACCTGCCCAGCTACAAGGATCATATCGCGGACCTGCGTTCCAAGGGCGTCGACACGATTGCGTGCGTCTCGGTCAACGACGCATTCGTCATGGGCGCGTGGGGCAAGGACCAGAAGGTCGGCGACGACATCCTCATGCTCGCCGACGGCAACGGAACCTTCACCAAGGCGGTCGGCCTCGAGATGGACGGATCGGGCTTCGGCCTCGGCCATCGCTCCAAGCGCTACTCGATGGTTGTCGAGGACGGCGTCGTGAAGACGCTGAACGTCGAAGCGCCGGGAGAGTTCAAGGTTAGCGCCGCCGACTACATGCTCGGCCAGCTCTAGCCGCGCGGCTCAGGTCTTTCGAAAACCGACACTGAAACAGCGGGCTTGAAGCATACCCCATTGACCCCCATGTTCATTCGTGACAAGGTACCTTGTCACGCAGATGGAGAAGGGTGGGATGGATCTCTCTAGCATTGGCGGGCCTGGCCTCTGGGTTCCGGTAGCCGCCGGCCTGTTCGGGCTGTTTTTCCTGATCAGCTCGGTGAAGGTCGTGCCGCAGGGCTATCAGTACACGGTCGAACAGTTCGGCCGGTACACGCGCACGCTCAGCCCCGGCCTGACCTTCCTGATTCCGTTGATGGACCGGATCGGCCGCAAGCTGAACATGATGGAAAACGTCCTCGACATTCCGACACAGGAAGTGATCACCAAGGACAACGCGATGGTGTCGTGCGACGCCGTCGTGTTCACGCAGATCATCGATGCTGTGCCCGCGGCCTATGAGGTGAACGACCTCGAACGCGCGATAACCAACCTCGCCATGACCAACGTGCGTACCGTGGTCGGCTCGATGGACCTCGACCAGGTGCTCGCCAACCGCGACGACATCAACGCGCGTCTGCTGAAAGTCATCGACGCCGCAACCCATCCCTGGGGCGTGAAAGTCACCCGCATCGAGATCAAAGACCTTACCCCGCCGGCCGACATCACGCAGGCGATGGCGCGCCAGATGAAGGCGGAGCGGGAAAAACGCGCGCAGGTGCTCGAAGCCGAAGGCCTCAAGCAATCGGCCATCCTCAAGGCCGAAGGCCTGAAACAGTCGCAAATCCTGGAGGCCGAAGGCCGCCGCGAAGCCGCTTTCCGCGACGCCGAAGCGCGCGAACGCGCCGCCGAAGCCGAGGCGAAAGCGACGGCAGTTGTGTCGGACGCAATCTCAAAAGGCGATGTCAACGCAATCAACTATTTCCTCGGCCTCAAATACGTCGAGGCGTTCGGCAAGCTGGCGAACTCGCCGCAGCAGCGCACCGTGATCGTGCCTGCCGACTTTGCCGGCATCCTGGGCGCGATCGAAGGCGTGAAATCGCTGACCGGCCAGATCGGTCGTCAAGGTGGCGGCGAACCGCCGCCGGCCGGCGGCAGTCCGTTCGTAACGCGGAGCTAAGCCATGGACGGCGTGATCGGCATGCTCGAAGGGCTGACGGTCTGGCACTGGGTGGGGATCGGCATTGTCCTCCTCACCCTGGAAGTCGCGGTCGGCACGTTCGATCTCCTCTGGATCTCGGTGGGCGCGTTCGCCACGGCGATCGTGGCCCTGATCCCGGGCGTCAACTGGCAGGGCGAACTCATCTTCTTCGCCATCGCCGCCATCATCTGCGTCACGGCGGGACGAACGGTGTTCAAGGGCCTGCGCCGCGCGCCGGCCAGCCATCCCAACCTCAACGATCGCACTGCGAACATGATCGGACACCAGGGCGAGGCCGCCACCGCTTTCACCGGCGGGACCGGCCGCGTGAAAATCGGCGACACGGTCTGGCAGGCCGAGCAGGTCGGCGACCGCTCTATCTCCGAAGGCGACCAGGTCGTGGTCGCAGGCGCAGATGGAACGACGCTGAAGGTGAAGGCCGTCTAGCCGCCCGATATCGTCAGCATCAGGCTGGCCAGCGCTGCGCTCATCAGGTTGGCGAGTGAACCCGCAAGCACGGCGCGCGGTCCCATGCGGGCAATGGCCGGCAGCTTTTCTGGCACCAGAACGCCAAGCACGCCCATCTGGATCGCGATCGAGGAGATGTTGGCGAAGCCGCACAGCGCGAAGGTGATGACCAGCTGCGTGTGCTCGGACAGCGTCGTCATCACTTTCGAATAGTCGGCGTAAGCCACGAACTCATTGAGGATCAGCTTTTCCCCGAAGAAGCCGCCTGCGGTGACGGACTCCGACCACGGCACGTTCAGCATGTACATGATCGGCGAGAACACCCAGCCGAGAATTTTCTGGAAGGTCAGGTCCGGATAACCGAACAAGCCTGCAATGCCGCCTAGTATGCCGTTGCACAACGCAATGAGCGCAACGAAGGTGATCAGCATGGCGCCCACGGCGACCGCAAGCTTCACCCCGTCCTGCGTGCCGTTGAAGATGGCGAGGATCAGGTTGTCGTGTTTCTCGTGCGCGTCCGGCACGGCCTTGATCGGCGTGTCGCCCGCGACCGGTTCGGCCTCCGCCCCGGTTTCAAGGTCGGTGTCGGGCTTCGGCGGGTCTTTTGCCGGCGGAGGCGTCGGCGCCATCAGCTTGCCCATCAGGAGGCCGCCGGGCGCTGACATGAACGCAGCAGCAAGCAGGTATTCCGTTTTGACCCCCATCTGCGCATAGGCCGCGAGGATTGATCCCGCGACCCCGGCCAGGCCCGTGGTCATCAAGGTGAAGATCTGGCGATCCGACAGCTGGGGAAGATAGGCGCGCACGACCAGCGGGCTTTCTGATTGTCCCAGCAGGATGTTGGCGGCGGCGTAGAACGCTTCGACGCGATCGATGCCGAGAACCAGCTGCAGGAAGCCGCCAACCCATCTCACGAAGAGCTGGATGATGCGGAAATAGTAGAGCACCGACACCAGCGCGGAGAAGAACACAATGATCGGCAGTACGTTGATGGCGAACACGACGACATTGTCGCCCACCAGGCCTCCGAACACCATGTTGATGCCGGCTTTGGAATAACCCAGCAACACGTCGACGCCGCCGGCCGCAGCCTCGATCGCCGCCCGTCCGGCTGGAACGTAGAGCACCAGCGCCGCGATGGCGGCTTGCAACAGGAAAGCCGGCACGACCACGCGCAGCCGGATTTTCAGCGGGCTCATCGACAGCGCGACCGCAAGCACCAGGATGATGACAATCCCGCCGATGCCGATGAGTATGTTCATGCCCCGACTGCGCCTCCCAAAGTCCCTGTCGCAGTTCACATGCGGCGGGACGATGTAGCAAGGGGCGCCCTAGGTCTTTGCAACCGCCTTCAGGCCCTTGGTGACGATGATCCGGGCGAGGTTCGCGCCCGGAACGAACAGGTTCGCCGCCTCGACGCCGGCATCCAGCAGGAATTTCGGGTCGATGAACTTGCCAACATAGGTTTCAAAGGTCGATCCGCCGGTCTTGGTATCGCCCGTCACCGCATCGAACTCGACCACCGCTTCCTTGCCCTGCCAGCGATACCGGAACGCATAGACCGGCCGATAATAGAGTTCGATGGCGTCGATCTGGACAGTCTCTTCCAGGATCTTGTCGGCCTCGATCTTCGGCATCACCTGGCTCAGCACTTCGCGGGTAAGTGACGAAGACTTGGCTTCCGGCGGCACGACAACGGAACCGCCCTTGGCCTGTTCGTTCAGCTCCTCCGGCGTGACCGGTTTGGAGTCGAAGGCGAGGTAGGACTTGAGACCGGGCTGCGCCGATTTCGACAGGCCGTCATAGAACCACTCGCGGCGCGTTTCCTCGTGGCAGGTTTCAACCAGGCTCACGGTTGCTTCCTTGTTGGCTGCCTGGATGGTCTGGCCGAACAGGGTGACGGATTGCACCTCGCCGCCGACCTTGAGCTTGTGGTCGCGGTTCCGCTCATAGGTGTAGTCGGTGTGGGCGGTGAGCCGCCAGAAGGGCTGCAGCCGGCGTTCTCGATAGACGACTTCGAACTGTTCGTCCTTCGGCTTGTTGATCAGGCCGCCGATCTTGGCGAAGGCGCCGAAGGCGTCAGTGCGCTTGGTCCACGCGCGGCCCTCGGCATGCTCGACGCTGAAACGGTCGGCAAGCACAAGGATGCGTTCTTCCGCAAGTTCGACGTTCATCTGCCGGTTCCCGACCTTCTTCCGGTGCGAATCTACACCAGCGACTCGCCTGCCGCAAAAGTCAGCCTGACGCAGGGGCCGGGTTAGAACAGGTTGCTTACAGACCGGACTGATCCATGGCATTCTCGAGGCCATATCGGCCTGGGGAGGGTCAATCATGACGGATGCAGCACTTGCTGGCAGCGCGGCCAGGGTTTCTTCGCGCTGGTTCTATGCCTGGATGGCGATGACATGCGCGGCGATTGCCGTGCTGGGATTCATGCCGACCTATTTCCTGCCGATGGCGCAGGCCAAGTTCCAGGCGGAGCCGATCGTCCATATCCACGGGCTCATCATGTTTTCCTGGTGCGCGCTGTTCGTGACGCAGACCTGGCTGGTGGCCAAGGGCGGCACGCTGGCTCACCGCAACTGGGGCATGCTCGGCGTCGCTATCATCGCCGCGATGACCTGCGTGGTGACAGCTGTGGTCGCGATGCGGATATCTCAGGCCGAATGGGTTCAGGCAAACCAGGCCGCTGCGCCGGCCACCTTTGCCCATGATGTACGCGCCTTCGAATGGGTGCCGTTCAGCGGCCTCGTCTACCTCGTGCCGATGTTCGTGCTCGCGATCGTCAATGTGAAGAAGCCGGAGGCGCACAAGCGCTTCATGCTGCTCGGCACGATCTCGATGCTGGCGGCGCCGATTGCGCGCTGGTTCCTGGTGTTCATGGCGCCGCCGCCAGACCCGAATGCGCCCGTGATCCTGATGCCCGACGGATTGCCGGCTCCGGCCGTCCCGCCGGTGTTCGTCGCCATACCGCCCGCATTGGTGGGAGACGTGCTCTGGATCATCGCGATGATCTATGACTGGCGCACGCGCGGTAATGTCCACCCGGTCTATATCTGGGGCGGCGCCGTGCTCCTGGTGATGCAGCTGACCGTGATCCAGGTCGCCGACTCCGGCATCTGGCAAGGCTTCGCCTCGGCCCTGGGGCATCTGGCCGGCTGAGGTATTCGGTTAGCGGTTCTCGTCGCAGCCCTTGCGGGCAAGCGCATCGGCCCGGTCATTCTCCGGATGGCCGGAATGCCCCTTCACCCACCGCCAGTCCACCTTGTGGGCGGTCGCGGCGGCGTCGAGGCGCACCCACAAGTCCTGGTTCTTCACCGGCTTCCTGTCGGCGGTCTTCCAGCCATTGCGCTTCCACCCAATGATCCACTTGGTCAGGCCGTCCTTCACGTACTGCGAATCCGTGTGGAGAATTACCTCCGACCCCTTCGGCTGCGATTCGAGCGCCACGATCGCGGCCATCAGCTCCATGCGGTTGTTGGTGGTGGCTTTTTCCCCACCATGGCGTTCGGTTTCTTTCTCGCCCTGACGCATCAAAACACCCCAGCCTCCCGGTCCGGGATTGCCTGAGCACGCGCCATCGGTCCAGATTTCGATTCTGTCTGCCATGGCCGCGAGGTCGGCCAGTTTTGGCGGCTGCGTCAAGAGCGGGGGCGATGACCCATAGCGTACAGCTTCTGATCGGAAAGGACCCGGCGATCGGCCGCTTCCTCAATCGATGGAAAGTCGCGCGCACCGTAGAGCTGGCGGGCGGCTGGCTGGTCGTCCCGATGGAGGAGAAGCTTTACACGGCAATCGAGGCCGCCTCGCCCGGAACAACGCGGCCGGCCCAGCTCGACCTTTCCCCCTTGGGGCTTGAGGAGGCGATGATCGCCGCCACGCACGATGGCGGCGCGCTGGTCTATATCGAGACGGACTATTGGGGCGGAACCGGCGGCCAATCCGCGATGGCTGTCGCCGACGGCCTCGTGACGCGCCAGCCGGAAAGGTCTCGCGGCGCCGGCGGTCCGGTCAACTCGGCGCTCCGCGCGATTGGCGTCACCCGCCAGGGCGACAAGGACGAGTTCGACACCATCGGCCTTGGCGAACGGCGGACGATGGAGGACTACGAGCCCGAAGGTCCGCGCAGGTTGCGCGCCGGGCCAGCCAATCCCGCGCCAGAAGCGGACCCGAAGTCGACCCTTCCGGGCTGGGTGGTGATCCTCCTGGTCGCGCTGTTCGTCGGCGCCGGAATCGCGATCGCCCAGTTTCGGTAGAGTTCCGCTACGCCGCGTTCTTGAACAGGACAGCGTCCTTGTCGGGCCGGCGGATGATCCAGAAAATCGCGGCGGCGATGACGCCCGTGACGATGCCGATGGCCACGTTCAGCAGCGCGGCTTCCTGAAGGTAAAGCACCGCGCGCCCGGCGCGGACGAGGCCGGCGACAATGCCCGAGACGGCGCCTGCGCCGACATACCAGAGCAGGTTGGCGCTGGTGCGCCTCAACAGGACGGCATGGCTCCCCAGGCCCAGCGTCAGCATCACCGGCCAGCCCACAAGGGCGCCATAGAAGGCGGCAAAGCCGCCCATCTGGATCACGGTCAGCGCCTTGTTCTGCGATTGGGCAACGACATCGCCAACAGCCGTCATCACCAGGATCAGCCCGACGGTCAGGCCCGCGACGGGTGGTCCCAGCAAGACGCCAAGCGCCAGCCGCAACGGCTTGGTAGGACGCAGCCATTCGTCGGACGAGGAAGGATTTGGAACGGTGTTCATGCGCCGTAGTCCTCGGGGCCCTTGGCCTGGCGATGGAAGCCGAGGCGCTCGGCGTAGTCCATCGGATTATGCGGTTTCACCAGCGCATCCTTCGGCGTCGAGGCAAGGTCCACCAGCCGCGTCAGGAAGAACCGCATCGCAGCGCCGCGACAGAGCACCGGGAGCGCCGCACGCTCGCGCGGTTCGAGGCGGCGGAAGCTTTCATATCCGGCGATCAGCGCGCGGCCCTTGGTGAGGTTGTACTCGCCGCGCCGCTCGAACGCCCAGGCATTCAGGCACACGGCCAGGTCGTAGGCGAGAAAATCGGAACAGGCGAAGTAGAAGTCGATGACGCCGGACAGCTTGCCATCGAGAAAGAACGTGTTGTCCGGGAAGAGGTCGGCATGGATGGCCCCTCCGGGCAGAACTTTCGGCCAGTTAGCGAGCAGGAAGGAAAGGTCGCCGGAAACCTGCGCGGCCAGGCCGGGCGTAAGCGCATCGGCTTCAGCTTCGCGGCTGGCAAAGAGTCTTGGCCAGGCGCTGAGCGAGAGGTCGTTCGGGCGGCGCATCCGGAAATCGGCGAGGGCGGCGTGAAGGCGCGCAAGGCCGTGGCCAAGCGAACGGCACTGTTCGATGTCGGGCCGGCGCGGCGACATGCCTTGCAGGAAGGTGATGATGACAACCGGCTTGCCCTGGATCGAGCGGATCGCCTTGCCGTCCTTGCCCGGCACCGGCAGTGGGGCGGGAAAGCCCTTGTCGGCCAGGTGCGCCATCATCCCCATGAAGAACGGCAGGTCGTCGGCCTTCACCCGTTTTTCGAACACGGTGAGGATGAAACGGCCCTTGGGCGTCTCCAGCAGGAAGTTCGAGTTCTCGACGCCTTCGGCAATGCCCTTGAACGCCAGCGCGGGCCCGAGGTCGTACTCGGTGAGCAGCTGGGCGAGGGCGCCGTCGTCGATGTCGGTGTAGACCGCCATGGGGCGGAGGGTTAGGGGCGGCGCGCGCAACAGGCAAGCAGCGAGACTGGCCTCAGGGTTTAGTTTAGGCGCGGCGCCGCGAACTCAGGCGCAGGCCTGCGCTATCGAAAGCTAGATTTTCCCGGATGGGGCGAGGCTCGATGCAAACGGCGCGCCTAATGGGCCACCGGAACCGACACCTTCTGGCCGAAAGCTTCCGCGCACAGGCGATGGAATTCGCCGTCCTGCGCCATCAGCGAGGAGAACAGGTCTCCCGCGCCCGGGTCGTGCGACTTGGCGTCGTCAAGCGCCTGTCTGGCGGACTCGAAGTCCTTGGCCGCGCAGGCGTAGCGGGCAAGTTCGGAGTAGCCATAGATATAGTCGGGGCGGAATTTCAGCGCGGTGCGAACCGTATCGATGGCGCCGGTCACGTCGCTAGCGCGATACTGCGAATAGCTCTTCAGGTCGAGAATGTAGGAGTTCTCGCCATCAAGCGCGAGCGCCTGGTCATAGATGCGAACCGCGTCGGTATAGTTCCGGTTGTGGTATTGCGTGATGGCGCGGCTGACGAAGTCGGCGGACTGCCGCGCGTTGGCCAGCGTGGCCTGCAGCTTGGCTTGTTCCTGCTTCAGCGTCGTCGTCTCGCTCGAGAGCTGGGCGAGGTCGGTTTTGCTCCTGGTGATGTCGGTTTCGAGCTGCTGTTTCTGCTGCAGCAGCGGGGCAACCTGGAACGCGGCCCAGGCCGTTACGCCGACCGCCAGCACGCCCGCCGCGAGCTGGAATATCAGCAGCCGCCAGGCGCTTCGCACGAACCTGTTCACCGGCTGCCGGCTCATGCGTGCCTCCGCGAGGCGAGGCCGATCTGGACGGTTCGCATGAGCATGTAGCCAAGCCCGAGCACGGCCGCTGCAAAAAAGCCGACGGTAACCGGGCCAAGAGTCGCGGCCCCGCTGGATGCGCTCGCCATCAACCCGGCGAGCGTGGCCGAGATCGCGACCAGCCCGATCGAACCGGCGCCGATGGCGACCATCGGCCCGAACAGGGAAGGCGCGGAACTCCTGACTGCCGGCGCCTGATCGACCGGCTTCTCGCCGGCCAGCAGGGAGTGACAGCTATGGGAAAGCGCGCGCCAGTCTTCACTCCGCCGGTCGCCCCGCCAGCGCGTCAAATCCAGAAAATGCAGCATCGTGAAGGGCAGCGGCGGCTTGGTCGGCTCGCCGAGCACCTGGATGAGTTTGGCGCCTTCCAGCGCGGCGTTCGCCTCCGCGCGCACCCACAGCGAGTTGCGGGACGTGCTGGTCCATACGACGACGACGCATTTCGAGGCGTCGAGTTCTTTCTCCGCCTGCATCGAGAAATCTTCGCCGGACTTCAGGACTCGATCCCACCACAGCGAATAGCCTTCCGCCGACAGGCCATCGACGACGGAGCGAGCGAACGCTTCATCCCGGTGCGAGTACGACAGGAAAATCTGGGCCATCCCATTTCCCCCGCGGCCACTCTATTGGGAAAGCCGGGCTAGGCAACTGGTCTGGCCTCAGGTCGCTTCCAGAATGCGAGGAACGCGGAACACCACGTCCTCGTGGGCGGTGGTGATCTCGCGCACCGCCACGTCAAATCTTGCGCGACAGGCGGCGATCACGCCTTGCACCAGAGTTTCCGGGGCAGAGGCGCCGGCGGTGAGGCCAAGCGTCGTCACGCCCTCGAACCAGGCCCAGTCGATGTCCTCAGCCGAGGCTATGAGGTGGGCAGCCATGGCGCCAGAGCGTTCCGCCACTTCCTTCAGCCTCACCGAATTTGACGAGTTGGCGGCGCCGATCACGAGCACGAGTTGCGCCTCGCTCGCGATCGCCTTCACCGCTTCCTGGCGGTTGGTGGTGGCGTAGCAGATGTCATCCTTGCGCGGTTCGGCCATTTTCGGGAAGCGGCGGCGCAGCGTGGCGACGATGTCCTTGGTGTCGTCGACCGACAGGGTTGTCTGCGTGACATAGGCGAGGCGCGCGGGATCGGCGGGCTGGAAGGATTCCGCATCCTCGACGGTCTCGATCAGCGTCATGGCGCCGGGATCAAGCTGGCCCATCGTGCCGACGACTTCGGGGTGGCCCTCATGGCCGATCAGCAGGATATGCAATCCGTTGCGCGCATGCCGCCCGGCTTCGGCGTGGACCTTCGAGACCAGCGGGCAGGTGGCGTCGATATAGGTCATCTCGCGCCGCTCGGCCTCCGCCGGCACGACCTTGGGCACCCCGTGGGCGGAGAAGACGACGGGGCGGTCAGTCGGGCAGTCGGCCAGATCTTCGACGAACACGGCGCCCATCTGTTCCAGGCGGCGAACGACATGGGCGTTATGCACAATCTCGTGCCGAACAAAGACCGGCGCCCCCCATTTCGACAGGGCCTGCTCCACGATCTGGATCGCCCGGTCGACCCCGGCGCAGAACCCGCGGGGCGCGGCGAGGAGGATGGTGAGGGCGGGGCGGTTCATAATGGCGTGGAATCGAGAGTAGCGAGTGGGGAAAGGGCAGTAGGATCGCCCATATCACATAACTATTCCCTACTCCCCATTCCCTATTCCCCGGCAAGGCCGCCCTGCGTCAAAAGCGGCAAATCTTGGGCAGCTTCCGAGCGTTGCGCCGCGCCTTGGTTCGAGGCTATCACCCAGCAACAGATGTCCCCGGCCCCGAGCCCGGGCCAAAGGCGGGGTAGCCAGTGAAGCGTGCTGTCGGTCTTGTTTCAGCCGGGCTTGGCCTGTTGGCCCTTGCCGGATGCTTCAATGTGGGCGAGGCGCTGAACGACAAGCCGAACGTGGGCCCGTGCCCGGTGTCTGGCTCGCTCTATGACGCCTCGCGCGTGGTCGAGGTGAAAGGCGCCCAGCGGCACGAGAATGTCGGCTTCACGGGCGCGATCGAGGGCGTGCGCGGCTTCTGCCGCTATACCGGCACCAACCCGATCACGATGGAAATCGAGATCGACTTCGAATTCGGCAAAGGCCCGAAGGCGGACGGCGCCCAGCACAACTATCCCTATTTCGTCACCGTGACCCGCCGCGATCGCTCGGTTCTGGCCAAGGAAGTCTACCAGGTTCCGATCACCTTCCCGGCGGGCAAGGACATCGTGAAATACACCGAAAAGCTGGACGGGATCGAAATCCCCCGCGCCAACGACACGGTTTCGGGATCGAACTTCGAGGTCATCGTCGGCTTCGACCTGACGCCGGAACAGCTGGCCTATAACCGGTCGGGAACGCGCTTCCTGATGAACGTCGACAAGCCGGCCACGCCGCAAGTCGACAAGAAGGCCCCGACGAAGTAACCGGGTCGCGGTTTAGTTCTGACTTCCGGATGATGGGTATGAAGGACCTGGCAGGTCTTCTGTCGGAGGCTGCAGGCGCGGCGTTCGTGGGCTTGGGGCTCGATGCGGGCCTCGGCGCGATGCGACGCTCCGACCGGCCCGACCTTGCCGACTTCCAGTGCAACGGCGCCATGGCGGCGGCCAAGGCCGCGAAGAAGAACCCGCGCGAGATCGCAGGCGCCATCGTCGAGGCTCTGAAGGGAAACCCTCTCATCGCCAGCGCCGAGATCGCGGGGCCGGGCTTCATCAACATCCGTCTCTCTGCGGATGGGCTGGCCAGGCGCGCCGAAGAACTCGCGGCTGACCGCCACGCAGGCGGCTCGCGCGTCGCCAATCCGCGGCGCGTGGTGATGGACTTCGGCGGCTGGAACGTCGCCAAGCCGATGCACATCGGCCACTTGCGCTCCACCATCATCGGGGATTCATTGCAGCGGACCTTCCGCTTCCGGGGCGACACGGTGACGTCCGATGTCCACCTCGGCGACTGGGGCCTGCAGATGGGCCAGCTCATCAACGAGGTGAAGCTGGAACAGCCGGACCTTCCCTACTTCAAGGACGGCGCAACCGGTCCGTTCCCGAACGCCAGTCCGGTGACGATGGAGGATCTGGAGCGGCTTTATCCGCAGGCCTCCGCCAAGTCCAAATCAGACGAGGCGCGCCGCAACGAGGACCGCAAGGCCACCGCCGACCTGCAGGCCAAGCGGCCCGGCTATTACGCCCTCTGGCAGAAGTTCTGCGATGTAACGCGCGTGGGGCTGGAGCGCGAATGCGCCTCGCTCGGCGTGAAGTTCGACCTGTGGAAAGGCGAAAGCGATGCCGAGCCCTACATCCCGCAACTGGTCGAAGACCTGAAGGCGCGGAAGATTGCAGAGTTCGACGACGGCGCTTGGATCGTCCGCGTCGCGCGGCCGGACGACAAGAAGGAGATGCCGCCCTTCCTGCTGGTAAACCGCGATGGCGCGGTGGGCTATCACGCCACTGACCTCGGCACGATCCTCGACCGCAAGGCGACCCTCGACCCGCAGCTCACGCTCTACATCGTCGACCAGCGCCAGGCGCTGCACTTCGAGCAGGTGTTCCGCGCCAGCGAGCTTGCCGGCTACACGCCGATGGCCAACCTCGAACACCTCGGCTTCGGCACGATGAACGGCAAGGACGGCAAGCCATTCAAGACGCGCGAAGGCGGCGTGCTGAAACTCTACGACCTGATCAACCAGGCCGACGAGGCGGCGCTTGCCCGGATGAAAGAGGCCGGCATCGCCGATGACGCGCCAGAGGCTGAGCGCAAGGACATCGCACACAAGGTGGCGGTCGCGGCGATCAAGTTCGCGGACCTCTCCAACGTGCGGACGACCAACTACATCTTCGATCTCGACCGCTTCATCGCGTTCGAAGGCAAGACCGGGCCGTACCTCCTCTATGCGGCGGTGCGGATGAAATCGCTGAAACGACGCGCCGAAGCCGAGGGCGTAACGCCGGGCCCGATCAAGGTCGAGCTGGACGCCGAACGTGCGCTGGTGCTCGCGCTCGATGGCTTCGACGAGGCGTTGCGCGGCGCCTACGACAAGCGCTTGCCGCACATCCTGTGCGATCACGCCTACACGCTGGCGCAGGCCTTCTCCGGCTTCTACGCCGCCGCGCCGATCCTGGTCGAGGACGATCCGGTCAAGAAAGCCTCGCGCTTCGCGCTGGCCCTCGCGACCCTGAAACAACTCGAGATCGTGCTCGGCCTGATTGGCATCGAGACGCCGGAGCGGATGTAGCCGTGACGCTCGAATTTCTCATCGACGACCTTGCCGGCGCGGCGACGCAGACGCTGGTCAAGCAGCACTTGGCGGGCATGCATGAGAACTCGCCGCCTGAAAGCGTGCATGCGTTCGATCTCGGCAAGCTGCGTGCGCCGGGCGTGACGTTCTGGTCGGGTTGGTCGGGCCAGGAGATCGCCGTCATGGGCGCGCTGAAGCAGCTCGACGCCACAAACGGCGAGATCAAGTCGATGCGCGTCGCCGACGCGTTTCTCGGCAAAGGCGCGGGCAGGGCGATGCTGGAGCACATCGTCGGCCAGGCGCGCAGGATGGGCTTGAAGACTCTCTGGCTCGAAACCGGCTCGGCGCCGGCGTTCATGCCTGCATTGCAGCTCTATGAAACAGCCGGCTTCACCCGCTGTGGTCCGTTCGGCGACCATAAGCTCGACCCGTTCAGCGTGTTCATGACGCGGGAGATTTAGAGGCCGGTGAGCACGCCCTCGTGGTTCGACGGGCACGCTACGCGTGCTGCTCACCATGAGGGCTGCGAAACGTCCGCTAACCTGTCGAAGGCCTCGTGGCGAGCAGCGCACGTCGGTGCGCGGCCGTCGAACCATGGGGCCGGGCTTTTCGCGCTACTTTTTCTTCTTCGGCGGAGCGGCCTTCGGCGGCGGCGCCTTCTTCGCCGTGGCCTTTGCGGCGACCGGCGCTGGCTTTTTGGCCGGAGCGGGCGCGGGCTTGGCGGCGGCCTTCGCGACCGGCTTGGGCGGCGGGGCCTTGGCGGCGGCAGCTTTGACCACAGGCGCAGGTTTCGGCGGAGGCGCCTTTGTCGGCTTGGGCGCCGGCGGCGGCTTGATCAGGGCCTTCAGCGCCTTGCCGCCCTGCGGCTGCCAGTCGGGGCGGAGGTAGTAGGCGGCAAGCGCGTTGGCGTGGCCGTGGCCGAGGCCGAGCGATTCCATCGCGTGCTCGCGCAATTCGCCATGCTTCTTGAGACCGGACTTCGACAGCACGAGCAGCATGTCCAGTTCGGACTTGCCGGTAAGCTTGGTGGCGTTGGCAAGATAGATGCGGAAGCCGGGTGGCATTTCAGACATTGGACGTTCCCAGGATCGTTCTTCAGTCAGTATGAAAGCCCTCGGGACCAAGGCGCGCGCAGCTTGCGCAACGTCGCCTGTCCCTCAGGGCGGCAGTCATTATTTCCCCTTCAGCGAGGCTTCGCGGATCGCCTTGAACTCGTTGCCGGGATACCAGGCCGGCCATTCCGTGGAGTTGGCGAGCTGGTTGGCGACCTCGTAGGCCGCTTTCGCGTCCTGCTCGATGCCGGACCAGTCCCAGTCCGCGTGGAACTGGTCGGATGGCTGGTGATAATCCTTTTCCTCGTACGCCTTCTCGAAGGCTTCGCCGGCCGCCTTGCCGCCTTTCACGAGGTCGGTGCCCGAATTGAGGTAGAGCATCGGCACGCCCTTCTTCGACAGGCTGATGTGGTCGGAGCGGTAGAAATGCCCGGCTTCCGGCTTCGGATCGGGGCTGATCGTGCGGTTCTGTCCGGCGAGGACGGTCTTGAGGATGTCCTCCATCTGGGACGAGCCGTAGCCGACGACGACCACATCCTTCGACTGGCCATCGGGTGAAAGCGCATCGAGGTTGATGCCGCCGACAATCTTGTTCAGCGGCACGACCGGGTTGTCGGCATAGTAGGCCGACCCGAGCAGGCCGGACTCTTCCAGCGTGACGGCCATGATGTCGACCGATCGCTGGGGCTTCGGCCCCGCCGCAATTTTCTCGCCGATGTCGAGGATGGTCGACACGCCTGTGCCGTTGTCGACCGCGCCGTTGCAGATGCCGTCGCCATTCACTGGCGTGCATTTGCCGAGGTGGTCCCAGTGCGCCATCAAGAGGACGTGCTCGTCCGGATGCGTCGCGCCCTTGATCGTGCCGATCACGTTGCGCGATTTGCGCTGCTCGACCGACTGGTTGATCGTGGCCGAGGCCTTGAGGCCTTTCATCACCACCGGCTTGAAGCCGCGCTTGTTGGCGGCGGCGCGCATCTTATCAATGTCGAGGCCGGCGGCGGCGAACATCTCGCGCGCCTTGTCGAGCGAGATCCATCCTTGCAGCAGGGCTTGGTCGGCGCCGGCGTCTTTCCGCACCAGGTCATCCTGCTCGCCGGTCCACGAGCTTTCGACGACGTTCCAGCCATAGGAGGCCGGGCCGGTCTCGTGAATGATGAGCGCTGCGGTGGCGTGCTGGCGCGAGGCTTCCTCGAACTTGTAGGTCCAGCGGCCGTAATAGGTCATCGCCTTGCCCTTGAAGAGCTTCGGGTCGTTGGTGATGAAACCGGGATCGTTGACGAACATCACGACGGTTTTGCCCTTGGCGTCGAGTCCGGCGTAATCGTTCCACTTCTCTTCGGGCGCGTTCACGCCATAGCCGACGAACACCATGTCGGTGTCGGCGAAGGAGACGGTTTTCTTGTCCTGCGCCTTGGTGATGTAGACGGCGTCGGGGCCATCCTTCAGGTCCCAGGTCTTGTCCTTGCCGTTGGTGATCTTGAGCGAGGAGGTGTCGGGATCGACCGTCTGCGCGACCATGCCGACTTCCTGGAACCAGGAGCCGTTGGGGCCGCCGGGCTCCATGCCCGCGCGTTTCATTTCGTCGGCGATCCATTGGGCTGCGGCTTCGCCGGTCAGCGTTCCGGGGCCGCGGCCTTCATACTTGTCGTCCGCCAGTTCCTTGTCGCGGGCGGCGAGGTCCGCAGCCGTAATGTCTGGCGAGGTGGTCAACTTGGCCCCGACGGGGCCGGCCGGGGCGGCGGGGGCTGCAGGCGCCGCAGCGGCAGGCTCGGCCTTCTTGGCGTCGCAGGACGAAAGGGCTAGGAACGCCAGCCCCGCGGCTGACCAGGTTAGCAGCTTCATCCACTTCTCCCTCGATTGCCGGGCACATTAAGCCCGGCGAGGGCGACGGCAAGGGCGAGAGTGCTGGGAAGGCCTTGAAATTAAAAGACCCGTCACCGAAGTGACGGGTCCTTCAAAACCGAATGACGTTCCAACTTGCGTTCTACTGATCAACCAGTTCGCGAATAGAACGGTGAAGGCCCGGAACAGTTCCCCTGGCCTGCGAATTCTTTCCAATTAGCCCAGATCAGCTCCAGTCATGACCATCGCGACCTTCATGGTCGTCGGGAATGTGGTCCATTCCCGGCGGTTGGGGATCACCGGGCAGGGGTATCCATGCGGTTTCTTCGGGAGGCTGGGTAAAGCGCGTGCCCGCGAAGCCGCCGGCAATGGACTGGCGCCAGTCGGCGGCGGCTTGAGCGAGGCGCTCTTTGGAGGAGGCCACGAAGTTCCAGTCCAGGAAACGCGGGCCGTCGAGCGGGTCGCCTCCGGCCATCATGATGCGGGTTCCCGCCGAAAGTTCGATCCGGCAGGGCCGTTCGGGCGCCAGGATAGCCATCTGGGCTTCGGACAGGGCCGTGTCCCCGATCCGCGCCGACCCCCGCACGACATAGAGGCAGAGTTCCGGCGCCGGCGGCGCCTTGATGGTGGTGTCGGAAGCGGCCTCCAGAACCAGCTGGCAGATGCCATGCGGGAACTCCACCGGAGAGCGCTGGCCATAGGCAGAGCCCGCGATCAGCGTCCCCATTGCACCGCCCGAGCCGATGCGGGGGAGGGTCTCACCCGGGTGATGGCGGAAAGTCGGGGCCTGGTCCTCGTGGGACTTGGGAAGGGCGACCCAGGTCTGGATGGCCTCGATCCTGTGGCCGGCACGGCGTTCGGCATGCGGCGTGCGTTCGGAATGGACGATGCCGCGGCCCGCCGTCATCCAGTTCACGGCGCCAGGCCGGATGGTCTGGAAGGAGCCGAGGCTGTCGCGATGGTCCATCGCGCCCTCGAACAGGAAGGTCACGGTTGCGAGACCGATATGGGGGTGTGGGCGCACATCGATGCCTTGGCCAGCCGGGAATTGCGCCGGGCCCAGGTGATCGAAGAACACGAAAGGCCCGACATTTCGGCGTTTTGCGAAGGGCAGCAGGCGGCGAACATTAAAACCGCCGAGGTCGCGCTGGCGGGGATCGATGACAAGTTCCACGTGCGGCATATCGGTCTTCCGGGGTTTTTTGCTGCTGCTAGAGTATGGACGAGCGCGGGGAGGTTGGGAAACCTAGACGCATGTCTAATCGGCTGGCGCCTTTGTTCGGAGTGCTGATGCTGTGCCTTTCGGCATGCGCGCCGGTGATGCAGCAGGCGATGACGGTTGGGCGGGTAACGCCCGCGACCGGGTTCTCGGACAACTGGTTCACGAGTTACGACGGCGCGCGGCTGGGCCTCAGCGTGTGGAAGCCGACGGCTGAGCCGTCCAAATCGGAGCCAAGCTTCGGTCCGAATGCCGACGCCGATTGTCCTGCCCTGACCAATGATGCGGTTGTTCTATGCGATCTTGTATCCGTCCCGGCGAAGCCGCAGGTCGTCATCATCGCGGTCCACGGCATGAATGACTATGCCGGCGCCTTCAAGGCGGCGGGTAAGTACTGGTCCGATCATGGCGCAGTCGTCTATGCCTACGACCAGCGCAGCTTCGGCCGGTCACCGGGCTGGATGATCTGGCCGGATCCGGAAGTGATGCGAAAGGACCTCGCCACGGCCGTGCAGATCGCGCGGCGCATGCATCCCAACGCCAAGATCGCGGTGGTAGGCGAGAGCATGGGCGCGTCGGTGGCGATCACGGCGTTCGCGGAGCGGCCGCCGCCGGGCGCGGACGCCCTGATCCTGTCGGGTCCGGGGCTATATGGCTGGGGCGTGCTGCCCTGGACCTACAGCGTCAGCCTGTGGGCCAGCGCGCATGTGCGGCCAGGATGGATCGTGGTGCCGCCCAAGGAGGTGCACATCACCGCCACGGACAACAACGAAAAACTCCGCGAGATGTGGTTCGACCCCAACGTCCAGAAGACCAACCGCATCGACAGCGTCTATGGCGTGGTCTCGATCATGGAGGATGCCGACGCCAAGATCAGCCAGCTGCCGCCAAGCGTGCCGACGCTGTTGCTTTACGGCGCGCATGACCAGGTGATCCCGCCGGAGGGTGTGGAGCGTGCCGCTAGGAAACTGCCGCCTCATGTCCGCACGGCCTACTACGCCAAGGGCTACCACATGCTGATGAACGACCTTCAGGCCGAAACGGTGTGGAAGGACGTGCTGGCGTTTGTCGAGGATCCCAAGGCGCCCCTGCCGTCCAAGGCGCCGCCCCTTCCTTGGAAACGTGCCGCGGCGTCGTAGCTGTATCGGCTTCCCACAGGTCTTGCGGGTTGCCGAGCCCAGCGGCGGATGCGTTCCGGATTGACTCATAAATGAACGGTCATTTATAAACGGTTCATCCGCATCCGGCGGCTGGGGTCGACTATGACAAAAGACAGGCGGCTGGACGGACAGGTCGCGCTGGTAGCCGGCGCGACACGCGGCGCAGGGCGCGGCGTGGCGCGGGCTCTGGGCGAGGCGGGCGCGTTTGTCTATTGCACCGGGCGCAGCGCCGTCGGTCATCCGCAGGGAATGGATCGGCCGGAAAAGCTGGATGAAACGGTCGCCCTGATTCAGCAAGCCGGCGGGCGAGCAGTCGCCATTCGCGTCGATCACACGCGCGAGAAAGAGGTTGCGGCCCTGGCGGATCGCGTGCGCCACGAAGCTGGGCGGCTTGATGTGCTGGTCAACAGCATCTGGGGCGGTGATCCCTTAGTCGATTGGTCCAAGCGGTTCTGGGAGGTCGACCTGTCGAATGTCCGCGCCTACCTCGACCAGACGCTTCTCAGCCACGTCATCACCAACCGGCATTTGGCGCCGCTGATGGTCCAGGCCAACAGGGGCCTGATCGTCGAGATGATCGACGGGCATTTTGCCGGATATCGCGGCCATATTCTCTATGATCTGGTGAAAGCTGGGCTGATCCGCCTGGCCTACGGCATGGCGATGGAACTGGTGCGGACGGGCGTTGCCGCGTTGTCCCTGTCGCCGGGATTCCTGCGCTCGGAAGCCGTCCTCGATCACTTTGGCGTGGCCGAAGACAATTGGCGCGAGGCAATCGCGAAGGACCAGTATTTCGCCGAGTCAGAGACGCCGCTTCTCTCGGGCCGCGCCGTGGTCGCGCTCGCGGCCGACCCCGACCTGAAGCGAAAGTCGGGCGGCGTCTTCTTCGCGTCTGATCTTGGTCGCGAGTACGGATTTACGGACGTCGATGGCCGCACGCCGGATTTTCCGCGCCTGTTTGACGCCAATGTGAGGGAGATGGCTGCGGGGCCCACCGTCGACGGTGCAGACCGTTTCCTCCTGTGGGCGAGGTACTGCCAGATCCATCAGGATCCTGAACGGCGCGAGTTGGCTCAACTGATCGCCAGGGCGCTGGGTATGGAAGGACTGGGGCCAGCGCTGGCCCCTGCGCGGGTGTTGTAGTGCCAAGACGCAAGACGATCAGCGACGAGGACATTCTCGATCGCGCCTTGCCGCTGATGGCCAGTATGGGGCCGGGCGGCTTCACGCTCGCTGAACTCGGGAAGAAGGTCGGTATTGCGCCGGCCACCCTGCTGCAGAGGTTCGGCGACAAGCAGACCTTGATCGAACGCGCCTTTGCCCGCGACAACGACCGCTTCCTGGAGTGGATCAAGGGACTGCCGGATGGCGTGGGCGCAGATGTCGTCATCCAGATCTACACCGACGCGACGCAGCTGTTCGGCGACAATCCCGACCTTGCTGACCATCTGCTGTGGTTGCGCGAGGATATCCGTGATCCGGTGATGAATCGTTTGGCGCTGGACCGGTTCAAGGTGTTCCGGGCTGCTATCCTGAAACGCCTGCCGCCGCTGCGCGTGCCCGCCAGCACGGCCGCCCGCCTGCTGGACGCCCAGCACCACGGCGCAGTGATCCAGTGGGGCCTGGAGCCAAAAGGGCGGCTAGCCGACTTCATCAAACGCAGCCTCAAGGACTGGTTCCGGTTGGCCGGCGCCTAGTGTTGCCGGGTTGTGCCTGGCGCGTCAAACCGCCCTGAAAACGATGAAATTTCACCCATCGGCCGGGCCCGAAAATTAACCAAATCCGGGTAGGGTCCGAGGCTGGGATTTGTAGTGTCAGGGACGTGTCGCGCGGTATGCTTGCGCAGGCGAAAACAGAAGACGAAGCGCCAAAGGCCGTAAAGGCGAAAGGCGACTTTGCGGGCCGCTTCGGCGCCTGGTGGAACGGCGTGGATTACGTGCCGCCGGTCCCAGGCGAGGCTGATGCCGAGGCCGAGGAAAAAGCCGCCGCGAAGAAAGCCAAGGCCGAGAAGCCTGAAAAGGCGGAGAAGGCCGAGAAGGCCGAGAAGGCGGAAAAACCCGAGAAGAAGAAACCCGAGAAGCCGAAGCTTGAAGTGGTCGCCGAAGCCGCGCCCGAGGCCACGGAAGAGAAGAAGCCGGAAACGGTGAGCCCGGAAACGGTGAGCGATGCCGCCGCCGTTCGGATGAAGGCTCTGGAGACGCTATGGGGCGAAGGCCGGCTGACGCCGGGCTCGTTCACGCTCGACACGCTGCTGCTCGACACAGTGCTCGAGACCGCGGACAAGCCGGGCGACATCGGCTTCCTGGGAGTCGATCCGGCGCTGCTCAATGCATTTGCCGCGCAGTCGGATCGCAAGGCGCGTGTGGGCGAATGGCGCTCAGGCTGTGCTGTGCTGATCCAGGCGCAGGCGCCTAAGGCCGACGTCGCCGCCGCCGATCTCGATCGTCCGAAGATGTTTGCCGACGGCCAGTTGGAAGGTCTCGTGAGCTGCGAGGCGTTCGCCTATGCCGACCACAAGGCGGGAATGGTGGGGCGCGCGTGCCGGGCCCTGACCGAGACCGGCCGCTGGGTGTTTCTCGACACGACGCGCACAACCAAGAAAACGCCGCCGGAAGCCTTTGCGTCGGCCTGGGCCGAACCGCAGCTGTCCGGCGCCGACGAAATTGAAGAACTACTCAAGCTGGCGGGCTTTGCCTCGGTGCAGCGGGTCCCGGTGACAGGCCAGGTGATCGACGCGGCGCGGCAAGGCTATGCCGGCCTCGCGCAGATCCTCGAAACGGCGGCGCAGACGGGCATGAATGGCCGCGAAGGCGCGCTGTTCCTGCAGGAGCTGGCATGGGAAGCCCAGAGCTGGCGCGCGCGCTTGCGGGCGCTTGAAGGCGGCGCACTGGAAGTGAACATCTGGATCGCCGACAAGACCCCGCGCGAAGTAACGCCTCGCGTCGCGATGACCGAAGCGATGCTCGACACGCCGGTCGAACCGGACGACGCCGGCGCGGCCGATACGCTGTTCGACAAGGGCAACTAGACCCCGTCTCGCCTGAGACGCAGTCGCCGATTGATCGCCGTCAATCCTGAAATTCCGGCGCCATCTACGTTCCGTGCGATGGACAGAGGCGTCATGGAGGCGATGATGCGCGTGAGTCTTTTTGTAGCACTGGCCGGACTTCTGACGACAGGATGTGTGATGACGCCGCCACCGGCGCCGCACGAGCCGCCATCGCACAGCCCAGCCGAGTGTCAGAAGATGATGGATGAGATGCACAAACCCGGCGGCATGGACCAGATGCACAAGCAGGGGATCGACCATGCGGCCATGATGAAGATGTGTCCTATGATGATGAAGCCGGACGCTGCCGCCTCGGCGCCCCCGCCTTCCAACCAGCAGGGCGAGCATCAGCACTAGCCCTCGAAATATCCTTGCGGATCGAAGCTTCAGAATTGTCGCCACGGGCACAAACGTGCTCAGCTTGGCAGTTCACGGGCGCTGGGACTGGGCGTATATGCGCGCCGGGCCGCCTCGACCGGCCCGGTTCGGCGCCTCCCCCGACGAAGGATTTCAAGATGTTCGACAAGGCCGCGTTCGCGAAGCACGAAAGCGTTCATCATTTCTACGATGAGAAGACTGGGCTTCGCGCCATCATCGCGATCCACTCCACCGCGCTGGGGCCGGCAGGCGGCGGCTGCCGGATGTGGAACTACGCCAACTCGGACGAGCAGTTCGTCGATGCCCTGCGCCTCTCGGAGGGGATGAGCTACAAGAACGCCATGGCCGACCTGCCGCTGGGCGGCGGCAAGGCGGTGATCTGGGGCAACTCCAAGACCGACAAGACGCCGGAAATGTTCCGCGCCCTTGGCCGTGCGATCGAGACGCTGGATGGCCGCTACTGGTCGGCGGAAGACGTGGGCGTGTCGGTCGCGGACATGGCCTACGCGGCGGAGGAGACGAAATACGTGGCCGGCCTGTCGACGGGTAAAGCGGCAAGCGGCGATCCTTCGCCTGTGACGGCCAAGGGCGTGTTTCTCGGCATCAAGGCCTGCGCGGAGCGGGCGTTCGGCTCCAGCGATCTCAACGGCAAGCACATCGCCGTGCAGGGCGTGGGGCATGTCGGCGCGTATCTTTGCGATCACCTGGCCAAAGCCGGAGCGCGTCTGACGATTGCAGACGTTAACCAGGACGCGGTGAAATCGGTGGCTGCAGCGACTGGCGCAAAGACTGTCCATCCCGACGAGATCTACGACCAGCCCGCGGATATCTTCTCGCCCAACGCACTGGGCGCGATCGTAAATCCGCGCACGATCGATCGCATCAAGGCAAAGGTGATCGCCGGCGGCGCCAACAACCAGCTCTCGACGCCCGAGATGGGCGACAAGCTGCGCGAGCGCGGCGTGCTCTATGCGCCCGACTACGTCATCAATGGCGGCGGCATCATCAACGTCGCGGCCGAGATCAGCGGCAACTACGACCCGGCTTGGGTAGAGCAGAAGGTGCAGCAGCTTGGCGTGACGGTCGGCCAAGTGCTTGATCAGGCCGCCAGGGAAGGCCGCGCCACCAACCGCGTGTCGGATGACCTTGCCCGCGCGAGGATCGCTGAAAAGGCGCGCTGAGGCGCGTTTTAC
>DASZSI010000258.1:0-17877 GCA_035548775.1 Hyphomonadaceae bacterium
TGCGATAGCGATCGTTCTCGATCTTGGTTTCGGAATAGCCGCCGTCGTACTTGTCGCGCGGCTGATAGGGCGTGGGGCCGTAACTTTCGCAGGCGGCAAGGCCGAGCGAGCCCGCCAAGGCGGCGGCGGCCAGAAACTTGCGGATCATGTCTGTCTCCTGTGGGAGCGCGTAGTCTCTCAGTATCCAAGATAGGTGTTCGAATGTGAACGCCAACGAAACAGGCCGGTCCGCAAAATGCGAACCGGCCTGAATCTAGATTACAATTCCCTGCCCCGTACCGGGGCGAGGGGTCAGGCCGTGGCGAAGCCAAAGACCGACTTGGTTTCGAGGAATTCGTTGATGCCTTCCACGCCCCACTCGCGGCCATTGCCCGACTGGCGATAGCCGCCGAACGGCATGCCCTGGTCGGAGCCGGCGCCGTTGATGTGCACCATGCCCGTGCGGAGGCGGCTGGCGACTTTCTGCGCGTGCTCCTGGTTGCCCTGCACATAGCCGGACAGGCCGTAGACCGTGTCGTTGGCCATTTCGATCGCCTGGTCTTCGGTGTCGTAAGGCAGGATGCAGAGCACCGGCCCGAAGATTTCCTCGACCGCAATTGTCATGTTGTTCTTCACGTCGGCGAACACCGTGGGCTTCACATAGTAGCCGCGGTTGAGGCCGTCCGGCCGGCCAAGGCCGCCCGTGACAAGCGTTGCGCCTTCATCGATGCCTTTCTTGATGAGGCCCTGGATCTTGTTCCATTGGGTCTCGGAAACGACCGGGCCGATTGCGCCCTTCTCCGCGGTCTTAGGGTCCTGAACCTTCACGGCTTCGGCGGTCGCCTTGGCGACGGCCTTGGCCTGGTCCTGCTTGTTGCGCGGGACGAACATGCGGCTCGGCGCGTTGCAGCTCTGGCCTGAGTTGGTCATCATCTGCATCACACCCGACTTCACCGCCTTCTCCAGGTCGGCGTCATCCAGCACGATGTTGGCGGACTTGCCGCCGAGTTCCTGCGCCACGCGCTTGACCGTCGGCGCTGCAGCCTGCGCGACCAGCACGCCTGCGCGGGTCGAGCCGGTGAAAGACACCATGTCGACGTCAGGGTGCGAGGACAGGGCTGCGCCCACGCCCGGGCCATCGCCATTGACGAGGTTGAACACGCCCTTCGGCACGCCGGCCTCGTGCATGATTTCCGCGAAGATGATGGCGTCGATCGGCGCGATTTCCGACGGCTTCAGAACCATGGTGCAGCCAGCCGCAATGGCGGGGGCGACTTTGCAGGCGATCTGGTTCTGCGGCCAGTTCCACGGGGTGATGAAGGCGCAGACGCCGATCGGCTCTTTCCGGATGAGGTGCTTTCCGCGGCGCTCCTCGAACTCGAACTTGCGAAGGTAGGCGGCAGCCTGCATCAGGTGGCCAAGGCCCGAGGGCGCTTGCGCCGCCTGGGCGAGCCAGCCGGGCGCGCCCATTTCTTCGGAGATCGCGCCGGCGAGGTCGCCCAGGCGCTTCTGGTAGGCGGCGACGATCTTGTCGAGCAGGTCGGCGCGGTATTCGCGGGTGGTGGCGGCGAAGGCCGGGAAAGCGGCCTTGGCGGCTGCGACGGCCTTATCGACGTCGGCCTTGGAACCGATCGAGATCCGCGCGTAGTTTTCCTCGTTCGCCGGGTTCTGGACGTCCAGCGTACGGGGCGTGACGGGATCGACCCAGGCGCCGTTGATGTAGAATTTCAGATAATCGCGCATGGGAGTTGCTCCTCGCCGGACAGGGGATTTGTCCCTTTTGATAAAGGATGTTTCCGGGCTTGGGGAGGGGGCTCACGGGGAGCCATAGGGGGCGCCCATACGGCGCCTTGGCGAGACTGGATTTGCCCTTCAGCAAAAAGAAATTGGTTTGAGTTATCCATCCAGCCAGACGAGGGAGACGTATCTCCCCGCAAGACCGCGCTCAAGACGCGGGGTGGGATGTCGCACGATGCACCTGTCCGTTTTTGCCATGTCGATCCTGTTGGGTTTCGGGATCTGGACGGTCGCGGGTGAACCCCGGCTGAAATTCACGAACCTTTCCTCCTCCCACGCCTCTGCCGATGCTTCCGGCCCGGTCTCCGAGCCTGCCGCCGGCCTGACCTCCGGGACCGCAACCGGCGATCAGGCCGTGCAGAACTGAAAAGACGGCGGCCGCGGCATTCGGCTCGCCGTCTTTTCTTTCTGACCGGTGAATGACGAGGTGTCGTGGAGCTATTGCTTCAGCAACAGCTCGATCGGGTTGCCTTCATTGTCGGCAACCATGCAGTAGGTGAGGCCTTCGCCAGACTTGGCAGGCTTGCCGCCCTTGCCGCCCGCCGCCACCACGGCCGCAACCGCCTTGTCCATGTCGGGCACTTCGAGGATGAGCGCCGGCATCGAGAGGGGCTTTTCGTCCTTGTTGCGACGCGTGGCGATCACGATCGGGGTCGACTTCGCGGCTTTCGCCTTTTCGGCTGTCGAACCGGAATTGATCACAATCTCCTTGAAGGTGTCGGTGTTCACCGGTCGACGCGTCTCGGACATTCCGAACGCCTTCTCGTAGAAGACCGCCGCCTTTTCCGGATCGGCCGCAAGCACGCGGATGGAGCGGACAGTGACGCCAGCTTCTTGCCCGAATGCCGGTGCGATGCTGGACGCTGCCAGGGCGGCAAGCCCGGCGACGATGATGGCTTTCATGGATGTCTCTCCCCGTATGGCCCCGCGCTGGCCGCGAGCGCCGTTAGGCCACATCAGGGCACGTTTTTCGGGGCCGTTACAACAAAGAAGAGCGGTATGGCGGCCTAGAACAAGGGCGCTTGTTCGCCTTCGACCCTTTTGAAGGTGATCCGGCCGACTTCGTTGATCATGGTGTTGCGGTCGACGAAATGCCGGACGGTTGCGGAAACGGGGGACCCGTTCTCATCGATGGTGAACAGCTTGAAGCGCTGCTTGTCGACGGGTTCGATCCGGTAGCGGCCGGCCTGGGTGACCGGGTCGGCCGGGCGGCCACGCACTTCCATGCGGTTACGCGTAAGGAAGGTGCCGTCGGTGTTGAAGATGGCCGTGATCTCGCCCTTCACGTCGCCGCTCATCGTATCGGCGCGCCATTCGCCCACGAGGGTGCGATTGAAGTTGCTGGGACTGGGTTTGCCAAACATCGAGTCTCTAGTCCCTTCGATGCGCATGCCAGCACAGGGCGGGCCATGCGCCAACCGGTTGAGTCAGTTCCCGTAGAAGGCGTCCGACCCCCTATGAGAAAACCGCGTTGTTCCTGAAAGTTATCCCATGGCATCCTTACTGACGTGTTGAATCTTACGAGGCGTCCATGAATCGGATCGACAATCCGATAACCGGCGGCTGCCAGTGCGGCGCCATCCGCTATGCCATGCACGTGGCCGAAGTTGAGAAGCCCCACGTCTGCCACTGCCGCATGTGCCAAAGAGCAACGGGCGGGGTCTTCGCGGCGCTGGCCGGCTGCAGCAAGGACAGCCTGGAATGGACCAGGGGCAAGCCCGCCTTCTTCGCCTCATCCAATCTTGCGCGTCGCGGCTTTTGCCAGGACTGCGGCACCCCTCTCACCTTCGCCTACAACCTGCCCGAGGCCCGGATTTACGTGACCATCGGTTCGCTCGACCATCCGGAGCGCGCCAGCATCGAAACCCAGTTCGGCGTCGAGTCGAAACTGTCCTGGGTGAGGTTCTGCGAGAATGTCCCTGGCGAAAGAACGGGTGAAATCCCCGGCTCGGCGGAGTTCTTCGCCAACATGAAAACCAACCAGTCCTGAACCGAGCCGGCCTCGGCTGGACAAGCTTTCCGGTTCTGTCAGTCTGATCCTGAACGCGCCACATCCTTGGCTGGAACAGGATCATGCGCCGATCGGGAATCGTAAGTCTTGCCTTGCTCGCCGCCGCCTTCGGAGCCTCGTCAGCGCTGGCCCAGATGCGCGTCGCACTGCCCAAGACGGATGACGCAGACAAGGTCGTCATCACCGGCATGGTCCCGATCCCCGATGTGGGCGAAGGCGCGCCGCAATTCACCGCGCAGGACCTCGCCAGTCTGCAAGCCGACGTGGAAAAAACGCAGGCTACGTCGCGCTCGGATGCCGGGCGCTGCGGCGGCGCGCCAACCGGCATAAGGTTTGATCCTGTCGGCGCCCCCTCCATCGGCAACCTGCTGGCGCAGGAATTCGAGGCAAGCACCAACGTGCTCGCCGCCGCCAGTCGCGCAGAAACCGTGACCGCAGCAGCAGAACTGTCGCGGCGCGACGCCGCGGACGGCAAGGTCGACACGAAGGCGGTGGAAGCCGCCGAACTGAAACGCCAGGAAGCTGTCCGCAACCTGCAGAAGGCGCGCGAAGCCCTCGCCGAGGCGCAGGCCATGATCGGCGACTACCAGGACTTCGTGCTGCGCGGGAGGAAGGAAAGCGACATCACCTGGGGCGACCTCGACGGCAAGGCGCTAAACCGAAGGAAGGAGCATGTCGGGATCGGCATCGGCGAACCACCGATGCTCGACGCCCTGAAGATCACGGGCATAAAGGCGCATCAGTTCCGCGACACGAAGGCGAAAGGCAAGGATTTCGTCCGGGTCAGCGGAGAGATTCGCAACACATCGAATGCAACCGTCGCTATCCCTGGCCTTTCCGTCGCCCTGGTCGACCAGGCCGGCTGGGTGCTGAATTCGCAGGCCCTGGAGGCCGAGCACAACAAGTCCGTCGGCGCCGGCAAGTCCGCCCCATTCCAGATCGACCTGCGTCCCGCGCCCGGTGCGATGAAGACGGCGGTCGTCACCTTCGCCGCCAAATCGGCCGCCAAGCCCAGGATCGGCATCGGCTTTTTCTGCGCCATGTCGCGCGCCATGAGCGACCGGACTCTCCGGGCGCCTGCCGCCCCGCCGTTGAACCGGGGCCCCAGATAGGGCGCCGGCCGCCAGGTCTTGCCGAATCCTTTATTAATTCCGCCGGATCGCCGGCTCGGGCTTCGTGCAATCTCGACCCGGATTGACTATCTATTGCCGGTTACCGGGAGCCATCGGCCTTGGACGGCAAGCGTATCCTTCTGATCATCGGCGGCGGCATTGCCGCCTACAAGTCGCTGGAGCTGATCCGGTTGCTTGGCCGCGAAGGCATTGGCGCGCGCGTGATCCTCACCAAGGCTGGCGCGGAATTCGTGACGCCGCTTTCGGTTTCGGCCCTATCGGGCGAGAAAGTCTTCCAAGACCTCTTCAACCTCACCGACGAGGCGGAGATGGGCCATATCGAACTGTCGCGTTCAGCTGACCTGATTGTCGTCTGCCCCGCGACTGCCGACCTGATGGCGAAGGTGGCCAACGGGCTCGCCAACGATCTTGCCTCCACCGCCCTGCTCGCAACCGACAAGCCGGTGCTGATGGTTCCTGCGATGAACGTGCGGATGTGGGAGCACGCCGCCACGCGCCGCAATATCAAGCAGCTCGAAGGCGACGGCATCCATGTGATGCAGCCGGATGTCGGCCCGATGGCCTGCGGCGAGTTTGGCCCGGGGCGCCTGCCCGAGCCCGAGCGCATTGCGGCCGAAATTCGCAAGCTTCTCATGTCGCCGTCGGGCAAAGGCCCGCTCTCCGGCCGCACCGCAATCGTCACCGCGGGCCCGACGCGCGAGCCGCTCGATCCGGTGCGCTTCATCTCGAACCACTCTTCCGGCAAGCAGGGCTATGCGATCGCCGAAGCCCTCGCGCGCCTCGGCGCCGATGTGCGGTTGGTCACGGGGCCCACATCGCTCCCCATCCCGGATGGCGTGACGCCCGTGAAGGTCGAAACCGCCGTCGAGATGCTGGAGGCCGTGAAGGCGCAACTGCCCGCCGACATCATGGTCGCAGTCGCCGCGGTGGCCGACTGGCGTCCCGCCACGCGCGCGCAGACCAAGCTCAAGGTCAAGGGCGCCGCCGAAACAGCCGCGCCGCTGCAGCTGGTTGAGAACCCCGACATTCTCAAAACCATCGGCACGAAGAAGAAAGGCAGGCCAGCGCTAGTGATCGGCTTCGCCGCCGAAACCAATGACGTTGAAAAATACGCCAGGGCCAAGCTGTCCAAAAAGGGCTGCGACTGGATTGTCGCCAACGATGTGTCCGGTGACGTGATGGGCGGCGCGGACAATCAGGTCCTGCTGGTCACGCGCCAAGGCACGGAACGCTGGCCGCGCATGGCCAAGAGCCAAGTAGCCTTGAAACTGGCGGAGCGCATCGCGGAAGCGTTTCATGCCCCCGAAATCCGGGCCCCCGGCGCTGCAGGATAGGGCGCGGCGGAATAACGCGGGCAAAGCGATAGCCGGCTCGCGGATCAGCGCCTAACTCAATTGCATGATCCGACACATCGTCTTCTTCACCCTGAAGAACGCCGACGAAAAGGCTGACATCGTCCACCGCCTGAAGCGCCTAGGCGCGATCCCGGGCTCGACGCTGTTCGAGGTCACGGCCAATAACAAGGTCGACAATTTCGGCAACGACATCGACATCGTCGTTTATGCGGAATTCCCCGATATCGCGGCGCTGAAAGCCTACAAGAAGCACCCGACCTATGCCGAGGTGACAGCCGATGTGCGCCCCCGGCGCGAGCTGCGCTTTGCGGCGGATGTCGAGACGGCAAGCTGTGGATCGCCCGAGCCGGCGCTCGCTTCGGAGAAGGCGTCGCGCTAGGTCTCTCTCACAGGAGACTGTTATGCCCGATCCCGTCACGATTCGTGTCGCAACTCTTGCGCACTTCGAAGGATTGCTGCCGCCGGCGTATGAGACGGCGGATGCGGCCGGCATGGATCTGCGCGCGGCGGTGCCGGAGCAAGAACCGGTGATCCTCGCCGCTGGCGAACGTGCGATGATCCCGACCGGTCTCACCATCGCACTGCCCCCCGGTTACGAGGCGCAGGTGCGGCCGCGCTCGGGGCTCGCGGCCAAGTTCGGCGTCACGTGTCTCAACTCGCCCGGTACGATCGATGCCGACTATCGCGGCGAGGTGAAGGTGATCCTGATCAACCACGGCAAGGATCCGTTCATCGTGAAGCGCGGCGAGCGCATCGCGCAGATGGTGATCGCGCCGGTGACGCGCGCCGTTTTCGATCATGTCGATTCGCTTGATGAGACGAAGCGGGGAACGGGCGGCTTCGGCTCGACCGGGCGCTAGCCCTTCAAATCGAGTTGCGGTTTGGCCATGTCGGCCAGCAGATAGTGTTCGGTATCGCTCACCGGCGTCAGCTCGCCGAAATCGAACGCCGAACGGTCGATGATGATGTCGCGCGGGCGCAAGGGCCGCGATAGCTCCAGTCCTTCCAGCGTGCGGCAGCGCGAGAACGCCACGTAGGCCTGGCCGTGCGCGAACATGCCCCGATCAAAATCGATGTGGACCTTGTCGAGCGTCATGCCCTGGCTCTTGTGGATCGTGACCGCGTAGGCAAGGCGCAGCGGCAGCTGCTTGAACGATCCCACCACGGTGCGCGAGACGGATTTGGCCGCGGCGTCGAACTCGTAGCGGAATTTCTCCCACGCCTGCTGGGCGACGCGATGCACCTCGCCGTTGATCTTTACGAAGCAGTCCGAGTCACCGAGCGCCGACACGACGCCCAGGGAACCATTCACCCAGCGCCCCTGCGGATCGTTCCGAATCATCATCACGCGTGCGCCAGGTTTCAGCTCCAGAACTTCCTCGGTCGGGAACGCCTTCGCCTCGAAATTTCCCTCCAGCGTCGCGGCATAGCCCTTCGCCTCGCCCGGCAGTTCGGCCAGACGCAGCTGGTTAATCTTCCACGCCGCGGCGTTGTTTGGCGTCAGCACGACGTGTGTGAGGCTGGCCTCGGCCGGCGTGCGTTCCGAAACGCGCGTGCGCAGGATCGCTTCATCTTCTTCGCTCAGGCGGCCATTACGCAGTGCGTTGAGGATGCGAATGAACACCGCATCCTCCTGCCGGAAGACACGTTTGAGCGCCGCCAGCCGGAACTGAGCCGCCGCGAACGCGGGCGCACGGAAGAACCACGGACCGCCATAGCTCTGCTCGAGAATGTGCTCGACCTCGCCCTCCACCACGGGCGGCAACTGGTGCAGGTCGCCAGACAGGATCATCCGCACGCCGCCAAAAGGCTGCTTGCTGCCGCGGTTGAGCCGAAGCGTGTTGTCGATCGCCTGCATCATGTCGGCGCGCACCATCGAGACCTCGTCGATCACCATCGTCTCGATTGCCCGCACCAGCCGGCCATTGCGGATCTTGCGGGTGTCGCCCTCGTCCAGCAGGCGCGGCGGAAAATTGAAGAAGGAATGGATCGTCTGCCCACCGACATTCACCGCCGCCAACCCCGTCGGCGCCAGCACCACCGCCTTCTCCAATGAATTGAATATCAACTGGCGCAGCAGCGTCGTCTTGCCCGTACCCGCCCGGCCCGTGAGAAAGACATTGCGCCGGCCGTCCACGATCTCCGTGATCAGCGGCTGATAGACATTCGAGGGGGCGTTCGAAGCGGCGGTCATCGAGCGGCCAGTTGAGCCTTGCCCATTTAAGCTTTGCCCATTTGAGCTTTGCAGGGGGGGAGGTAGGAAGGCGATATGACCCTAACCCCCGAACAGCTGGAACGCTACGCCCGGCACATCATGCTGCGCGAAGTGGGCGGCGTGGGTCAGCAGAAGCTGTTGAAAGCGCACGTGGCGCTGGTGGGCGTGGGGGCGCTGGGCGGTCCGGCGGCGATGTATCTTGCGGCCGCCGGCGTCGGCGAACTCACGCTGATCGATGATGATTCGGTGTCGCTATCGAACCTGCAGCGGCAGGTGCTGTTCGCGACGGAAGATGTCGGCAAGCAAAAGACGCAGGCCGGCGCGGCGCGTCTTTCGGCTCTCAATCCGGATATCAGGCTGAACCTCAAGCCGGTTCGCATTGCCGGCGCCAATGAACGCGAGCTTCTCTCCGGCGCACATATGGTCGTTGACGGGTCGGACAGTTTCCGCACACGGTTCGATGTGAATCAGGCCTGCTATGACCTCGGCCTGCCGCTCGTATCCGGCGCCGTCGGCCGCTGGAGCGCGCAGGTTTCCGTGTTCAAAGCCGGACTCACCAAGGGCGCCCCAATCAAGGACCGCCTGCCCTGCTATCGCTGCTTCGTGCCCGAAATTCCCGAGAGCCAAGAAACCTGCGCCGCCGTCGGCGTGATCGGCCCGCTTACCGGTTTGATCGGAGCGCGCCTGGCGTTGGAAGCGGTGAAGGAAATCATTGGCTCTGGAGAATCGCTCGCCGGAAAGCTGGCGATCTTCGATGGCCTCAGCGGCGAGGCGCGCAACGTGAAGCTGTCCGCCGATCCTGCCTGCCCGGTGTGCGGCGCCTAAACCGGCGGAAACTTCGAATACGTCTCGGTCGAAGCAAGGATCAGGTGATCCTCGACACCGTTCTCACGATGGTCGTTGGCGACGGCGTAATCTGAAGACGTCACCATCTCCAGGAACTTTGCGCGCGAGGGATAGCGCACCAGTGCGATGAACTCCCAGTGCTTGCCGGAAGGATCGCCATAGGCAGGGCCGTCCACCTTGCCGGTCCAGATGATGCGGCCGCCAACGCCTTTCAGCAGGTGCGATATGCCCTTGCTGTAGCGTGTGTAGGCGTCCCAGCCTGAGCCATTGCCGTCGGCCGAACGTTCGCGGAAGCGCAGCAGGTTCACCATCGTGACCGTACCGGTGTCAGGCAGCGACCTGACCAATTCCTCGTTCAGCTCCTTGGGCCGGCTCGGCATTACGACTTCTGCTCCGGCGCCACGCAGGCTGGGCCATCGAAGGTCGACTCCAGAACGCGATGATCCGGGGAGAGCACGAAGCGTGTCTGGCACGTCGAGCGGATCGTCTGCGCCGGGTGGCGCACCGGATAGGTCTCGGTAATCGTTTCGGTCTTGGTCTTGCCGTCCTTGTCGGTATAGGTGCGTTTCACCTGGCGCTGTTCATCCGTGTAGTACTCGGCCTGTTCGGTGACCGTGGTGCGGGTGTAGGTCCAGACCTCCCGCCCGTCTGACAGCGGCGTCCTTGACTGCGGCGCGCCCCACTGGATCACCACATCGTCGCCCGAGCGCCCAGCCCAGGTCGCCATCTGCTGGCGATAGCCCTCTTCCGTTTCGCAGGCCGACAGCGACATCGCGGCAAGCGCGATCGAGAACCCAATCATGCGTTTCATAGACCACCTTCCGTCCTTCAGCCCGTGTCCCCCGGGCGGTCGGCGCAGATTGACGGAGCGCGGAGGGAAAGGCCAGTCCCGGTGAAGAATCGGAAGGCAGCTAGTTTCCGCCCGGAGGAAGCGATTGCAGGCCGGAAGCATCGCTCGCGCGCGGCGTGTCAGCCAGCGGGGTGGGAACGGGTGATTTTGGCGTCAGGGAAATCGCAGCGTCGGTCTGCGTCGAGGAGGAGGCAGGATAGGAAGGGGTGTAGGCAGGAGCCGACGGATATTGCGTGATCGTAGTAGGGGCCGGAAGCGGTAAGGGAGCGGGCGCGGCGCTCACCACCGGTGTCGGCTGGGTCGGGGGTTGGACCGTGGTCGCGGGACGCAACGCCGGCTGTGGCATCGGCGAAGCCGCCCCGCCCTGCGAAGGCGCGGACGTGAGATCGGAGCGCACGAAGGCTTTCTGTCCGTTGCCAAGCACAACCTGGTACCAGTTCCAACCCGGCAGGCGCGCGATGCCAACCACGTTGAGCGAGAGCCCGGCGCTGCCCGACGACAGCACAGGCGTATCCTTGGTGGCGAACGGCTCGGCGCGCAGACGCACGCCCTTTGCGGTGAGGCTGATCGGAGAAGGCGGCGAGAAGGGTTCAACGGTGTAGGAGGCGTGCGCCGCCACGGGCGCCTGCGCCCCGGCCACGCTCGCGGCGCTCGTCACCGCAATCGCCAGAACGACTATCGAAACCAGGCTGCGCATCGAGTTCCACCCGCCTATCTCGCAGGCGAAAAATGCCCGCCCGCCGGAAAAACATGCCAATCGACCACGGCCAAACCGTGGCGGAAACGGCATATAACAGCGCCTGGCCCGGCCGCACCCCGAAATTACCTAACCTACCGCCTTGGCCGCCGAAGGGATCTACATACCTCGCAAAACCCCGGATTTCAGGCACTCGGCTCCCGGCGCTTTCTGGCAAGTGTGCAGAGTGAACAGCACCGTCTCCGCCTTGCCTATCAGGTAGTCGAACGGAACAAAGCCGATGGCGTCATCCGATGTGTCGCTGCCGAGCATCGGCGGCATGTTCGGCCACGCCTCCGGAACCCGCTTTGCGAGGTCGCGGTGGCCAGAGGGGGCCCGGCTGTCTTCCGAGTTGTCCCGGTTGTCGCCCATGAGAAAGACATGGCCTTCCGGCACCTTGAATTCTGGCGTCGCGTCCAGAGGCCCGTCGTCGCTCCACTCGTGAATCAGGTGCGCCTGCTTCTCGCCCGGAAGCTGTTCGGCATATTCCGTCGCGGTCACCAGCGAGCCGCCGTCCGAAATATAGGAGACGGTGCGCGCGCCGGTGCGCGGGATTTCCTTGCCATTGAGGAACAGGCGCCCAGCTTTCATCTGTACCTTGTCGCCCGGCAGACCAATGACGCGCTTCACCAGAACCTGGTTGTCGCGATGGGGGCGCTGAAAGAAGACGACGTCGCCGCGCAGAGGATTGCCGCCCAGGATTCGTTCATTGGGATTGGCCGGATCGTCGGGAATGAACGCCAGGCCAAGACCGAACGGGATCGAGCTGCGATTGTATCCATAGGCAAGGTTTGAGACGACCACGCGATCGCCCACCTGCAACGTTGGCAGCATGCTTTCAGAGGGGATCGAGCGAAGATGGAAGGCGAAGGTCGAAAAAAGTAACCAGAACACGATAAAAAGCGCGATGCGCTTGATCCCGTTGGGCGTGTAGATACCTAACAGCGACAGCCCGCCGAACACACGCGGCCTCAGCCAGCGTGTTCCGCCATAGGTCTGGTTGAACCAGGCAATGCGGTCGGCCGGCTTCTCGCCACTGACTGCCAGCTTGTCGAGCATGCCATCGACGTAGGCCGGCCGGAAATTGCGGAAGCCCGCAAGCTTCGAGGGCTTGCCGTCAGGACCGATGAGGAAGAAGCCACCGCGATGCCGATAACGCGGCAGGATCATACCCTTCTCTCGCAGCCGCCTTGCCGACCGCCGCCACCTGGCCGCCATCGACCTGCGAAAAAAGAAGAACACGAAGTCGAAGAAGCGCGACGACGGCGGCATCACGAAGACGGTCTTCTCGCGTAGCGAACGATCACCCTTGATCGCCTCCATCTCCCACATTGTGCTGGGGCGATCGAGCGGCACTGCCAGGATCAGTCGCGCCTTCTCAGACAAGCTTCGCATATGAGCCTGCCAGTCGGCGTCAGAAGTGGTGAGTTTGGCCGCGCCTACGCCGCCACGGACATCGCCAATGGCGACCAAAGGCGTGTCCGTGCCGATGACGGTGGCCAGCGCAAGCTCCATGTCCCACGGATCACCCAGGAGCATGCGCTGTCCGAAGTGCGGCCAGTCGTTGGGAACCTTGATTCGGCCCGAAGTCACGAAGGGGCGCAGATAGAGGGTGAATGGCCGCCCCTCCGCGACAACCTCATCGAAATTCCGGTTGAGCAGTGTCTGTTTCCGCCGCCAGCCGGCGCGATAAAAGTTCACCCAGAGGAACGGCCCAAGGCCTATGACCAGCATGATCAGCGAGAGCGGCACGCCGACTGCAGCGCCGGGGTCCTTCGGGATTGCATCGTAGATGAACGAAAGGAATGTCGCCGCGAGCAGCCATACCGCTGCAACGCCGGCCAACGTCTCGCTTGCCAGGAAGGGCGCCTGTCCCTGCCGCCTTGCCATGTGTGTCCCGACTTCCCCGCGGCGAGGCTAGTCGGCGCGTGGCGGCTGATCAACCGCGTGGCCGCAGCTGAGGCCTAAAGCATTGCGGGGATGACGCGGTCCGGCGGCTTGTGACCGTCGGCGAAGGTCTTGATGTTGATGATGACCTTCTCGCCCATGTCGACCCGGCCCTCAAGCGTCGCCGAGGACATGTGCGGCAGCACCACGACATTGCGCAGCGCCTTGAGGCGCGGATTGAGGTTGGGCTCGTTCTCGAACACGTCAAGCCCGGCGCCGGCGATCTCGCCATGCTCCAGCGCACGGATCAAGGCGGCTTCGTCGATGACTTCGCCCCGCGCGGTGTTCACGAGATAAGCGTCCGGCTTCATCAGCTTGATGCGACGCGCGGAGAGGAGGTGGAAGGTCGCGGGCGTATGCGGGCAGTTGATCGAGACGATGTCCATCCGCGCGAGCATCTGGTCCAGGCTGTCCCAGTAGGTGGCTTCCAGCTCCTCAGCGATTTGCGGCCGCACAGGTTTGCGGTTGTGGTAGTGTATCTGCAGGCCGAACGCCTTGGCGCGGCGCGCAACGGCGGTGCCGATCCGGCCCATGCCGATGATGCCCAGGCGCTTGCCGTAGATCCGCCGGCCCAGCATCCAGGTCGGCGACCACCCGGTGAACAGTCCCGACTGCATCGCCGAGACCCCATCCACGATCCGCCGCGGCACCGAAAGGATCAGCGCCATTGTCATATCGGCGGTGTCCTCGGTGAGGACTCCAGGTGTGTTGGTGACCGTGATGCCGCGCGACACGCATGCCTGCACGTCGATATTGTTCACCCCCACGCCGAACTGTGCGATCAGGCGCAAACGATCCCCTGCACGCGCAAGCGTCCGTCCGTCGATCCGGTCGGTGATGGTCGGCACCAGCACATCGCAGCGCGTGGCCGCGTCCGCCAGCTGTTCCACGCTCATGGGATGGTCGTTGACGTTAAGTTCGACGTCGAACAGCTCGCTCATGCGGGTCTCGACCGGCTCCGGGAGCCGGCGGGTCACGATGACCTTGACCTTCGGGCGAGACGACATTGGCATCGCTGCGGCGTTCCTCGGGGCGTTTCTGGTCAGTATTCTTGCGGGCGGTTTACCAAAGCGGCCGCCCCTGGCCAACCTTTGTGACGCCCGCCCCTGCGGCGAATACCAGCCGAAAGGCGAATGACCGATTCACTTTGTTTTTCCATCCCCGGTTAAGCACGCTTTCACACGACTGTGCTTTTCATAGTCCTCCAGCTTTCGGGCTGGACCCACCCTTCTCTCAGCACGGGGACAGTCGCGCCGTGAGCGAAATCCGCACCCGCTTCGCCACTTTCGTGCTGATTGCGCAGATTTGCGGCGCCGCGCTGCTGGCGGCTCCGACTGCGTCGGCGCAGGCGCTGACGCCCGGCAGTTTCAAAGCCTACGCTGCGGATGCGACCGAAGCACGGGTATCGAACTTTTCGGGCCTTCCTGTGCCGCGCTATTCGAGCCTGCGGTTCGACAAGGTGAACGGCCGCGCCGGCCCCAGCCGGGACTATCCGGTCGAATGGACCTATGAGCGCGCGGGCCTTCCGGTCGTGATTGTCCGCGAAAGCGAGGATTGGCGCAAAATCCGCGATCCGATGGGCGATGAGGTCTGGGTTAGCAAGAACCAGCTTGCCGGCGAGCGCACCGTCATGACCACTGACACCGGCGCAATCCGGCGCTCTCCCCAGTCCAGCGGCGCGATGGTGGCGCGTTATGCGCCGGGCGCGGTGCTCGCTCTTGGCGACTGCGCCGGGGCCTGGTGCCGGGTCGAGGCGGAAGGCCGCAAAGGCTGGGCCCTGAAGTCGGAACTATGGGGCGCCGAAGCCCTGCCGGCGGCGCATCGCTAGCGCAGCAATTCTACATTACAGCCGCTGCGGCAGCTTGGCTTGAGCGGCAGGCCGCCTACGTGCTAACCGGCGCGCTTGCCGGAGTGGTTAATGACGACCGAAGCACGTTCCCCGCACGACTTCCACAAGCCGCAGAGTTCGTATTCCTACGAGGACCTGCTGAAGAGTGGCCAAGGCGAACTGTTCGGTCCGGGCAACGCCCAGCTGCCGACGCCGCCCATGCTGATGCTGGACCGTATCAACGAAATCACCCTCGACGGCGGCTCGCACAAGCGTGGGCATATCGTCGCGGAACTTGATATCCGGCCTGACCTCTGGTTCTTCAAATGCCACTTCCCGGGGGATCCCGTGATGCCCGGATGCCTGGGACTCGACGCCATGTGGCAACTGGTCGGTTTCTGGCTCGGCTGGTCCGGATCGCCCGGAAAAGGCCGCGCTATCGGTGTGGGTGAATGCAATTTTACCGGCCAGGTGAGGCCAACCAGCAAGCTAGTGCGGTATGAAATCGACATCCGCCGGGCGATTCGTGGGCGCCTGGTTATGGGGATCGCCGACGGAACCGTGTTGCTGGACGGCGAAAAAATCTATCAGGCGAAAGACCTGAAAGTTGGTTTGTTCCGCCCGGAAGCGTAAGCTTCACAACGGCGGCGACGCTCATCAGGGAGTTCCCAATATGGCCATTCCCGAAGTCCGGAGGCCTGATCTGCGCAGGGTAGTGATCACCGGGATGGGGATCGTCTCCTCCATTGGCGACACCATCAAGGAAGTCACCGACAGCCTGAAAGCGGGCTCGTCGGGTATCTCCTTCATGCAGGAATATGCCGACAAGGGATTCAGGTCGCAGGTCGCAGGAAAGCCGAAGGCCAACCCGGCCGACCATGTCGACAAGCGCGCGATGCGCTTCATGGGCGACGGCGCCGGCTTCTGCCACATGGCGATGACGCAGGCCATCGCGGATGCCGGCCTCACCGAAGCCGACATTTCCAATCCCCGCACCGGCCTGATCGTCGGCACCGGCGGCCCGTCGACTCGCGCCATCGTCGCGGCTGCAGACGCAACCCGCGAGAAGGGCACGCGCCGGATCGGACCGTTTGCCGTGCCGAAGGCGATGTCGTCGACGGCATCGGCGACCCTCTCCACGCTCTTCAAGATTCTTGGCGTCAATTATTCGATCTCGTCCGCCTGCACGACCTCCCTGCACTGCACCGGCGCTGCCGCCGAGCAGATCCAGTGGGGCAAGCAGGATGTAATGTTCGCCGGCGGAGGCGAGGAGCTCGACTGGACCCTTTCCGCCCTATTCGACGGCATGGGCGCGATGTCGTCCAAGTACAACAACGATCCGACCCGCGCCTCACGCGCCTTCGATGCAGACCGCGATGGCTTTGTCATCGCCGGCGGCGCTGGAATGGTGGTGCTGGAGGAGTATGAGCGCGCCAAGGCGCGCGGCGCCACGATCTACGGCGAAATCGTCGGCTATGGCGCGACTTCGGACGGCTTCGATATGGTCGCCCCATCCGGTGAAGGCGCAGCGCGGGCCATGAAGCTGGCGCTGGAACAGGCCGGCGCGGCCCCTGACTATCTGAACCCGCACGCCACCTCGACGCCGGTCGGCGATGTGAAGGAACTCGAAGCGGTGCGCTCGGTGTTCGGCCAGCAGGCCGCGGACCAGCCGATGATCTCGGCCACCAAGTCGATGACCGGCCACTCGCTGGGCGGGGCCGGGGTGCAGGAGCTGATCTACTCCCTCATCATGATGAAGGAGCGCTTCGTTGCGCCGTCGATCAACATCGAGAATCTCGACCCGCTGGCATATGGCGTGAACATCATCCGCGAGGCGCGCGACGCCGTCATCAAGATGGTGATGTCGAATTCGTTCGGCTTCGGCGGCACCAACGGATCGATCATGGTGGCGAAGGTCTAGCGCCTTCGCCGCTCCGGTTCCCTGCTGAATCCGGAACTCTTCCTTCCCGCTCGCATTCCGTTTGCGAAGCCATGAGCGCGATAGGCGCCAAGGCTGCAATGCGCAATCGAGGAGGCCTCCATGCCGCGCGGCAACAAGTCCAAATACACAGCAAAGCAGGACCGCAAAGCCCAACACATCGAGGAAGGCTACGAGAAGCGCGGCGTCGGCAAGAAGGAAGCCGAGCGGCGCGCCTGGGCGACGGTCAACAAGGACGACGCCGGCGGCAAGAAGCCCGGCGGGTCAGGCCGTGGCAAGCGCACCGGACGCCCGGCCGCCCACAAGGGCGGCCGCCTGGGCGGCAAGGCATCGGCATCACGATCCGCCGCCGCTCGCTCCCGTTCCGCCAAGAAGGCCGCAGCCACCCGCAAGCGCCGCGGCCACTAGACCCTATTTGGCGGCGATAATCGCGCCCAACCGATCGTCGACACCGGTGATACGATCCAGTTTCGGATAGCGAAGGCCGCCGCGGTAATCGAGCTGGACCGTGCGATAGTGGCCGCCGGCCGTCACCAGAAACTCGATCGGCTTTCCCGCCGACTTCGCATCGGTAATCGCCCGCTTCAGCGCGTCGGATTCATAAGCTTCGCCGTTCACCGCGACGATCTTCGTGCCGTTGGTAAGTCCCTGATTGAACGCCGGGCTATCCCAGAGCACCTCGGTGATGGCGCCGCCCTCGCCTATCGTCAGCCCGATCGAGAACAATAGGTTGGTCGCCTTGCGCTCGGCCTCCAAAGCTTTGAAATAGGGTCCCTCCTCCTCGACATAAGTCAGGCGATAGCCGCCGCGTGTGAAGCCATCGAGCGGGGCATGTGGCGTAACCTGGTCGACGCGCGCATGAAGGAAGCCCGCCCAGTCATAGGGCTGCACGGTGTTCAGCGCCTTCACTACATCATCGAATGTGTAGGTGACCGGCGCCCAGTCGCCATCGTGTTGGCCGAAGAACAGCTTGGCGAAATCGTCGAGGGACTTCTTGCCGCCAGACTTCTCGCGGATCAGCGTGTCGGCATCGAGCCAGATCAGCTGGCCTTCCTGGTAATAGTCTTCCTCGCGCGACCAGGACCGCCAGGCTTGCGGCGCGCGGTTAATGCTGACCGGGTCGTTGGTGGTGTCGATCAGTGGCTTCCAGTTTCGACCCGCACGCATGTCGTAGGTGGCGAGCGTCAGCGCAAAGGAATCGAGCGCTTCCTCTTTCGTGAACAGGCCTGAGCGCGCGGCAA
>DASZSI010000259.1:0-2851 GCA_035548775.1 Hyphomonadaceae bacterium
GATCGCCTCAACCAGCGCTCGTCCGAACGGCTCGCGCGGCGCCGGCGCCAGCAGCAGGTCCAGGCACGCGACATTGGCTTCAACCGGTTGGCGGAAGCCGGGCAGGGCCGTCTCCGCCGCCACGCCGTATTTCGCCGCCAGCTGGCGCATCTCCGCGGCTGAATAATCGCCGTCGCGGCCGAACATCACGAAGCGATAGCGCGGATCCAGCCGTTTCAGCTCCGCCGCCACATTCAGGAAAAACTGCGGCCGCTTGCGCTCCCAGAAATTCCCGATCCAGCCGACGATCACCGCATCCTGCGGCCAGGCATTGGCCTGCCTCAGGGCCTCCCGCGCCGTCTTCCGGCAATAACCTGGATCAAGCTCGAAGGTGTTCAGTTCCTTGATCGCATCGCCGCGCCAGCGTTGCACGGCCTGCCGCGTCGCATCCGAAACCGCGATCACGGCGTCCGGATACGCCAGCGACACCAGGTGCGGCGGCCACCACATCCGGTTGAGCGCGTGATGATGATAGGCGACGCCCAGTCCCGCCATCCGCGCGGCCAGCCCCCACGACCTCAACGTATTGATGTCGTTGCAGTGGACGACGCTATTGCGGCCCCGTGTCTCGCGCTCCAGCACTGCTTTGCGCCGGTTCCGCCAGGCGATGTCGGTGGCCAGGTTGTTCCTGCCTGTCGGCGTCTCGCCTGAGGCCGCCACGCGCAGCCCGGCCTTTTCCGCCTCCTTGGCGATTACGGTTCCTTCCGGGCACAGCACAACGCATTCGGCGCCATGCTGATCCTTGATCGCCCGCGCCAGGGTGAAAGTCGCCACATGCGATCCGCCCAGCTCCGCGCCCCGGAAGGGATAGATCACCTGCTGCAGCATCGCCTGCACTCCGCTTCAGGAACGTGTCGTCCCGGCGGGAGATAGGTCGCGGCGCCGACATGACAGCGCGAGGCGATAAACATTACATCGTAAAGCGCAGTCGGAACTCAGCTGGCCAGCTCAGCCAATGGTGTTCCCGTCTTCTCCGACGACGCTGGACACGTCGCCCACCTTGACGCCCAGCTTCATGAAGCTCGCGCGGAAGCGATAGTTTGCGGCGCTCATGTTCAGCGGGATCTTCCAGCGCATGTCGCCCACCGGCGCGGAGTTGGGCGCCCCGGTGTTGGGCAGGTCCAGCGTCTTCCACGTCGCTCCGCTGTCCGCCGAATATTCCACCACCACCTGGTCGATCTGCGTCTTGAAGAAGCTGCTCACGCCCGGCAGCGGATTGGACTGCAGCGGGATGAAGTGCGTCAGCGCCTCCGCCGTCGTCATGTCTTCGCCTTCCACCACCGTGGGCGAGGTCTTGCAGTTGGGATCACTCGGCGAAGGGTTCGCCGCCCCCACGCACCACAGCGTATTGTAGTAGCGCACCGTCGCGCCCGGCCCGCCCAGCCAGCCCTGCGACTGTCCCGGCGCCGCATTGATGATGGCGTTCACCAGCGTGATCTCGACATTGGGCCAGGCCCGAAGCATGCGATGTCCGCTGTCGAGCGTCGCGTTCATCACGTAGACCTGGGTCGACTTGGTATCGATTCCGGCGTCGCCGAAATTCCTGCCCGTCACGTCGCGGATATAGATCGGCCCGCTATCCACTTCGACGCCGATAAAGTCCGTGTTTCTAAGGGTATAGGTCGGGTCGGGCGCCTGCATGCCGTTGGCCGCCACGCGCTGGATATAGGTCGACCCATCCGTCGGCCGCCCATTGTCCCCCAGCTTGATCGCCGCGCCATAGATCGCGCCGCCGCCGTCGAACTGGTTGTATGTGTAATTGTAGATTGAGGTCATGCCGCTGGCCTGCAGCGTCAGGCCGTACTTCATCTGCACCACATCGACATGGTGGACGTCGGTGGTCGTATCGCCCTCGATGACGTTGTTGGAACCCGGCGCGGGTCCCTTGATCACGTCGGCCATCACCTGCTGGGCGGCCGAAGGGGCGAACGCATTGTAGGTTTGTTCCTGGACGCGGACGAACGGAGTTCCATCGGCGTCGTATTCGATGAACACGGCCGGCTTGATGACGGTAGACGCTGTGCCGGTTGGAGGCGGCGGGGGAGGAGGGGCAAGGGAACTCGGCGGGGATGCGCCGCCGGCGTCAGCGGTGGAACTTCCGCCGCCGCCACATCCCGAGGCGCATATCACGACGGCGCACGCGATCGTCGCCGTCCATCCGGACGATACCCGTTTCAGCAAAGGCGCTCTCCACGCCCCCCCGGTAGACCCCTGATGGATTGCGCTACCCCGACCAGATCGCGACCAAAGTGAGCCGCGCCGCGCAACTGTTATAGAGCGATAACAATTGCGACCAAGTGTTGGCAGATCACTAATTACCGCGCGTCCGAACGCCGCGTCGCGATTAATTCGACGCAAGCACGAACCAGTTGGTCGCATCATTTGTTAAACGCGATCGCGTGGCCGAGTTCCATCGCGCGTCTAGATCGACGCTCATGCGCGCATCACGCGTCCTGATCTGTGGCGGAGCGGGTTATATCGGGAGCCATGCGGCCAAGGCGCTGCGGCTTGCGGGCCGCGAGCCTGTGGTGTTCGACGATCTCAGCTCAGGCCATGCCCATGCCGTGAAGTGGGGGCCCATGGTGAAGGGCGACATCCGCGATCCCGAGGCGCTGCGGGCCGCGATCCGCGAGCACAGGCCCGACGCGGTGATGCAGTTCGCCGCCCGGATCGAGGTGGGCGAGGGCGAGACCAACCCCGCGCACTTCTACGACAACAATGTCGCCGGCACCCTCAACCTTGCCCGCGTCATGCTCGAGGAGGGGGTGAAGACCCTGGTGTTCTCCTCGACCTGCGCAATCTATGGCGATCC
>DASZSI010000260.1:0-4415 GCA_035548775.1 Hyphomonadaceae bacterium
GCAAGTGTTGGGGGCGGGCTTCGGCTCGGCAAGCCAGTTTGCTGGCGATCTTTCCGAGTAAGTGTTGATGACTGACCGTCCCGTGATCCTGTTGGCTGCTCATGGCGAGCGGGGCGGGGCTGCGAACAACGCGCGGCTAGCGCAGATCGTGGACGAGGTGGGGAAGGCGCTGCCGGATGCCGATGTGGGGTCGGTTCTGGTCAATGTCGAAGGGGTCGTCGCGAAGACGCTGGCCGCGTGCAGCGCGCGGCCGGTGGTGTGCCTGCCGCTGCTGTTCTCCGACGGCTATTTCTACGAGCAGCGGCTGAAGCCGCATTTTACGCAAGCCAATCACAAACTGGCGCAGCCATTGGCGCTGTGGCGCAGCTTTGCGCCCTTTCTCGCCGACAACCTCGCGCTGCGGATGATATCGCATGCCGCCGATCCGCGCGTGGTGCTGGTGGCGCATGGATCGAAACAGCCGGGCCGCTCCGCCGAATGCGCGCGCAAGGTCGCGGAGCGAATGCAGGGCCGTTATGGCCGCATCGAGGTCGGGTTCCTGGAAGAACCTCCGTTCGCGAAAGAGGTCGTCGATCGCGCCGAGCCGCCCTGGTCCGCCATCGGCCTGTTCCTCGGCGAGGGGCGGCATGGCGGCGAGGACTTCGACGTATTGATCTCGACTGCGAAGACACCGCCAGCCGCCGCTTTCACGGCGGGAGAATTGCCTGGGCTGTCTGGGTTGATCGCGGATCAGGCGAGGGCATTGGTGTGAGAGCTTTCCCCGTTGCTGTCATCCCGGCCGAGCTCGGCGAGAGCCGGGAACCACTTATCCGGTGTCGTGCCCTCACAATGGGTCCCGGATAGCACTGCGCGCTTCCGGGATGACAAGTTGTGGCGCCGTAAAATCAGGTTGGCCGTGCCTCATGTTGGCGCGGTGCAGGATGTGGCTCACGTCCATTGCGAGGAACGTCAGAAGCAGAAGAATGCCCGCGCAGATGACGATGACGTCCAGCCATCGGGTGGGGATGAATCGGCCGCAGATGCTGTAGAGCGCGAGCCCGATTACGCCGCCTACAGTGTTCATCATCACGTCGGTTATGTCGCTGGCGCCAATCGCGAAGACGAACTGGACGGTTTCGACGGCGAGGCTGAAGGCGACGACGATTGCGAGCTTCCGCCAGAACCCCATCGTCTTGAAGTTGACGCCAAGCAGCAGGCCGAAAGGCGCAAAGAAGAGGGCGTTGTCGAGCATCTCGCCGGGACGGTTCGCTTCGCCGAACGGAACCAGATTGAGGCTTTGGGTGTGGCGGCTGAGGAAGGCCGGGATGTCGAGTGAGAACTTGAACAGCACCAGCCAGGTGAGCATCAGCAGGTACGCCGCCAGCATGCCCCTGGAGACCAGCTTCGCCATTGATCCGTCCCGTGGATGTTTCGCCGGAACGGTGTTTGCTGGAACTGTCCCACAATGATGTCGGGTAAGCGGGAGCCGACTTTACGCGCTGGTAAAGGGCTGTTGCGGGAAAGACCCTGCTTGGCCCGGCCGCACCACACATTTGAGTTAGATCAATGCGGAGTCCTTGACAGCGTCAGGGTTCCGGACGATTCCGTACGGTAACTAGAGAAGACTCTCCCCAGCGCCGGAAGGAAAAGCCATGTCTCGCCTGATGTCAGCCACCGCTATCGCGGTGGTTCTGGGTCTTGCAGCCAGTTGCTCCGAACAAGTTGCTCTCACCAAAGGCCCGGTCGACGCGCCGTCGATGACCGCCTCGCTGAAGGTGGATGACTTCCGCCTCACCGACGCCAACGGCAAATCGCACCAGCTGTACTGGCTGAAAGACGCCCCGGCGATCGTCATCGCGACCACGTCGGCGGGCGCCGCCGACGTCGCCAAGCTGGCGCCGGACCTTGAGAAGGCGAAAGCGACCTACTCGGCCCAGGGCGTCGAATTCCTCGCGCTCGACTCGAGCGCGAAAGACTCGCGCGAAGCCGTCCAGGCCGCCGCGAAGAAAATCGGCCTCACCGTTCCGGTGATGATGGACGACGAACAGTTGGTCGGCGAGCAGCTCGGCGTGAAGAAGACTTCGGAAGTCTTCGTCATCAATCCGAAGGGCTGGCAAGTTGCCTATCGCGGCCCGATCAACGACGGCAAGGCCTCGGCCATCGCCGCTATCGACGCGCTCCTCGCCGGCAAGACCGTCGAAGTCGCCTCGGGCGACGTGAAGGGTACGGACATTGTGCTGCCGAGCCTCACGGCGAAAGGCCAGGCCGGCTTCCAGAAGATCTCGTACGCCAAGACGATCGCTCCGATCATCCAGGACAAGTGCGTGGCCTGCCACGAGAAGGGCGGCATCGCCCCGATGGCCTTCGACAGCTATGAAAAGGTGAAGGGCTTCTCCGGCATGATCCGCGAGACGATCCGCACCGACCGCATGCCGCCGTGGGACGTCGATCCGCATGTCGGCAAGTTCAAGGACGACAAGTCGCTGTCGTCTGACCAGATCAAGACGATGGTTCATTGGATCGAAGCCGGCGCCCCGCGTGGCGATGGCGCCGACCCGCTGGCGACCGCCCACAACGAGGCCCCCGAATGGCCGTTGGGCAAGCCGGACCTGATCGTCACGATCCCGGCCTACAAAGTGCCGGCTTCCGGCGTCGTCGATTACCAGTATCCGACCGTCGCGAACCCGCTGACCGAGCCGAAATGGCTCAAGGCTTCGACCACCGAAGTGACCCAGCGCCAGGCTGTGCACCACATCCTCTCCGGCTTCATCGCCGAGGGCGCGAAGGGCAAGGGCATGGCGGCGTGGGGTTCGTCGGTTGGCGGCTACACGGTCGGCATGGAGTCGGTTGTTAACCCGACCGGCATGGCGACCTGGATGCCCACGGGCGGCCAGTTCGGCTTCCAGATGCACTACACGCCGTTCGGCAAGGAAGTGAACTCCGAGCAGCGCGTCGGCCTCTACTTCTACAAGGACGGTGAGAAGCCGAAGACGATCATGCGCGAGATGCCGCTGGTCAACCAGTTCATCAAGATTCCGCCGAACGACCCGGCCCACGTCGAGACCGCCTACTTCGAATTCCCGAAGGACGCGACGCTCTACACGGCCGTGATCCATGCGCACTATCGCGGCACGGCTTCGACACTGACCATCCGCTATCCGGACGGCAAGGAGAAGCTGATCGTCAACGTGCCGCACTACGACTTCAACTGGCAGCGCATGTACGAGTTCGAAAAGCCGATCGCCATCCCGGCCGGCTCGAAGGTCATCGCGACCTACACCTACGACAACTCCAAGCGTAACGCGATGAACCCCGATCCGAACAAGACCGTGGAATGGGGCGACCAGTCGTTCGAGGAAATGTTCTACACCTCGCTACGCTATCGCTGGAACGACGAGACCGTCGAGCACCAGACCAACTATGACGACCTGCTCCAGAAGACCCGCCTGATGGGAATGATGGACTCGAACGTGGATGGCAAGCTGCAGAAGGACGAACTGCGTGGTCAGTTCGCCCAACTGGCGGCGGCGCCGGGCGCCTTCGAGATGGCCGACGCCAACCATGACGGCGGCATCGATCAGGCCGAGTTGGACAAGGTGCTGGTGATGATGCAGGCGATGCGCAAGCCGCGGCCCGCGGCTGGCGCGCCAGCTGCGCCCGCTCCGGCGGCCCCGGTTGCCGGCGGTTCGCCGACCAAGTAAGGCCCAAAGCCTGACCAGACTTGCAGCGCCCCGGCCCAAAAGGCCGGGGCGTTTGCTTTTGGGGCTGATTTTGCGCCCCTCGGTGCAGTTGAATCTTCACCGGTTTCCGGTCAGATGGCGCCGCTGAACGGAGTCGCACGCCCATGGTGGCCAGGATCTACCGCCCCGCCCCGAACGCCATGCAATCGGGCAAGGCCAATTCGAAGGAATGGCTGCTCGATTTCGAGAGCGAGACGCCGCGCACGGTCGATCCGCTGATGGGCTGGATCAGCAACGCCGACACCAACCCGCAGCTCCGTATGTATTTCGACACCCGCGAGGAAGCGATCGAGTTCGCCAAGCGGCAGGGCATCGCCTTCCAGGTCACCGAGCCGCGCGAGGCCAAGCGCGTGATCAAGACCTATGCCGAGAACTTCTCGGCCGTCAGACGCAAGCCCTGGACGCATTAGGGCGCGCTAGAGGCTTCCAACGCTTGTCATCCCGGAAGCGCGAAGCGCTATCCGGGACCCATCCCTCCGCGTTCTGCCTTGCCGATAGGTGGGTCCCGGCTCTCCGCTTCGCTACGGCCGGGATGACAGCCGGAACCCGATGACAAACAGCGTGCGTTAGCCAGCCGACCTACGTAATGTCCCTCCCGGGTCGACCCCGTAGCTCATCTGGATAGAGCACCCGCCTTCTAAGCGGGTGGTTGCAGGTTCAAGTCCTGCCGGGGTCGCCAGTGCGTTGGCCAGCTTT
>DASZSI010000261.1:0-19067 GCA_035548775.1 Hyphomonadaceae bacterium
CAGATGACCTCGTACGAGATCGTCAAAGGCATGGCGCCGATGATCCGGGAAGCGATCCGAACAGACCGCATGCCGCCGTATGATGTGGATCGCCATGTCGGCCAGTTCGCCAACGACGAAAACCTCACCGAAGCCGAAACCAAGACCCTGATCCATTGGATCGAGGCCGGGGCCCCGCGCGACGAGGGCGACGATCCGTTGGTGAAAGCCGCGGCCGGCCGCGCCGAATGGCCGCTCGGCAAGCCCGACCTCGTCGTGGACATTCCGTCCTACGACATCCCCGCCGCCGGCATCGTCGACTACCAGATGCCCGCCGTCGCTAGCCCGCTAAAAGAAGGCAAGTGGCTGAAGGCCACCACCTTCAAGGCCGGTGCGCGTCAGGGCGTGCACCACATCCTCGCCGGCTGGCTGCAGAAGATGCCGCCGAACGGACGCGGCTTTGACTGGAAGATTTCGATGGGCGGCTACGCCGTCGGTTCGGAATCGAACATGGCGCCGGAAAATTGGGCGACCTGGATCCCGCCGGGCGGCGCCATCTCGTTCCAGATGCACTATACGCCTTTCGGCAAGGCGGTGACCGACAACTCGAAGATCGCCTTCTACTTCCAGGACAAGGCGCCCGAGTTCATGAAGCGCCAGATCATCATCGCTGACCCGACGATCGACATCCAGCCGGATCAGGCCCGCTGGCACGAGACCGCCTATGTGCAGTTCCCGGCCGATGTGCAGATCTATGCGGCCCAGGTGCATGCGCACTATCGCGGCTATGCCTCGAAGCTGACGGCCTACATGCCGGACGGCTCCTCGAAGGTGCTGCTCAACATGCCGAAATATGACTTCAACTGGCAGCGCGAGTACATCTTCAAGGATCTGATCGACCTGCCGGCCGGCACGAAACTCGTCGCCGACTACTGGTACGACAACTCGGTGAACAACAAGGCGCTGGGTTCGGTGGCTTCGCTCACCGATCACACCAAGAACGTCGAATGGGGCGACCAGTCGTTCCAGGAGATGCTGTTCACCGGCATCCAGTTCCGCTGGAAGGACGAGACCGCGGCTCACCAGCGTCCTGATCTCCAGGAAGCGCTGGAGAACTCGACCATCTACACGGCCATCGACGACAATCGCGACGGCCTGATCCAGAAGGCAGAGTTGAAATCGTCCATGCTCAAGGGCCTGCAGGACAACTTCGACAAGATCGATGCCGATCACAGCGGCACACTTGATCCGAAGGAATTCGGCGCGGCCATGCAGGAAGTCATGAAGCGCGAGGTTGCGCGCGAAGACAACCGGCAACAGGGCGCAGCAGGTGTGCATCCCGCTTCGGCCCCCGCTGGCGCGAACAAGACCTGATAGGTCACGTTTAGCTAGAACTTTGCCCGGCCGGCTCCCCAAGAGCCGGCCGGTTGCTTTTGTACTTAGGTCTTCGACGCCTCGCCTTCGACAAAGCCCGGCCAGTTGCGCATGTAGGTGACGAAAGGCGGCGAAAGGCCCTCATCGTTCAAGTGCTGCACGGTGACGGGCAGGGGCGGGGAGGTATAGCTGGCGTCGGCTTTTACCCGGTTCGGGAAGTCGTGGCGCAGGATAGCCGCGCGCCCGATCACGACATAATCGCAGCCGGCGTCGAGGACGCCTTGAGCCTGTGGACCTGTCATTACCTTGCCCGCCGCGCCGAGCCGGACGGACCCACGCGGAAGATCGGTGAAGAAGCTCATCAGCGTGCGGCCTTTGTGCTCTTCCTCATTGGGTTCCTTGGCGACGTCCCACAGCGACATGTCGAGGAAATCGATCTTGCCCTGGCGCAGGATCTCGGCGGCGACCTGTTGGATTTCGGCAAGCTTCAGCCCGAAGCGTTCGGGCGACAGGCGCAGGCCAAGCTGGAAGTCGGCGCGGCAGGTCGCGCGGATGCCGTCGATGATCTCCATCACGATGCGCGCACGGTTCTCGATGTTGCCGCCATAGCGATCAGTGCGATGGTTCACTTCGGACGACAGGAACTGTGCGAGGATGTAGCCGTGCGCGCCATGGATCTCGACGCCATCGAAACCAGCCTTTTCTGCGCGCTTGGCGGCGGCGATGAAGTCGTCGCGCACCTTTTCCACCTCAGCAAGCGACAGCGCCCGTGCGCCGGATTTGGGGTCGTCGGACGGGCAGACTGCTTGCCCCACCAGCTCCTTCGGCGAGCGATTGCCGGCATGGTGAAGCTGGACGGACGAAACCGACCCGTTCGCCTTGATCTTTGCGGCAAGCCGCGTGAGCCCCTCGATGTGCCGGTCGTCCCAGATGCCGAGCTGACCCGGAAAGCCTTGCCCCACTGCCTGGACGTGCGAAGCGCAGGTCATGGTGAGGGCGAAGCCGCCTTCGGCGCGCAGCGTCAGCCAGCGGAACTCCTCGTCCGACAACACGCCATCCGGATGGCTCTGCGTATTGGTCAGAGGCGCCAGCATGAATCGGTTTTTCCAGGCCGGGCCATGCGAGAGCTGGAGCGGAGAGAAGAGGGAAACGGTCATCGAACGCCCTTGATGTGAAGCCTACCGACTAGGAAGTGACGGCAGGGCGGGCAATGGGGTTGGCGGATTAGCCCGGCTCATCCATTCCCGGATAAAGGTGTCAGGGTAGCCGCCTCCTTTTGGCGCCTGCTCCGACCATTTCCGCAGGGCGTCGGAAAGGCCTGTGGACCGCGACGAAAAGCCCATGATTACAGGCGAAAATCGGGTTTCGACCTTGTTGTCATGCAACGGGTGCGCGTGCTAGCAACCCCGCGCGACGGACGGCGCTGCGTCTAGCCGTATCCAAGTGCTTGTTTTGATATCCTTTTTGCTCCGGTCCTTCGCAGCGGATTCGGGGCTGCGGGGTTAGCGGTTTGGCGGGTTCAAACTTCACGTCCGTGAGCGAGGCTGCCCGGCGCTATGCTGCGGCCGTCTTCGAACTCGCCCTCGACGCCGGCGCGGTCGACGCCGTGGATCAGGGCCTTACCCAACTCGCCAAGCTCATCGAGAATGACGCTCAGCTCGCCCGCACGTTGAAATCGCCGCTCTACAAGTCCGAAGAGAAAGCTGCCGTGCTCGCCGAAATCGGCAAACGCATGAACCTGCCGGAACTTGCTCGCCGTTTCGTCGGCGTCGCGGCCCTCAACCGCCGCGCGGGCGATATCCCGGCCATGGCGCGCGCCTTCGGCGATCTGGCGGCCAAGCATCGCGGCGCCTCGCGCGTGACCGCCCGCGTGGCGCGTCCGCTGACGCAGGACCAGATCCTGCAACTCGAATCCACCGTGTCGAAGTCCCTGGGCCGCACCGTTTCGGTCGACATCCAGGTCGATCCCACGCTGATCGGCGGGCTGCAGCTCAAGATGGGCTCGCGGCTGATCGATGCTTCGATCCGCACCAAGCTGAACAATCTGACGAATCTTATGAAGGGGGCCTGAGCCCATGGACATCCGCGCCGCTGAAATCTCCGACATCCTCAAGGCCCAGATCAAGAATTTCGGCGCCGAGGTTGAAGTCTCCGACGTTGGCCAGGTGCTGTCGGTCGGCGATGGCATCGCTCGCGTGCACGGCCTCGACAGCGTGCAGGCCGGCGAGATGGTTGCCTTCGAGAACGGCATCAAGGGCATGGCCCTCAACCTCGAAAGCGACAACGTCGGCGTCGTTATCTTCGGCGACGACCGCGGCATCAAGGAAGGCGACAACGTCAAGCGGACGCAAGAGATCGTGTCGGCCCCGGTCGGCAAAGGCCTCCTCGGCCGCGTCGTCGATGCGCTGGGCGAGCCGATCGACGGCAAAGGCCCGCTGAAAGACGTCAAGGAACGCCGCCGCGTGGACGTGAAGGCGCCCGGCATCCTGCCGCGCAAATCCGTGCACGAGCCGATGGCGACGGGCCTCAAGGCCGTCGACTCGCTGGTTCCGATCGGCCGCGGCCAGCGCGAGCTGGTGATCGGCGACCGCCAGACCGGCAAGACCGCGCTCGCGATCGACACCATCCTGAACCAGAAAGCGATCAACGCCCGCGGCAACGAGAGCGAGAAGCTCTACTGCATCTATGTCTGCATCGGCCAGAAGCGTTCGACCGTCGCCCAGGTCGTGAAGTCGCTCGAAGAGCGTGGCGCCCTTGAGTACACCATCGTCGTCGCCGCCACGGCGTCGGAGCCGGCCCCGCTGCAATACCTCGCGCCGTTCACAGGCTGCGTCATGGGCGAATGGTTCCGCGACAACGGCATGCACGCCCTCATCGTTTATGATGACCTGTCGAAACAGGCCGTCGCCTACCGCCAGATGTCGCTGCTGCTGCGCCGCCCGCCGGGCCGTGAAGCCTATCCGGGCGACGTGTTCTATCTCCACTCCCGCTTGCTCGAGCGCGCGGCGAAGCTGAACAAGGACCATGGTTCGGGCTCGCTGACGGCGCTGCCGGTCATCGAAACGCAGGCCAACGACATCTCGGCCTACATCCCGACCAACGTGATCTCGATCACGGACGGCCAGATCTTCTTCGAGTCCGACTTGTTCTATCAGGGCATCCGCCCTGCCGTGAACGTCGGCCTCTCGGTTTCGCGTGTCGGCGGCTCAGCGCAAGTCAAGGCGACCAAGCAGGTGGCCGGCACGCTCAAATCGGAACTCTCTCAATACCGCGAGATGGCCGCCTTCGCGAAGTTCGGGTCCGACCTCGACGCGACGACGCAGCGCCAGCTCAACCGGGGCGCACGTCTCACCCAGCTCCTGAAACAGCCGCAATACTCGCCGCTGCAGATGGAAGAGCAGGTGGTCGTGATCTACGCCGGCACGCGGGGGTATCTCGACAAGATCGCCGTCGACCAGGTCGGCCGGTTCGAAGCCGAGCTTCTGCGCTATGTCCGCGCGGAAAAACAGAAAATGCTCGAAGATATCCGCCGCGAGAAGGACATCTCCAAGAACGGCGCCGATGGCGGCAAGATCGAGGACGCGATCAAGGCAACGCTCGAAACCTTCGGGAAGACCTTCGCCTGATGCGCCTGGCTGTTATCTCTTTCGCGGCGTTTTCGCTTGCGGCCTGCGTCGGCACGCCGCCGGTCGAGCGCGTCGCGTCGGAAGTGGAAGCCTTGGGCGCCTGCAAGGCCCTGCCTGAGGGCGTTACCTGCGAATGCGTCACCACGACGGCGCATACGCTTATCCCGACGATGAAATACGAACGCGACAAGGACGACACGGGCTCGCGGCTTGGCCGCGGCAAGATCGGCGGCGGCGATCCGCGTATCCCGCCCGCGATCGAAGCGGCCAAGCAGTCCTGCGCGGCCGGAAAGGCGGTTGTCTGATGCCTTCCTTGAAGGAATTCCGCCTCCGTATCGCCAGCGTGAAATCCACGCAGAAGATCACCAAGGCGCTGCAGATGGTGGCGACCGCCAAGCTCAAGCGTGCACAGGAAGCGGCCCAGGCTGCGCGTCCCTACGCCACGCGGATGGCGTCGGTGATCGCCAACCTTGCGGGCTCGGCCAAGGACGGTACGGGACCGAAGCTGATCGCGGGAACGGGATCGGATGAAGTCCACCTGCTGGTGGTGTTGACTGCCGAGCGCGGCCTGTGCGGCGGCTTCAATACCAACGTCGCCAAGCTTGCGCGCGCCGAGATCAAGCGCCTGCGCGATGCCGGCAAGACCGTGAAAATCCTCACCGTCGGCAAGAAGGGCAACGACGCCCTGAAACGCCTCTACGGCCAGATGATCGTCGGTCACATTGACCGCCGGTCGGAGCGCACGGTCACTGCCGCCGGCGCGGAAGCGGTCGCGCGCGAGATCACACGCCGGTTCGACGCGGCCGAGTTCGATGTGGCGACGCTGGTCTATGCCCAGTTCAAGAACCTGCTGACGCAAACGCCGACCACCCAGCAACTGATCCCGGCCAGGGCGCCGGCGAATGCTCCGGTCGTCGATCTCAAGGGCGCAAGCTACATCTACGAGCCCAGCGAGGAGGAAATCCTCGAGGCGCTGCTGCCGCGCTACCTGTCGACCGTGATCCTGTCGGCGCTGCTTGAGACCGAAGCCGGTTTCCAGGGCGCGCAGATGACTGCGATGGACAACGCGACCCGCAACGCCGGCGACATGATCAAGTCGCTGCAGCTGCGCTACAACCGCGCCCGCCAGGCGCAGATCACCAAGGAACTTATCGAGATCATCTCGGGCGCCGAAGCGCTCTAGGGATCGAAGACGAATTGACGAGAGGCTGAGATGAGCACGAAGACAGCAACCAACGTGAAGGGCCGCGTAAGCCAGGTGATCGGCGCCGTGGTCGACGTCGAGTTCGACGGCCACCTGCCGGCGATCCTGAACGCGCTGGAAACTACCAACAATGGCACGCGCCTCGTGCTCGAAGTGGCCCAGCATTTGGGCGAGAACGCGGTGCGCACAATCGCGATGGACTCGACCGAAGGTCTTACCCGAGGCCATGAAGTCACCGACACGGGCGACTCGATCTCAGTGCCTGTCGGCGAAGCAACCCTTGGCCGCATCATGAACGTGGTCGGCGAGCCGATCGATGAAGCCGGCCCCGTCAATGCCGACAAGAAGCGCGGCATCCACCAGGCCGCTCCGTCCTTCGTGGACCAGAAGCCGGTGCCTGAAATCCTGCCGACGGGCATCAAGGTCGTCGACCTGCTGTGCCCCTATGCCAAGGGCGGCAAGATCGGCCTGTTCGGCGGCGCCGGCGTCGGCAAGACCGTGCTGATCCAGGAGCTGATCAACAACATCGCGAAAGCCTATGGCGGCTATTCCGTGTTCGCCGGCGTCGGCGAGCGTACGCGCGAAGGCAACGACCTCTATCACGAGATGATCGAGTCGGGCGTGAACAAGCAGGGCGGCGGCGGTGAATCGCGCTGCTCGCTGGTGTTCGGCCAGATGAACGAGCCGCCGGGCGCCCGCGCCCGCGTCGCGCTAACCGGCCTTACCGTCGCCGAGCACTTCCGCGACCAGGGCAAGGACATCCTGTTCTTCGTCGACAACATCTTCCGGTTCACGCAGGCGGGCTCGGAAATGTCGGCGCTGCTGGGCCGTATCCCGTCGGCCGTGGGTTATCAGCCGACGCTGGCGACCGACATGGGGGCGCTGCAGGAACGCATCACCTCGACGACCAAGGGCTCGATCACCTCGGTGCAGGCCATCTACGTGCCCGCCGACGACCTGACCGACCCCGCGCCGGCCGCCTCGTTCGCCCACTTGGACGCGCAGACCGTGTTGAACCGCGCGATCTCTGAAAAAGGCATCTACCCGGCGGTCGACCCGCTCGACTCGTCCTCGCGGATTCTCGACGCCAACATCGTGGGCGCCGATCACTATAACGTCGCGCGCGGCGTGCAGGAGATCCTGCAGAAATACAAATCGCTGCAGGACATCATCGCCATTCTCGGCATGGACGAGCTGTCGGAAGAAGACAAACTCGTGGTCGCCCGCGCCCGCAAGATCGAGCGCTTCCTCAGCCAGCCGTTCTTCGTGGCGCAGGCCTTCACCAACCTCGACGGCCAGTTCGTCGACGTGAAGGACACCGTGCAGGGCTTCAAGGAAATCCTCGAAGGCAAGCACGACGACATCCCGGAACAGGCTTTCCTGATGTGCGGCAAGATCGAGGACGTGGTCGCCAAGGCCCAGAAAATGGCGGCCGAAGCGGCCTGATCGGCCTGACAATCCAGAATTCGAGGCAGGCGCGGAGCGATCCGCGCCTGTTTTCGTTCGGCAGCGCAGCGTTCGACCTTCCTCGCTTTTGATGTAGGCTTACCGGGTCGGGAGGACGCCATGCGAATTGCCGGTCTTGCCCTTGTGGCTGCAATGTTTGCCGGGCCTGCCTTGGCGCAGCGCGAGGCGATCTCGCCGTCCTTGTCTCCGGAAGCTGCGGCGGAGGCCTTCGAGGACGCCGTGGTCGCCATCTGCGTGCCCGCGGTGACAGCGACAGGCGTTCAGGGCCTGCCTGCGGCGGTGAAAGCCCGCATCTCGCCGACCAATGACGTTGAAACCCGCAAGCAGGCAGGCGCCGCCGCCGACGAAACCGTATGGGACGTCGCGGCTGCGAAGGGCGTCGTCACCATTCACGAGAAAGCAGGAAGGTGTGTGGCCTCGGTCTATGGTCCGGCGGCTGGACCGACGATGGTGACACTGACGCGGATGATTTCCGCAGCCGGATTCGAACCGTTGGCCGGCCCTGGACGAATCGGCGCCATGGAACAGACGCTGATGAAACAGGCCGGCGGCAAGCGCGTCATGGTGGTGTTGAACGGGTCGGAGCCCGGCATGCCGGGACACCGCTCAAAGTTCAGTGTCGTCACGGCGACGGTGTTCGTCTCCTAGCCGGCCGCGGAAAATGAGCGGCGCCATCCTTATCGCAGCCTGGGTCGGGGCCTTCCTTTGGCCGGCAGCGCTGGGCTTCGCGCTCTGGCGGGGGTTGAAGGCGGGCAGGGGGCCGCGCCTGTTCGGCTGGACCGCAATCGCGCTGACCACGGTGATATGGGCCCTCGGCGTCCGGGCCTTTCTCTGGGAGCCGGAAACGTTGGTCGTGCGCCATGTCGACGTTGAAAGCCGGACATGGACGGGCGCGCCGCTGCGCGTGGGCATCATCTCGGACATCCATCTTGGGGCGCCTCACATGAGTCTAGGGCGGCTCGACGGCATCATTTCCGAAATGAACGCCGAACATCCCGATATCATCCTTTTGCCGGGTGACTTCGCGGGGCGGGAGGAGCCCGCATCGATGCGCGGAGCGTCCGACAAGGCGGAAATCGCCAATGGCATCGCGCTGTTGTCGAAACTGAAAGCGCCGCTGGGCGTCTGGGCCGTGCTGGGCAATCACGACTGGTGGTATGACGGAGACGCGATCAAGAAGGCGCTGGAAGCCGCCAACGTCCACGTGCTCGAGAACCAGCGCGGGCTGGTGCAAAGATCTCAGGGCGGCGACTTCTGGATCGGCGGCCTGTCGGACTATGAGTCGATGCGGTCTCTGCCTTCCTACAGTGACACGCTGGCGGATTTGCCCGAGCGGGCGCCCATCATCGTCATGACGCACTGGCCCGATGCGTTCGCCGCAGCGCCGGCGAGCGTGGCGCTAACCATTGCAGGGCATACCCACTGCGGCCAGGTCAATCTGCCGTTCTTCGGCCGGCTCATATCGGCCTCCGAGGCGTCGCAGGAATGGGCCTGCGGGCTTTATGAGGACCATGGCCGGAAGCTATATGTCAGCGGCGGGGTCGGCACCTCGGTGATGCCGGTGCGCTTCCTGCAGCCGCCCGAGATCAATATCGTGACGCTGCGCGCGCCTTAGTCGCCTCAAAACTCTAGGAAAACCGGCCAAATCGTCGCCTTTACAGGGCTATTGGGCCTGCTAGACCGTGCGCGCTGACGAGGGTTCCCATGGCTGAAACACTTCAATTCTCGCTGGTTTCGCCTGAGCGCGAGCTGTTCTCCGGACAGGTCGACCAGGTCGACGCGCCTGGCGTGGAAGGTGAGTTCGGCGTGCTGCCGCACCATGCCCCCTTCATGACTGTGCTGAAGCCGGGCGTCGTCCGTATCTATGAGGGTGGGCAGGTGACGCCGGTGTTCGTGCGCGGGGGCTTTGCCGACGTGACGCCGAGCGGTTTTACCATCCTTGCGGAAGAAGCAGTTCGCATCGCGGATGTCGATGCCGCCACTCTTGACGCCGATCTCGCGAAGGCCCGTTCGGACGCAAACGATCCGGGTGATGAAGCGCGCCGCACGCGCGCCGCTGAGCGGGTAGAATATCTCGAAGCGCTGAAGACCGCCGTATCGGGCTCGGCAGCGCACTAGGCGCAGCGGATCAAACCGCTTCGGTCCACCGCCGGAAGCGTTTGACCACTTCCTCATAGACCGGGGCCTTGAACGGGATCACCAGGCCGGGGGTTTCGTCCAACCTCGCCCAGCGCCAGGCATCGAACTCAGGCGTGTGTGCGTCGAGCCTGAAATCCGTGTCCGAGCCGACGAAGCGGAAGGCGAACCATTTCTGGCGCTGCCCGAAGAACGGACCTGCCAGGCGCGCCTTCAGGGCAGGCGGAAAATCGTAATAAAGCCAGTCGGCGACTTCCTCGAGCAGTTCGACATGATGGGGCTGCAGCCCGGTTTCTTCGCCCAGCTCGCGAAGGGCCGCTTGCTCGGGCGTCTCGCCCCGATCGATGCCGCCTTGCGGCATTTGCCACGCATGCCGTGTTTCATCCTTCCGGACGCCGGCGCGCCTGCCGACCATGACATGGCCGCGCTTGGAGAAGATCGCCAAGCCGACATTCGGGCGATAGAGCTTGGGATCGCGACCGCCCTCGAGAGGGTGGGCCGCGCCACTCATGGCGTGGGCTTGCCCGGTGCGCGGACCGAAAGGCCCGAGGCGGAAGAGGCCGGCGCGAGCTGATAGCCCTTGGCCTTGAGGCCCTCGCACCAGATCCGGAACTGTTCGATCGTGACCGGGTAGGCGTAGCCCACGCCGATCGCCTTGCCGTTCTGGATCGCGAGCGCTTCCAGCGTCAACAGCTCGCGGTCGATCGAGTCAGCCGACGGCTCGGTGTCGACAATGCGATCGGCGATCGTGAAGTTCAGGCCCGTCGAGTCCGCAGCCTGCGGCAGCACCGAACGGGTGGCGCCGCCATCGTGCAGGAACACGAGGCCGCGATCCTTCAACGCCTTCAGAACGGGCGTCGCGGCGGCCGCGTCGGTCGCGAACTTGGCGCCTTGGTAGTTGGTGACGCCGTAATAACCCGAAGCCTTGCCGAGCAGCATGGTGAGGCGGCGCACGTTCTCATCCGGCTTCACGCTGGTCAGCAGCGTCTGTGGCCCGGTGTCGACATTGGGATAGTCGTAGGCCTCCATCGGCAATTCGAGCAGAACTTCGTGGCCGGCCTGGCGGGCGCGGTTGATCCAGGTCTGCAGGTCGTTGGCGTAGGGTACGAAGGAAAGCGTGACTTCGGGCGGCAGCTCGTTGATGGCCGAGAGCGTATGGTTCTGGTTGAGACCAAGTCCGCCGACGATCAGCGAGACCTTCGGCACGCCCGGCTGTGGCGTGAAGGGGCGGGCATAGGCTTCGGCAGGCGTGTGGCCGTCCGGCGACATTTTCGGCAAGTCGCCCGCCGGCGTGCGCTCGAAATAGCCGTTGATCGGCGCCTTGGGCAGGGCGGCGGCGCTGGCGCCGGCGTTGGAGGAAATCTCGGTGACCTTGATGGTGGCGCCGCCTTCTCCGCCATCGCCCGCGCCTTCAGGCAGCGGAGCATTGGGATCATAGTCGACGCCAGGCAAGCTGGGCTCGGTCTTCGCGACCGGATCAAGCGAGTTGGTGATGCGCGTCTTGAGCAGAGGCGGCGGGCCGTCCTGATTCGAATAGAGCGCGAGTTCGATGCGGGGTCCGCCCGCATCCGCATCGCCGAACATGAAGGCCGCGCCAACGGCGCCGCCGGCGAGCGTTCCGAAAGCAGCAAGGCTCAGAGCAAGCTGACTGAGGCCGGTCCTGAGCGCCGAAGATTCGGCGTTGCGTGACGCAGGCATTCTGGTCCTCACAAACCCACCAAAGGTAAGGGGCCACTTTTGGGCCGCTAATGTTAAGAAGGCGGTAACGCGGCTGCGGCGGTCTGTCCCGGAATGGGCCTGTATTCATGAGGAATTTGGCCAGCGAGGCAAGCAGGCGCTGCGGCCGCGAGCACAGCCGTCTCCAACGAAAAGGCCCGGCTTTCGCCGGGCCTTCCTGGTTCAGATTTCATTAGATTTGAAATCGTCAGGGCGATTTCGTCTCTGGCTGGGCCGGCGCCGGTGCGGTCGCAGCTGCGGCCACAGCTTTCGCCGGTGCAGGCACAGCCTTGCCAGCGCGGATCAGGGCAACCGCTTTCTCAAGCTGGTAGTCCGCGCCCTTGTAGTCGGCAGGCGGCATATCGGCTGGCACGTGCGGCGGCTTGCGCGTCACGCCCTGCTCATTGTCGAGCGCGTGGGGCAGCGAGGCTTCGGTATAGCGGGCGGCGCGTGACTTGAGGTCGGCGATATCCTTGTCCGAAAGACGCTCCTGCGCGACTTCGAAGTTCGGGTCGATACCCGCGCCCTGGATCGATTTGCCTGACGGCGTGTAATAGCGCGAGGTCGTGAGGCGCATGGCGCCCTTGTTGGGGCCGAGCGGGATCACGGTTTGAACCGAGCCCTTGCCGAACGAGATGGTGCCCATAACCACGGCGCGGCCACGGTCCTGCAGCGCGCCGGCGACGATCTCGGCGGCGGAGGCCGAACCGCCATTCGTCAGAACCACAACCGGCAGCGTGAAGCGGTTGTTGACGCGGCGGGCGTTGTAACGCTCGACATCCGTCTCGCGACGGCCGCGCGTGGAAACCACTTCGCCGCCATTGAGGAAGCGCGAGGATACGTCGATGGCGCTGTCAAGCAGGCCGCCCGGGTTGTCTCGCAGGTCGAGCACCAGGCCTCTGAGCGGTCCCTTGGAATCCTTGCGAACCTGATCGAGCGCCTTGTCCAGCGCCTTTACAGTCTGCTCGTTGAATGTGGTGATGCGGATATAGCCGACATCGCCTTCGTTATGCGATTTCACCACTTCCGGACGGATGATCTCGCGGTTGAGCGAGACGTCGAACGGCTCGACGCCGTCACGCACCACGGTCACCGAGATCGGAGAGCCGACCGCTCCGCGCATCTGCTTCACGGCGTCGTTGAGCGGCAGGCCGACGATCGACTTGCCATCGATGGCGGTGAGGAAGTCGGCAGACTTGATGCCAGCGCGGGCGGCGGGCGTGCCATCCATCGGCGAGACGACCTTCACGAAACCGTCCTGGGCGGTGACTTCGATACCCAGGCCGCCGTATTCGCCGGAGGTCTGGGCCTGCATGTCCTTGAAGTCGTCCGGATTGAGATAGCTCGAATGCGGGTCGAGAGACGACAGCATGCCGTCGATGGCGGCTTCGATGGCCTTGTTGGTGTCGACCTCGGTGACGTAGTCCGATTGCGCCTTGCTCAGCACGGTCGCGAACAGGTCGAGCTGTTTGAACGTATCGGCGTTTCGCTCGGACTGACTGTTCGTGACGGCGAAGGCCGACAGGGCGGACAATCCGACACCCAGTGAGGCCCCAACCAGGCCGGCGACGACGACCGGACCCATCAACCACTTGCGCATGCTGCGCTGCTCCTCTGACATAAGTCCCGCCTGTGCCGACTTTGCCCGTTCCTTACCGAAGTGCAACACGACGAGTCGCCGCGCTGCAGGTTAATTTCAGTAGGTTGCACCTGATCCCATAACGATCATTCAAGGCTTGGGCCCGAGCCATTTCTCCGGGTCCACCGGCTGTCCGCTCCGCCTTACCTCCAGATAAAGTTCAGGGGAGGGCGATTTCCGGTCGGCCATGCGGCCGATGGGCTCGCCTGCCAGAACCCACTGTCCGGCTTCAGGATAAAGGGCGTCAAGGCCGGCAACGATCACAAGGACGTCTCCCCCGGCGTCCAAGATCAGCATCCGGCCATAGGTGCGAAATGGACCGGAAAACTGGATACGGGCATCGACAGGGGCGATCACCTGCGCAGCCTGGCGAGTCGCCAGGGTCAGGCCTTCCTGTTTCAGGCCGTTGACCAGTTCACCAAAGCGATGGGTCCGGGTTCCGACGGCCGGCGGCAGGGGCTTTCCAGAGGCGCCGGGGCTGGGCGCCGCGCCAGCAGCAACAGGCTTCGCCGTCGAGGACTTCGGCGACGCAGCGGGTTTGCCTGGCAAGGTTTTTTTCGGGGCAGTCTCCGGCTTGCGGCTGGGACCGGAGGGCGCGGCCTTGGCGAGGCCATCGAGCAGGTCGCGCAGCGTGTCGGCCTCGTTGCCAAGCCGATCGGCTTCGGCGCGAAGCGTGGCGGTCTCGGTGGCGATGGAGGTGTAGCTGAGACGTTTCTCGGTGGCCAAGGCCGCGATCTCGTCACGTCGTGCGGCGAGGGCCGCTGTCTCGCCCGAGAGAATGTCGCGTTGGCGCGTGGTCTCGGCGGTAAGCCGGGTGAGTTCGTCGAGCTTGATCTTGAGCTGTTTGGCGCGCTCGGCCAGGGCGGGGGCGGCATCGCTCATCAGGATAGCAGCGCGGACAGCGGTCCCCGCATCCTCCGGGCTTGCCGCCAGAGCCGGCGGGCGGCGCGAGCCGAACGTCATCAACGCCGCGAGCAGGTCCTCCAGCGCCGCCTGGTCGGCGCCCAGCGCCTTGCGGGCCGTCTCGGTGTCGTCGGCGAGGATCATCAGCTGTTCCTCGGCATTGTTGGCGGCTTCCTCGCGCCGCGTGGAGTCGGCGGCGGCGGCAAGCAGGTCATTGTCGATGTCGGAGGCATCGCGCCGCGCGCTGGCGGCGGCTTTCTCCAGCGTCTGGAGGCGGGCGAGGGCGGCGTCCCGCTGCGCCTCGACACGCTTGAGGTCGTCCTGGCTGAATGTATCGGGGGCCTTGGTCTGTGCGTTGGCCAATGCGGCAAATATCAGCGCCGCAACAACCCCGCTCATCCCGGCGAACGCCGGGATCCAGGGCTGTCCGGGCATCTTGTCCTGAGCTGAAGCTGCAAGCCCGAACAAGCCTCGACGCAATCCCCGGGTCCCGACGTTCGTCGGGACGAGCGGGGACGGGTTCTGGCGTTGATCAGCCTTCATCTTACTCGCGGTGGTAAGGTGATCCGGCTTCGATCGAAAGGGCGCGGTAGATCTGCTCGGCCAGCATCACGCGGACGAGGCGGTGGGGCCAGGTTTGCGGCCCGAAACCCAGCGTGGCGACGGCCTTGCTTGCAATGAGCGGCGAGGTTCCATCGGCCCCGCCGATGACGAAATCGCAGGCCGGCTCACCTGCATCGCGCCAGCGCGCCAGCCGTCGGGAGAAGTCGGCCGACGGCCATTGCTGGCCAGTCTCGTCCAAGCGGATCAGCGGGCCTGCACCATGCTTGGCCAGCAGGCGCTCGCCCTCATCTTCCTTCGACGATGAGTTGAGCTCGATCTCTTCGACGCCGCGATAGCCGAGGGATTTTCCGGTCTTCTGCGCTCTTGCCAGATAGTCGTCGACAAGCTGCCGTTCCGGCCCGTCCTTCAGGCGGCCGACGCAGAGGATGCGGATGCGCAAGTAGCAGCCTTAAGTGGCGCTGGCGGCGCGGGCGTTGGGCGGAATGTCTGAGGCCCAGATACGCTCGAGATTGTAGAACTCGCGCACTTCCGGCCGGAAGATGTGGACGATCACATCGCCCGCGTCGATCAGCACCCAGTCGGCGTTCGGCAGGCCCTCAACGCGCACTTTCGATGCGCCTGCTTCCTTCAGCTTCTTCGAGACGTGGTCGGCCAGCGCCGCGACATGACGCGCCGAGCGGCCGGAGGCGACGATCATCGCATCCGCCATCGGGCTTTTTCCGGCGAGGTCGATCTCGAGGATGTTTTCCGCCTTGTCCTCATCGAGCTGCGTGGCGACGAGCTTGGCCAGGTTGGCGCTGTCGTTCGGGGCGGAAGCCGGCTTGGAGGCAGGGCTCTTGGCGGGCTTGGGCGTACGCAGGGAGGGCAGGGCTTTGTCCTTCGGGGGCTGTTGAAGACGGCCAGAGGCTACCACGTGGGGCCGCCCCTCGCGAGGGGGAAGGAGCGTTCGTGGCACAAAGAGCGCCTCGCGCGCGCACGCGAGAGATAGCCGAGGCAAGCTTTTGGGCAACCACGAAAGCTCGCAGAAAAACTAAACCTAACTAATACTACCTAATTAGTCGTGTTTAAGCTCGTATGCGCCTCGGACGGCGGGCAAATATGCTGCGCTGCAGTGAGGACAGGCCATGGCGCGCACCAGTGAAACTATACACTACAAGTCTAGTAACCATGTCCGTGTAGGCCTCTCGGCTGCCGCTTTGGCGATCGCCTGGGGCGCGCCGGCTTTTGCACAGGTTACGCCGGATACGGCCCCTGCCGGGGTTGAAACCGCCGCCAATCAGCTCTCCGGGCCAGATGCGGCAGCGCCGGATCAGGCCGCCCCCGACCTCGCCAAATCCACCGACCATGTGATCGTCACCGCCCGCCGGGTCGCGGAAGACGTCCAGAACGTCCCGATCGCGGTGTCGGTGCTGGACGAGGATTTCATCAAGAACACCGGCGCGTTCAACCCTGGCCAGCTCGGCAAGCTGGTGCCCAGCCTGCAGTTCTATTCGACCAACCCGCGCAACTCGGCGCTCAACATCCGCGGCCTCGGCGCGCCGTTCGGTTTGACCAATGACGGCATCGAGCAGGGCGTCGGCCTCTATATCGACGGCGTCTATTACGCCCGGCCCGCGTCCGCGACGCTCGACTTCATCGACATCGAGCAGGTCGAAGTGCTGCGCGGACCGCAGGGCACGCTCTACGGCAAGAACACCACGGCCGGCGCCATCAACGTCACCACCAAAGCGCCGTCCTTCACGCCCGAGACCGAGGTCGAGCTCAGCTTCGGCAATATCGGCTTCGAGCAGGCGAAGATCACGACCACGGGTGCGATCACGCCGACGCTGGCGGGACGGCTCTCCTTCTCGGGCACGCAGCGCGACGGCGTGCTGCACGACGTGAATACGGGACAGGACGTCAACGACCTCAACAATCTCGGCGTGCGCGGGCAGCTGTTGTGGACGCCGACCGACGATATCCGCGTCACTTTCTCGGGCGACTACACCCGCCAGCGGCCCAAGGGCTATGAGTCGATCTTCGCCGGCGTCGCCCCGACCCAGCGGCCGCTCAACCGGCAATACGCGGCGCAGGCGGCCTTCTTCAACTACACGCCGCCGAGCACCAACGCGTTCGACCGCCTGACCGATCTCGACCCGCACCGCTCCTACCAGGATCTCGGCGGCGCCTCGATCAATGTCGACTGGAAGCTGGGCAATGGCACGCTCACCTCCATCACGGCGTGGCGCTACTGGCTGTGGGACCCCACCAACGACCGCGACTTCCTCGGCCTGCCGATCACCACGGTCTCGCAGAACCCGTCGAAGCAGTTCCAGTGGTCGCAGGAGCTGCGTTACGCGGGCGAGCTGGGCGACAACGTCAACTATGTCGTCGGCGCCTATGCGTTCGACCAGGTGGTGAAGACGTTCGGCCGGCAGGAGCAGGGACCTGCCGCCTGGCGCTTCCTTCTCAACCCCAACGCGCAGGCGCAAACGCCGGGCCTTTTGGATGGCTATGGCCAGCGCACCGACATCGGTATCGAGCACAAGAGCGCGGCGCTGTTCGCCAACGTCGACTGGAAGGTCACCGACAAGCTGCACATCGTACCGGGCCTGCGTCTCAACTACGACAAGAAGGACGGGCACTACATCGCGACCACCTATGGCGGCCTGCAGACCACCAACGCGGCCCTGATCGCCCTGCAACAGAGCGTGCTGGCGCCGCAGAACTATGCCGCGAAGGATGACGACACCAACGTCTCTGGTCAGCTCACCGTCTCGTATGAACTGGCCGACAACATCAACGCCTACGCGACCTATGCCACAGCGTTCAAAACCTTCGGCCTCAACAATAACGGCCTGCCGCTGGATGCGAACAACCAGCCGGCGCTGTCGGCGGCGACGGTGAAGCCGGAAGACGAGAAGAACTTCGAGATCGGGCTGAAGACGCGGCCTCTGCCGGGCGTCACCGCCAATATCGCGGCATTTCGGACCGACATCGACGACTTCCAGGCCAACGTCGTGAACGGACAGGTCGGCGTCATCCGCGGCTATCTCGCCAACGCCAAGAAGGCGCGCGTGCAGGGCGTCGAGTTCGACACGTCTGCGGCCATCGGCGATTTCACCGCCTATTTCAACGGCGCGTGGACCGACGGCGAATACGTCTCCTTCCCCGATGCGCCGCCGCCGCTGGAGCTGTCGGGCGGGTCGATCCAGGTCTACGACGCCTCGCACACGCGCCTGCCGGGCCTGTCGAAATACGCAACCTCGCTGGGCGGCGAATATGTCTTCCCGGGCCAACGCCTGCTCGGCCGTGATGGCGAGTTCTTCGTGGGCGCGGACGCCAACTACCGCTCCAACTTCTCCTCCAGCGCCATCGAGTCTCCCTACCTCGACATCAAGGGCTACACGCTTGTGAACGCGCGTGTCGGCTTCCGGGGCGACAATGGCTGGGACGTGTTCCTGTGGGGCAAGAACCTGTTCGACAAGGACTACTTTGAAGTCTTGTCCGCGGGCGGCTCGTCGTCCGGCTACTATGCCGGCCTGCCGGGCGATCCGCGCACTTATGGAGTCACGCTGAGAGGAAAATTCTAGAATTCGACCGCCGCTCCCCGGTGCGTCGATAGAGGGGCGGGCTGCATCGCTGCAGCTCCCCGGTCCCGGCCCCCGTCCGGAAAGGGACTGTCTTGTTAGTTCAAGACGCGTTTTCTCTGAAAACGCTCGGGCCAGCTGGAGCTCCGTCCTCCCGCGGCCCGCCCCTCGACCAATTGTCTCTTGAGGAGGCTACGCCTTCGCCAGCGCAGGCTGCGCGTCGTAGGTGACCGAGCCAGGCTCGATCGGCTCGCCGCATTCGGAGCAGGAGACGACGGGCCGGAAATTGTGGCCGCAGTCCTTGTGGCGCCGCTTCCACGAACGGACCTTCTTCGGCAGCCAGGTCTCGCCCCAGTCCGCCAGCACCATCATCACCGGCCGCAGCGCATTGCCGCGATCCGTCAGCCGGTATTCGTAGCGGGGCGGATGCGCCTCGTACTGCACGCGCTCCATGACACCATGTTCCACGAGATGCGAGAGCCGGTCCGACAGCATGGCGCGCGAGGCGCGGGTGTTGCGCTGGAATTCCTCGAACCTGGTCGCGCCGCGAATGGCGTCGCGCACGATAAGAATGGTCCAGGCATCGCCGATGACCGACATCGCCTGCGCCACCGGGCAGGGTATCGCCTCGATCTCATTCCACCGCATGCCGGTCCCTCGTTCCGCGTAGAAACGTCCCCGCTTGAGCCCTTACCTCGAAACCGCGCTCACCGAAATGCGAAGCCAGGTGTGACCTTGTCGCCATTGTCATGTTGGCCGGATCGTGGTCAGTTCAGAAACTGAACTTACTTGACATCGGGGAGGACGGCAATGGACAGCGTCAACCTGCCTTTGAGGCGGGCAGCTGGTTTGATGGCGCTGGCGGCGGGGCTCAGCCCGGTCGCGTTCGC
>DASZSI010000262.1:0-4163 GCA_035548775.1 Hyphomonadaceae bacterium
GTTCATCGCGTCGACGCTGCACAAGAGCGGTCAGCAAGCGGTTGCTCCGCTGCCCACCGCTGAAACATCGCAGCCGGCGGCGCAAAAGCCGAGGGCGCCGCAAGTAGAAACCGTGCGCGTCCGCATTTCGGTCGATCCGCCCGAAGCAGTCGTCCGGCTCGATGGGCGCGTGCTCGATGGCAACCCCTTCACTGCGAGCCTCCCCAAGGACAACGCCGTGCACGAGCTCATCGCATCCGCGAAGGGGTGCCGAGACGCGAAACAAGTCATCCACCTCAACCAAAACGTCGACGTGCTCGTCGCCCTGAAGCGCTTGTGGAATTACATGCCGCCGCGCGGCCGAAACCGTTCGAATCCGTAACCGACGGCGAGCGCATCATCGTCGAGCCAGTCGGGTCGAAAGCGGAGAAAGCCGGGCATCGGCGCCGCCGCGCTCATCGAGCTGACCGTTTGATGCGCCTCTCCAGAAACCCCCTGCCCTCGAATATCGCCGGCATCGCCTTTTCGATTCGCGTCACCCGCGTCGCCGACTGCTTGGCGGCGGCAAAGTGGTGAAGGTAACTCCGCTGCCGCCCCGGCGTCAGCGCCTGGAACGCGCGCTTGAACCGGGGATCTTTTCGGAACTGATCCGTCAGCTCGTCTGGAACCGGAAAATCCGCGGTCTTCTTTCGCTCCGTCCGCAGTCCAGCCTTCTCGACGGCGATGGCTTCGCGCACGTATGCCTTGATGGTCGCCGCCTTCGCCGCGATGTCTTTCACACTGGTGAACTTCATCACTCGCCCGGCTTGCACCTGACCGAGCTGCACCAGCACCTTCTTGGGGTCCTTCAGCAGCGCGCCCTGAAAGAAGCCCAGCCCGAAGTACTCTTTGAAGCCCTGCAAGATGACGATGTTCTTCCCATCCAGCGTGTACGTGGGCTTACCCCACTTACGCTCTTCCTTCATCGCGAAGCCGGCGAGCACCTGCCGCATCGCCGCGATCTCCGCTTCCCATTGCTCTCGATACGCCATCTCCATGTCGGCACCAGGGTCCGACATAGTGCCTGTCTCGGCGGCGGTTCCAAAGCTACAAAATCGCTCGCCGAACGTGCCGAGAAAACGCGCAGGTCACCTGGTGCGTCCGTCGCCCGCGCGCAACACACGGCGGGCGCAAGCCCGACAGAGGTCCGCCTCAGCTGATCGCCCGCAGACGATGTCCAGATCGAGCGTCGTCCGGACAGCACCGTGGGCCGCCGCTGCAACCCCGCCGACGAGGATGAATTCGACTCCGGCGGCGCCGAGGGCCGAGAGAAGACCGCGAAAGTCCGTCATCGAGCAGAGCGCGGTGACGGCATTCCTCGCCGCATCTCCGCAACAAGAGCCCGACGACAGACGAATCCTCGGCGACGGAGTGCCGATGCCGACGCGGCTGCTTCCGCCACCGGAATGTGGCCCTGCGTCACCTTGAAAGTCTTGTGACTCGCGCGCTGCAAGTCGCTAGTAACTCCTTGCCCGCGAGCGTGTCCCACGTGATGCCCATCGCAGGCAGGTCGTAGAAAGTCACACGTGACGAGAACCAGCCGCGTCTGCTCCAGTCCCGCGGGCTTCGGGTGGCCGCAGAATGCATCGAAGCCCCTCGGATTGACGTTCCCTGCCCAGCCAAGCCATGCTGCTGGCCATGCTCGGGAGTCGATGGCGAGCAAGTGAGCATCGGTGATGACGTGCCTGATTCGAGTCCGTCGCGGCGATGACGAAACCGGGGCTTCGCTGGGGCTGCGTTGCTTGGTGCTTTGCGACAACGTGAGCAATGTTAAGCATGAATGACTCGGCAGACACAGTGAACGAAGTGGCAGAAGCACCGGCTGAGGCTGGTATCGAGAACGTCGATTCCGCACCAACAACGGCATCCGCCATGATCACCGCGGCGGAGAAGGCTTCGATCATCGCTAGGCTAGAATTCGAGCACGCGATTCGAGCGGCGCTTGCACAAAGGGAGGAACCCTCAGGCGTAACGTGGAAATGGATAAATTCGAAAATAGGGCTTCTGGTGTTCGGCGCTGTAGTGACGGGTCTATTTGTTCCAGGATTTCAATACACAGGGAAGCTATTTGATGCCCGTCGGCAAGATAGATTCGAGACACTTACCGCGCGTATTCAGGCCATGCGCGACAGCCATCGCGATTTGGTTGGTACCTCGATTGCACCGAAGCTTACGAACTCGCAAGGCCCTTCCTGTCTCCATTGACGGTTAGCGAGTCTGATTTCGTTCAGTTTCGCAGAGGAATGTTTGAGATTGACGCACGGAGATTTGAGGAAAATGCGCGCGTGTCAGCGTCCCTGGCGTATTTCGGTGTCGAGATACGGGCGCGCGCAGAGCGGAGCCTTGATCGCTATTTGGGTCTTCAAGCGGCGTTTTTCACGGCAGTCGATCGCATCGTTGTGTCCCGGTATTGTCGAGACGTTCCTCAGAAGTGTGGGTCGGTCGGCAACGGGCCCGCGCAAGATGTGGACAGCGACGCTCTTCTCGACAAGAGCATAGGCGCGATGAACGACCGGTACACTGAGATCGAAACTCTTATGGCTAACGCGACGAGGAGGATGGAAGATGAACGTGCGCATTTTTGGTTTTAGCGTGTTGTTGGCGTTCGGTTTCGTGGCGGCAGCCGCCTTCGGGGGCAGTGGAGGTGGAAGCGGGCATCCAATAACGCCGTATCCCGATGGAAAACCGACGTTGGAGGCTATCAACACGCAGCGCGCCAAACCCATCTTCTTCGGCGATGTCGCGCTGAGTGTTAAGCCACGGGAGTCGTTCTCCAAGGCGGATTTGTGTTTCGCGAAAGCAGGGAAATGCAGTGGGCCAATTGTACGAGCGTTTTCCGGAAAGGATGCGCAAGACAGCCCCGTGACCGTTGCGCTCGCGGACGTAAGAAGCGTTCGCCTCCTGAAGGTCGTCGATAGAGGCAAGAGGGGTGCCATTGTCAGTGTGGAGATCGAGATGTTTCCGGACATCACCCCAGAGGACCTGCTTCGTGACAAGCCGAGCTACTCCGCGTTGCGATCGAAGAAGGTGCGCATATCGGTGGCTTTGGAACGGGCAGACGGTGCTCGGCTCGCCTTTGGGCCTCTACCATGTTGCAGCGAAGACCGAGCAGTGGGCCTCGAAGAAGTTCAGATTGATTCGGCCATCACAGCCGAGCCACAATGGGAAGAGTACTGGTACGCAGTGAACTCAGTTACGAGTGATCCGTCGTTTCCGTATCGCGCTGTTTCGAAGAAGTAGTCGCGGCATCGGCTTGGGCGTGACGAACGGACCCAGCGACTTCGGTGCGCGCCAGCTAGAAGCGCTTCGCCCGCCGTTCGTCCCCACGACGGACAGCGGCTAGTCCGAGACGGCCAGAGAGGCGGTGACTCTGCGGAGCGACGGCCGCAGCGCGAGCGAGTGGCGTTCAGCCGACCAAGGACAGCCGTATGCAAAGGATTTCCGCGACTTCCGCCGTGTTCACTACTGCGGGCGTCCCGTTGGGGACGCTGGCTTTCTAGCTTTCTTGCTGCTCGATTCGCGATCGACACCCGCCACGCGGCCACTATGTGCGGCCACTATCACCGAACCGTGGAGAGGCGGGAACGGCACACCAACGCCGAGCCCCACTGCTTCCGCTTCGCGGATGTAGCCCTGCGTCGTCTTGAAGTCCTTGTGGCTGGCGCGCTGCATGATGTGCAACGGCTCCGTGCCGGCGAGCGCTTCCCACGTGATGCCCATTGTCGTTGCTCACGCGTTCGGGCTGCAAGGACGCTTACGCGCAAAGCCGAGCGCTCTAGGCGGCAAACATCCATTGCAAGGGCCCGGCGTGCGGTTGCTTGAAGCACCCACGCCGCTTCAGGCCGAGCGCATCGAGATGACGAAGCACGCCCCGCCGTGGTCGCTGCCCTCGCCATCAAGGATGATGTCACCGCCGTGAGCTCGCGCGATTTCACGGGCGATGCTGAGTCCTAGCCCGGCGCCTTCTCGGCGTTCCGCACTTCGGCTCCGAAAGAACGGCTCGAAGATGCGCGGGCTCTCGCCGATGCCGGCGACCGCCACCGCGATCGCGAAGTTCGCCGCGTACCGAGCTCCGTCGAAAAGCTTCATCGGTCCGGGCGCCGTCTCGATACATTGCCCGCACTGACAGCGATACTTCTGTCGCT
>DASZSI010000263.1:0-2900 GCA_035548775.1 Hyphomonadaceae bacterium
TGCTGCTCTCCCGCGTCGAGGCCCGCATCAGGGCGGGGGGGGTGCTGCGCTCGGATGACACGCCCGAGACGCTGAAGCACCGCCTGGGGGTCTATTACAGCAATACCGCCCCCCTGATCGATTTCTACCGCGCCCAGGGCAAGCTCAAGAGCCTGGACGGCATGGCCCCCGTGGAGGCGGTCACGGCCCAGATCGCGGCCGCCCTGGGCCAGCCGGCTCCGGCCTAGGGCTGCGTCAATAAATCCCTGCCAGCCATTGACGGGGAGGGGCGCATTCATATAATCCGCGCCCTCGCGACAGTTTTCCTGTCATTTCAAGGGTTTTCGGGGCGTTTTGCAGGCCGCCCGGGCCCTCGGTTTGGCCGGACCACCGGCGCGCAGTAATTTTGTAACGGATTCAACGGCCTATCGGCCAGCGGAGAAGCATCTTGGCACGTATCGCCGGCGTCAATATCCCGACCCAGAAGCGCGTCGAAATCGGCCTGCGCTACATTCATGGAATCGGCCCCCATGTCGCCCACCAGATCGTCACCCAGCTGGGGATCGATTCCAGCCGCCGGGTCAGCGACCTGACCGAGTCCGAGATCATCCAGATCCGCGAACTGATCGACCGCGACTATCTGGTCGAAGGCGATCTGCGCCGCGACGTCGCGATGAACATCAAGCGGCTGATGGACCTGGGCTGCTATCGGGGCCTGCGCCACCGCAAGGGCCTGCCGGTCCGCGGCCAGCGCACCCACACCAATGCCCGCACCCGCAAGGGGCCCGCCAAGGCGATCGCCGGCAAGAAGAAAGTGACCAAGTAACATGGCAGTCGCAGAGAAGAAGCAGGCCGGCCGCGCCCGCAAGAAGGAAAAGAAGAACGTGGCGGTGGGCGTCGCCCATGTCGCCGCCACCTTCAACAACACCATCGTCACCATCACCGACGCATCGGGCAACGCGATTTCCTGGTCCAGCGCCGGCATGATGGGTTTCAAGGGTTCGCGCAAATCCACGCCCTATGCGGCGCAGATGGCCGCCGAGGATGCCGGCCGCAAGGCGGTCGAGCACGGCATGCGCACGCTTGAGGTCGAGGTTTCCGGTCCCGGCTCCGGCCGCGAGTCGGCGCTGCGTGCGCTGCAGGCGGTGGGCCTGACCGTCACCTCGATCCGCGACGTCACCCCCATCCCGCACAATGGCTGCCGGCCGCCCAAGCGCCGCCGCGTCTAAGGCATACGAGTTACTTCGGACGTACCGCTAACCCGTCGAATGTATGGCCATGGTCCGACATGGCCGGGACACGATGAGGAAAACATGTTTCAGAAGAACTGGCAGGAACTGATCAAGCCGCAGAAGCTCAAGACCGATATCGGTCATGAGGGCGGCCGCGCCGCGACCATCACCGCCGAGCCGCTGGAGCGCGGCTTCGGCCTGACCCTGGGCAATGCGCTGCGCCGCGTGCTGCTGTCCTCGCTGCAGGGCGCCGCCGTCACCGCCATCTCGATCGAGGGCGTGCTGCACGAATTCTCCTCGATCCAGGGCGTGCGCGAGGACGTCACCGACATCGTCCTCAACGTCAAGCAGATCGCGCTGCGCATGCATGCCGAGGGCCCCAAGCGCGTCACGCTGCGCAAGCAGGGTCCGGGCGAGGTCAAGGCCGGCGACATCCAGGTCTCGGGCGACATCGAGGTCCTCAATCCGGAACTGGTGCTCTGCACCCTGGACGAGAAGGTCGATTTCCGCATGGAACTGACCATCGCCACCGGCAAGGGCTATGTCCCCGCCGACCGCAACCGTCCCGAGGACGCCCCCATCGGCCTGATCCCGGTGGACAGCCTCTTCAGCCCGGTCAAGCGCGTCTCCTACAAGGTCGAGAACACCCGCGAGGGCCAGATCCTCGACTATGACAAGCTGACCCTGAGCGTGGAGACCAACGGCGCCGTCACCGCCGACAATGCCGTGGCCTATGCCGCCCGCATCCTGCAGGACCAGCTCCAGGTCTTCATCAATTTCGAAGAGCCGCAGCTGCGCACCACCGAGGAGGCCAAGCCCGACCTCGCCTTCAATCCGGTGCTGCTGAAGAAGGTGGACGAACTGGAGCTTTCCGTCCGCTCCGCCAACTGCCTGAAGAACGACAATATCGTCTATATCGGCGATCTCATTCAGAAGTCGGAAGCGGAAATGCTCCGTACGCCGAACTTCGGCCGCAAGAGCCTCAATGAGATCAAGGAAGTGCTCTCCGGCATGGGCCTGCATCTGGGCATGACGGTCGAGAACTGGCCGCCGGAAAATATCGAAGACCTCGCCAAGAAGTACGAAGACGCAATCTGAGGAACGAAGCATATGCGCCACGGTTCAGGACTCAAGAAACTTGGCCGCACATCGGCCCATCGCGAGGCGATGTTCGCGAACATGGCGGCCTCGCTCATCAAGCACGAGCAGATCGTCACGACTCTGCCGAAGGCCAAGGCGCTCCGGCCCGTGGTCGAGCGGCTGGTGACGCTGGCCAAGCGCGGCGACCTTTCCGCGCGCCGCCTCGTTCTCGCGCGCCTGCGCGACGAGACGCAGACCAAGAAGCTCTTCGATACGCTCGCCCCGCGCTACAAGGAGCGCAAGGGCGGCTATACGCGTGTGCTGAAAGCCGGCTTCCGCTATGGCGACAACGCCGCCCGCGCCGTGATCGAATTCGTCGATCGCGACGAGGACGTGAAGGGCCTGAACAGCGGCCCGCGCGCCGCCGATGGCGCGTATACGGAAGCGACCTGAAGTCTGCCTGACGCGCTCGCTCCCCCGCTCGCGGGGCAGCTCCCGAAGGGTGAGGGGGACGTAAAATCTCCCGAATGAAAATCAGAAGCGGCGCCGCGAAAGCAGCGCCGTTTTCTTTTCGTCCCCCTCAGTCTCCCTCCGGTCGACAGCTCCCCC
>DASZSI010000264.1:0-3566 GCA_035548775.1 Hyphomonadaceae bacterium
CGATATCGGCAAGGCAGACGGCATCATCGGTGCTCAGACACGAGCTGCGGTGAAGGCGATGCAGATCAAGTTTGGGCTCCCGGCGGACTCGTATCCGTCGCCCGAACTGCTAGATCGGCTGAGGGCAGGCGGGTAGTTATGAAGCCGGCTAAGGAAACGCCGACCGAGTCACCGTCGCGGCTGATCGACGCGAAGATCAAGCAGCTCGACGATTGGCGTGGCGCCATGCTGTCGCGGCTCCGCGGCCTTATCAAGCAGGCCGATCCTGCGGTCGTAGAAACCTGGAAGTGGGGTGACGTACCTGTGTGGGAGCATGACGGGATCATCTGCACCGGCGAGACTTACAAGCAGGTCGTAAAGCTGACCTTTTCAAAGGGCGCGTCGCTGGCCGATCCGTCCGGCCTGTTCAACTCCAGCCTTGAGGGCAATGTCCGGCGCGCGATCGATTTCCGCGAGGGCGAGAAGATCAACGAGCGCGCGTTCAAGGCGCTCATCCGTGCGGCCGTCGGCCATAACGCGAGCCTGGCGGCGGCGCGGGCAAAGCCCCGCAAGCCGGCGAAGCGCGGCTAGGACTTGACCCGCACGTAGCGGCCAGGCGCCGGCTCGATGCCGCGGCCGAGCGGACGCGCCTTCACGCGGCGCTTGTCCTGAGCCTCGATCCACGCCTGCCAATGCGGCCACCAGGAGCCTTCGTGCTCTTTGGCCTTCTTCTGCCAGCTGGCGAAGCCATCGCCCTTTGGCGCGGGGCCGGTCCAATAGCCGTATTTCTTGCGCGACGGCGGGTTGATGACGCCGGCGATATGGCCCGAACCGGTGAGGACGAACGTCACCTTGCCGCCGAAGAATTGCGAGCCATAGAAGACGGAACGGGCGGGTGCGATGTGGTCGTCGCGGGTGGCGAGATTGAAGATCGGAATCTTCACCTTCTTCAGATCGAGCTTCGTGCCGGCGAGCTCCATCTGACCCTTCGCCAGCAAATTATCCAGATAGCAGGAGCGCAGGTAGAAGGCGTGGTTCGCAGCCGGCAGCCGGGTCGCGTCGGCGTTCCAATGGAGCAGATCGAAGGGCGGCGGCTCCTTGCCCTTGAAGTAGTTGGAGATGACGTAGGGCCAGATCAGGTCGTTCGAACGCAGCATGTTGAACGAGGCGGTCATTTCGCCGGCCTCGAGATAGCCGCGGACGCTCATTTCCTTCTCCAGCGAGGCGAGCTGCTCCTCGTCGACGAAGACCTTGAGATCGCCGGCGTAAGTGAAATCGACCTGGGTGGCGAACAGAGTCGCGGTCTTGATGCGCGTATCGCGCTTGGCGGCCATCGTCGCGAGGGCTGCCGACAGCAGCGTGCCGCCGACGCAATAGCCGGCAGCGTTGACCTCCTTCACGCCCGTTCGCTTGGCGATGACGTCGAGGCTTTCGAAGATGCCTTCGCGCATGTAGTCGGCGAAGGTCTTCTTCGCCTGCTGCGCGTCGGGGTTTACCCACGAGACGACGAACACGGTGTGGCCCTGTTCGACACACCACCGCACGAACGATTTTTCCGGGTTGAGGTCGAGAATGTAGAACTTGTTGATCCACGGCGGGATGATCAGCAGCGGCCGCTTCAGCACTGTCTTGGTCGCTGGCGCGTACTGGATGAGCTGGCAGAGACCGTTCTCGTGGATGACCTTCCCCGGCGTAGTCGCGATGTTTACGCCAAGCTTGAACTTGGAGTCGTCGGTCTGGCGGATCTTTAGCTCGCCGTGGCCCGCTTTGATGTCCTCGGCGAGCATCTTCATGCCGCGCACGAGATTGTCGCCGTTCTCGGCCAGCGTTTCGCGCACGACTTCCGGGTTCGTAAAGGCGAAGTTCGAGGGCGCCACCGCGTTGGCGATCTGCCGGACGTAGAACGAAGCCTTCTGGCGGGTGTGGTCATCAAGGCCATGGGCGTCGTCAACCAAGCTCGCGGCCCAGCGGGCGGTGATCAGGTAGAACTGCTTGAGGAAGTCGAAAAACAGGTTCGACGACCACTCGGGGTCTGTGAAGCGCTTGTCGCTGGCATCGGGTACGACGATTGGCGCTACCGTCAGGCCCATCATGCGCTGGAGTGCATTGGTCCAAAGGCCCGTATACTGGGCGTAGAGCCGGTTCTGAGCCTCCAGCGTGCGTTGCGGCTCGGCCAGCCAGTATTCGCCGACCCTGGTCAGGGTGCGGACGATGTCGACGAGTTGATCACCGAAATCGAGGGCCGGCTTGCCCGACTCGCGCGGCTTCAGGTACTCGGTGGCAGCTTTGCCGGCTTCCTGGAGCGTCAGCGCAAGGTTGCGCGCGAAGGCCTCCGGGTCGCGGATGGCGTAGGTCAGTGCCGGTTGGGTGCCGTTCGCTTGCATGTGCCGAGGAAATTCTTGCGTGCCTGGAGGCGAGATTTCGACATAATACGCAGGTAGTTAAGGTCTGCCTCACGGAATCCCAACGCCTTGCTTAACCCTTTCGTCACCACAACCGGCCACAGTCACTCCTGATGCAGGTGTCAGAATCAGTTGTACGGCAGGGGCTTAGCGGCGCGATCGTGATCGCGGCGGCGCTGGTGCTTTCGGGGTGTGCCCTCGGGATGAGCGAGTTCGCCCAGAAGTCGGACGCCAAGCCCTTGATGAAGGAAGCCGTACTTCAGGACGACAGCTTGGCCGTGAAGCCGGCGGCCTTGGTCGAGGAAGAGACGGTGCCCGCGGCCGAAAAGAGCCCTGCGGCGATGGCGGCCGAGACGGTCATTCCCCCGACCGGCTATCCGAATTTCAACGTCCTGCCGAATCAGCCCAAGGGCAAGCTGCTGACGCCTGAAGAGAAGGCGAAGGTGATTGCCGAGCTGGAAGGTCTGGCCAAGTCCCAGGCCGTGGCCTTGACCAAGGAGCGAGCCGCTGCGGCGGCTCAATGTGACAACCTCAGCGCCGAAGAATTGCGCAAGAAGATGCTCCAGGGCGCCTGCTAAGGCAGCGCTCCGGTCACCAAACTTCCCCGATTGTGCTAGAAAACGACGCCCGCTCGCGGGTGCGTGGTCAGGATCAGAGTCATGAGCGAATTCTACAGCGTGCGGCGCCTGCCGCCTTACGTATTCGAGCAGGTCAACCGGCTGAAGGCTTCCGCACGCGCAGCCGGCGCCGACATCATCGACCTTGGCATGGGCAACCCGGACCTGCCGACGCCGAAACACATCGTCGAGAAGCTCGCCGAGACTGCCCGCCGCGAGGACACGCACGGCTACTCCGCCTCGCGTGGCATCAACGGCTTGCGCAAGGCGCAGGCGGCTTACTACGCGCGCCGGTTCGGCGTGAAGGTCGATCCCAACACGCAGGTGATCGCGACCATCGGCTCCAAGGAAGGCTTCGCCAACATCGCGCACGCGATCACTGCGCCAGGCGACGTGGTGCTGTGCCCCAATCCCAGCTACCCGATCCACGCCTTCGGCTTCCTGATGGCTGGCGGTGTCATCCGCTCACTGCCGGCGACGCCGGGTGCGGATTATTTCCACGCGCTCGAGCGGGCGGTGATGCACTCGACGCCGAAGCCGCTGGCCGTGGTTGTCTGCTACCCGTCCA
>DASZSI010000265.1:0-9461 GCA_035548775.1 Hyphomonadaceae bacterium
TCGACCTTCAGGCTCCACGCACACGATACGGTCCTCCGCGCCGGGGAACTGGCCAGCCGCCCTCCCGCAGAGTGACCAGACACTCTCGCATGGGTTTTGCGGGGTAGGAGAAGATCGCCGGAAACCGGCCGGACTGAGAAGCTCAAGCTGTTGAGTCTGCTGGAGATGGGTGGGGGAAAGAGGGCGGCTCAAACGGCTGGGTTGCGGATGAGGGTGAAAGATTTTTCCGACCCCGGCGGGTGAGACGGCGCTGGCCTGCCGATTGTGAGATCAGCGAGCCCGCCCTCGTGGTTCGACGGACGGCCCTTCGGGCCTGCTCACCATGAGGGCGACGAGAGAGCCAGGAGCGATGAGCGGGTCCCGGATAGCGCTTCGCGCTTCCGGGATGACAGGCTGTGGGGGTCGAGAGGCGGGCGGAGCGAAGGGATCGAACCCCGATCTGCCTGCGCAAATCGGTTCTCGTTATTCAGGATGAAGGAGCGTTGGCTTACCGGCCGGCGAGGCGGAGGAAGCGTTCGCGCAGTTCCTTGTCGGTGCGGAAGACGCCGGTGAACTGGGTGGTGATGGTGGAGACGTTCGGGTGGTGGACGCCGCGGGTCGTCATGCACTCGTGCTTGGCGTCGATGAGGACGGCCGAGCCCATCGGCTTCAGCGTGTCCTGGATCGCGTGCAGGATCTGCGAGGTCATCGTCTCCTGCGTCTGCAGGCGCTTGGCGTAGATCTCGACCACGCGGGCGAGCTTCGAGATGCCGACCACATTGTCGAGCGGCATGTAGGCGACGCAAGCCTTGCCGAGGAACGGCGCCATGTGGTGTTCGCAGTGCGATTCCACGTCGATGTCGCGGAGCATGACGATGTCGTCATAGCCCTTCACGTCCTCGAAGGTCTTGGAGAGATAGTCGGCCGGGTCCTCGCGATAGCCGCGGAACCATTCCTCGTAGGCCTCGACCACGCGGCCGGGCGTATCGAGCAGGCCTTCGCGGCGCGGGTCATCGCCCGCCCAGGCAATCAGCGTGCGGACGGCGTCTTCCGCTTCGTCGCGAGAGGGGCGCTTGATTTGCTCGGCCTCGGCCTTGGCCTTGCCTTTGATCACGGCATCCATGGCCGGTCCTTCCGTTACTGGGGCGGGGAACGGTTAAGGTTCCAGCGCCCGGGCATCACGACACCCTAGTCAAAATCACGAAGTCGAAGTCCTGAAGTCCAAAGCCCAGATGCCAAGTCTCGTGCCCCGACATTGATCGGGCATGGCATTGGTGACACATAGGCGCCTCTTGCGGGGGCGCCAACCGTGCCGAGCCGCAAACCCTTATTGAATATTCCTAACGGAACGAAAAGACCGGTCTCCGGAATGCCCATGGACATCCGCCTCTACAACACGCTGGCGCGCGAAAAACAGTATTTTTCGCCGGAAAACCCGCAGCGCGTGACGATGTATGTCTGCGGACCGACCGTCTATTCCTACGCCCATATCGGCAATGCGCGGCCTCCGGTCGCATTCGATGTGCTGTTTCGCCTGCTGAGGCATGCCTATGGGGCAGAGCACGTCGTCTACGCGGCCAACATCACGGATGTTGATGACAAGATTATCGCCGCCGCAGCGGAAACCGGTCGGCCGATCGGCGAGATAACCGCGCTCTATGAGCGGGTATATCGCGAAGACATTGGCGCACTCGGCGTGCTGGAGCCGACCTTCCGGCCGCACGCGACGGAGCATGTCGGCGGCATGCTGGAGATCATCGGCGCGCTGATCGAGAAGGGCCACGCCTATCAGGGGCAGAACGGCGTCCTGTTCCACGTTCCCTCGATGAGCGACTACGGAAAGCTGTCGGGCCGCAACCGCGATGACATGGTGGCGGGCGCGCGCGTCGAGGTGGATGGCGGCAAGCGCGATCCGGCGGACTTCGCGCTGTGGAAGGCGGCCAAGCCGGGCGAACCGAAGGAGGCGCGCTGGGCCAGCCCCTATGGCGAGGGCCGGCCGGGCTGGCACATCGAATGCTCGGCCATGGCGAAGGCCGTGCTGGGCGAGACGATCGACATCCACGCCGGCGGGCTGGACCTGATCTTCCCGCACCACGAGAACGAGATCGCGCAGAGCGAATGCGCCCATGGCAAGCCGATGGCGCGCTACTGGCTGCACAACGGTTTCCTCGACATCGACTCGGAGAAGATGTCGAAGTCGATCGGCAATGTGAAACTGATCCACGATCTCTTGAAGGTCTATGACGGCGAGACGATGCGGCTGGCGCTGATGTCGGCGCATTATCGCGGGCCGCTGGACTGGACCGAGGCGCTGCTGACGGAATCGAAGGCGCGGCTGGACCGGCTCTACAATGCGCTGCGCCGGATGAAGGACGCGGAGGCCGACGAGGTCGAGCCGCCGGAGGCCGTGCTGGCGGCGCTGTGCGATGATCTCAACACGCCGCTGGCGTTGAGCCATGTTTCAGAGCTGGCGACCGAGGCCAACAAGTCGAGCGAACGCGACTGGCCGCGAATGAAGGGGGAATTGCTGGCCGCCGGGCGCCTGCTCGGCATCCTGCAGCGCGATCCGGACGACTGGGCGCGGGGAGATGCGGGCGAGGCGCAGCGAATCGACGGGCTCGTGGCCGCCCGGGTTGCGGCGCGCAAGGCCAAGGACTTCGCTGAGGCCGACCGCATCCGGAAAGAGCTGGCGGCCGAGGGCGTCGAGATCATGGACGGGCCGGACGGATCGACATGGCGGAAGGTGTAAGCACGCCCTCGTGGTTCGATCCTTCGACAGGCTCAGGATAAACTGGACGGCCCTTCGGGCCTGCTCACCATGAGGGCTACGAGGCATTTGAGGGCGTTGCTTAGCCCTCATGGTGAGCAGCCGCCGGCAGGCGGCGCCCGTCGAACCATGCGGGCGTGCCCACAAACACAGGAGATTGCACGGGCGGCGCCTCCGCTGTTTGACGCCGCCCAGCCGGGGTTTATGTTCTCCCCGTTGTTGGGGCCGGATTATCCGAAGGGTGTCGCATGACGCGGGCTGTGTCCGTTCTGGCTGCAATGCTGCTGGCGTCGGCGTGCGCAAGCACGTCCGTTGTTTCCGCGCCGCGTCCGCCGCAGGGCGCGGGCCCCGCCGGAACGCAGTTCGGCTTCTGGGATCGCGACGCGGAAGGCGCGGTTGACGTGACCTTCCGGTCCTACATCGTTGCGACCTATGACGTCGGCGACGAGGCCAGGGCCAAGACGGCGCTGGAGACAGACGGCTTCAGCTGCGAGACGGGCAAGCCGGGCGCCGACGGCAAGCCGGTGGCGAGGCTGAAGTGCGACCGGCTCTATCAGCTGGACGACGACATCCATTCCTGGACGGTGGAATTCTGGGACGGCGACAAGGAACCCCGCGCGCACTACTACCGCATCCACCGGCGCGATCCGCTGCAGAACTACAACGACAAGAAAGCCAAGGGCTAAGCCTGTTGGTAGAACAGGCTTGACGTCGGGCCGCCCGGCAGGCCCGATTGCGGCGTGAGCTTTGTCATTTCCTCTTACGAGACGCCCGGCCATGGGTTGGAGCGGGCCATGCGCGAGCAGGCCGAGAAGCTTGCCTCGGAATGCGAGAACGCGCCGGAGGACGCGGCAGCCTTCGCGCACAAGGCGAGGGTGCGCTGCAAGAAGATCCGGGCCGGGCTGCGGCTGGCTGAACCGCTGATCGGGGGCAAGGCGTTCCGGCGCGAGAACCGGTGGTGGCGCGATGCGGCGCGCACGCTCTCCGGCCTGCGCGACATGGGGGCGGGGATCGAGGCGGTGGAGACGCTGACGCCGCTGCTGACGCCCAAGATCGGCACGGCGATGGTGTGGCGGCTGAAGGAACGGTTCCAGAATGTGCTGACGGCGGATGCAGCCGCGGCGGCGGTGGCGCAGTTTCGCGGGACAGTGGCCGAAAGGCGCAGCGGCCTGGTTCCCGACCTGCCGGCGGGCGACGCTGACGACATGATCGAGGCGCTGGGCGAGACCTACCGGTGTGCGCGGCGCGCGATGAAGGATGCGCTGAAGCACAACGATCCCGAGCTGCTGCACGAATGGCGCAAGCAGACCAAGTATCATTCCCTGCAGGTGCGGTTGCTGCGGACGATGTTTCCGGATGTGCTGGCCCAGCGGGTCGGCGCGACGCGCGAACTGGCCGAAAAGCTGGGCGAGGTGCAGGACATCGAGGTGCTGCTCAACGGCGTGAAGGACTGGGCGGGCTGTCCCGATAGTCTTGACGGCCTGCTGAAGGAGCGCCGCCTGGTGCTGGTCGAGGAGGCGCGCGGCATCGGCGCCGGGCTGTTCGGGGACAAGCCCAAGGCGTGGCGGAAGAGCGTTGCGATCCGTGAAAACGAATCGGTAGAGTCGTGAGCCCGCCCTCATGGTTCGACGGGCGCCGCTTCGCGGCTGCTCACCATGAGGGCTAAGCGCCGCTTGCGGGTGGATCGAAGCCTCATGGTGAGCAACGCACGCTAGTGCGCGTCCGTCGAACCGTGGGACGGGCTGGTCCCCACTTGATCCTATCGCCGGTCAGGGCGATCTAGGGCTCATGTTCGGCGAGCTTTATCACAACCGGGTCCTGGAGCTGGCGGCGGATATTCCGCATGCAGGACGGCTGGCTAATCCGGATGGTTCGTCGCTGAAGGTGTCGCGCGTGTGCGGGTCGACCGTCGAGGTCGATGTGAAGCTGAATGCCCAGGGACGGATCGCGGAGATCGCGGTCGATCCCAAGGCGTGTGCGCTGGGGCAGGCGGCGACGTCTATCCTGGCGGCGCATGCAGTTGGGCGAACGCTCGCGGAGATCGAGGCGGCGCGCGATGCGCTGCGCGCGATGCTGAAGGATGGGGCCGAGCCGCCGGAGGGCGAGTTCTGGGAACTGCGTCACCTGCAGCCGGTGAAGGACTATCCGCCGAGGCATGCGTCCACCATGCTGGCCTTCGAGGCGGCGGTGGAAGCGATGAAACAGGCGTTGGGGAAGCGGGGGTGATCTGTGCTCTCGATCGAAGACTCCTGGTTTGCCGTCATTCGGTCTTGGGCTGCATCAAAGCCGGACATAGCGAAGGCATTTGTCTTCGGCAGCCGCGCGAAAGGAATTGCGCGTCCCGATAGCGATCTCGATATTGGAATCATAGTCGCGTCGAGCAATCCTAACGAAGATGACTATACGTGCTGGTTCTTCAACCGCGACGATTGGAACCGAGAGTTGGCGGAGATGATTCCGATCACGATCGATCTTCAGATCGCTAATGAGAGCATCTCGACCACGGTGGTCGCCCCTGCGGTAAAAGATCACGGTGTCCTGATCTTTGATCGGTCGGCGATATATACTTGACTAAGTCAACTATCTGCGCAAACGTCGGCGCATGCCTGCTCCGTCGCAATCCCAGATCGCATCTGTTCGCCGGTTCAACCGGTTCTATACGCGGGAGGTGGGGGTTCTGCGGAAGAACTTCCTGGAGACGCCGTGGTCGCTGGCGGAGATGCGGGTGCTGTTCGAGATCGCGAACGGGCGCGATGTGACGGCAAGCGACATCGGCAAGGTGCTGGACCTTGATGCGGCTTACCTGAGCCGCATGCTGCAGAAATTCGAGAAGGACGGGCTGCTGACGCGGACACGCTCGGCGGCGGATGCCCGGGTGAGTTATCTCGGCCTGTCGGCAAAGGGACGCAGGCAGTTTGCGGCGGCAAACCAGCGGCAGGTGCAGCAGACGACAGGGATGCTGACGCGCCTGAATACGCTGGAGCGCGAACGGCTGGTGGGCGCCATGCAGGCGATCGAGGGATTGCTGAGTCCGCCGGACAAGGAGCGGGCATACACGCTGCGCCAGCCCAAGCCGGGCGATCTTGGCTGGATCGTAACGCTCAATGCCGAGCTGTACTGGAAGGAGTATGGTTGGGGCCCGCCGTTCGAGGCGCTGTGCGCGCGCATCGTGGCGGAGTTCGAGGAGCATTTCGATCCGAAGTGGGAGCGGGCGTGGATCGCGGAAGTGGATGGCGAGCGCGCCGGCTGCATCATGCTGGTCAAGGACAAGCCGGGCGAGAAATCGCCGAAGGTGGCGCGCATACGGCTGCTGGCGCTGGATGAGAAGGCGCGTGGGCTGGGCATCGGGGCGCGGCTGGTGGGGGAGAGCGTCGCCTTCGCGCGCAAGGCAGGCTACAAACGCGTGACGCTGTGGACGCACAGCGTGCTGACGGCGGCGCGGGCGATCTATGCCAAGGCGGGGTTCACGCTGAGCGGCAGCGAAGATCACGACTCGTGGGGCAGGAAAGTGACCAGCGAGTTCTGGGACCTGGAGCTTTAGATGAGGGCGCTGGCGGCCTTCGCGATCATTGCGCTGATGCTGGGCCAGGCGCAGGCGCAGATTCCGTTCCTGACAGATCCCAACGCCAAGCCGCCGGAAAAAACGACAACCACGGTTCCGCCAGCGTCGGGCCCCGCCGAAAAGCCGAGCGTGACCAAGCCCAAGGTCGCCAAACCAACGCCGCCGAAATCGCCCGTCGCTGCAGCGCCACCGATGCAGGATCCCGGGAAGGTGTTCGCGGAGCTGGTGGGTTTCTGCTGGCGCGCGGCGATGGCGGACGGGAATAGCGACACGCACTGCTTTTCGGTGGCGTTCAACGGCAAGCTGGTGATGGATGTGCATCGCGTGCGCAATGCATCGCAGGCGGTTGTCTATGAGGGTGTCACGGTCTACCGGCCCGACAAGGCGACGCGGTCGTTGTCTTACGACTATTCGAACTCGTTCGGCGACGTGCTGCCCGGTCAGGCCTGGCGCGAGGGCGCGGTGCTGAACTTCTCCTCGCAGGCCGGCAAGACCGCCAAGGTGGAAACAAGCTGGCGCATCAACGGCGATGCCTATGACACCGTAGCCGCCGACGCCAAGACGGCGGGGCTGCATTTCAAGAAGATCGGTCCTGCCGGCGAAGGCGGGCTTTAGCTCCAGGCTGATCCCGGATGTGGCGCCGGGCGTCGACCTGTGGTGTTCTTTCCGTGACTCGGGACGGGAGGGACGGCATGCGCAAGATCGCGCTTTCTGTTGTGGCGTGGGCGGCATTGATGCTGGCGGCGCAGGCAGGCGCGCAGACGCCGCCCAAGCCGGCCGAGCCAAACTTCAAGCCTTCGGACACGCTCGCCTTCTGGGACAAGGGTTGCCGCAATCTCAGCGGCAATATCGAGCCGGGTCTTCAGGAAGAAGAGTGCAGGTCGATCATCGTGCGCTTTCCCTCGCTCGATCAGCTCACGGCTGACGACAAGGCGACCTACCTGGTCAAGCGCGCCAATGCCCGCAACGCTCTCGGCAAATATGCCGACGCGATCGCCGACTATACCGAGGCGTTCAAGTACGCGCCGGACGAGGCCAGCATCTATTTCGGGCGCGGCCGCGATCACTATCTCCTGCGCCACACCGATCTCGCCATCGCGGATTTCGACCAGGCGATCAGCCGGTGGCCGGAGAAGGATTCAAGCTACGCGGTCATGCTGCAGTCCCGGTGCATCGCGCGCGTCATGGCGGGGAAAGAGCTGGACAAGGCCGATGCCGATTGCGCCGGCGCCCTGGGCATCAAGGCAACCGATACGACCTCCATCCAGATGCGTGGCGTGATCGCTTTCAGGCAGCAGCGCTGGAGCGACGCCTGGAACCTGTTCGACACCGCCACGGAACTTGGGAAAGACCCCGCCTATCTCTACGACCGCGGCGTCGCGGCGCTGAAGGCAGGTCGCAAGGACGCCGGGGAGGCGGATATCGCCAAGGCCAAAGCCGCCGATCCGAAGGTGGCGGACTCGCAAGCGGCGTTGGGGATTGCGCCTTAGTCGAGCCGCTGCTCCGCCCCGCTCGTCCCGGCGAACGTCGGGACCCAGGGATCACGTCGATCCTTGCGTTGCCTTGGGGCTGCAGCCGCAATTCAGAATAAGACTTAAAGCTTGCCCTGGGTCCCGGCGTTCGCCGGGACGAGCGGGGATGGGGCGGGTTTGATCTTAACCCCGCCCGACGCTATATGCCGCCCATGGCTCAGGCCCCCGCATATCGCCCGATCATGGGCGCCCTTCTGAAGGGCTACAAGATGACGCTGTCGCCGGCGTTCGTCGCGTGCGGGATTCATTGCCGGCATCAGCCTTCGTGCTCGGAATATTGCGCCGAGTGCGTCAGCCGGCATGGCGTTTGGGCGGGATCATGGATGGGGCTGGCGCGGTTCCTGCGCTGCCGGCCCGGAGGATCGCACGGGTGGGACCCGGCGCCGACCCTCACTAGCACCGGCGCGCGCTGGTACGCTCCCTGGCGCTATGGCGTCTGGAGCGTGGCCAGGTCCGAAGCGCCGCGCCCTTAAGTTTCAGGACCATCACCGAAGCTGAAACTGCGGAGGCCGAGAGGCTCCCAACAGTTTGTCATCCCGGCCGAAGCGAAGCGGAGAGCCGGGACCCACTTATCTACCCGGACAAGGGCGGGAGTGGTTCCCGGATAGCGCTACGCGCTTCCGGGATGACAAGCGAATGGGATGACAAGCGGGAAGGAATTCCCCTACACCTCCGCCGACACGACGAAAGACTGGAACAATGATCAACGTATCTTTCCCCGATGGTTCGAAGCGGGAGTACCCGGACGGGTCGACGCCGCTGTCGATTGCGGAGGCTATCTCGAAGTCGCTGGCCAAGCGGTCGGTGATCGCCAAGGTCAATGGCAAGCTCTACGACATGAAGCGGCCGCTCGACGGCGATGTTTCGCTGGAGCTGCTCGACATCAACGCCAAGGACTCGCTGGAGCTGATCCGCCACGATGCGGCCCACGTGCTGGCGCAGGCGGTGCAGGAGCTGTTCCCCGGTACGCAGGTGACGATCGGCCCCGTCATCGAGGACGGCTTCTACTACGACTTCGCCCGCAAGGAGCCGTTCTCGACGGAGGACTTCGCGAAGATCGAAGCCAAGATGAAGGAGATCGTCGACCGGGACCTGCCGATCAATCGGGAGGTCTGGGAGAAGCAGAAGGCGATCAAGCACTTCAAGGACATCGGCGAGGACTACAAGGCTCAAATTATCGACGACATCATTCCGCCGGGCGAGGCGATCACGCTCTACAGCCATGGCGGGCAGTGGAGCGATTTGTGCCGGGGCCCACACCTGCCGTCGACGGGCAAGCTTCCGAAAGCGTTCAAGCTGACGAAACTGGCGGGCGCCTACTGGCGCGGCGATCATCGCAACGAGATGCTGCAGCGGATGTATGGCACGGCCTGGGCCAGCGACGCCGACCTCAAGGCCTACCTGCACCGCATCGAGGAAGCCGAGAAGCGCGACCACCGCAAAATCGGCCGCGAGCTCGACCTGTTCCACATGCAGGAAGAAGGGCGGGGCATGGTGTTCTGGCACCAGAAGGGCCTGACGATCTGGCGGACGATCGAGGCCTACATGCGTCGGCGGCTGGCGGCGGCGGGTTATATCGAGGTGCGCACGCCGCAGGTGTTGGACAAGAAGTTCTGGGAAC
>DASZSI010000266.1:0-1568 GCA_035548775.1 Hyphomonadaceae bacterium
CCCTCATGGTGAGCAGTGAGCGAAGCGAACGCCCGTCGAACCACGAGGGCGTGCTCACAGGCTTAAAACGAGCGCCCGGGCGCGGTTCCGAGGCTGTCCGGACATCGTGAGGCTTCGGATTTGACCGCGACTCCCTGAGGATAGCTGGAATAAACTCCCCGGCCATGCATCCATTCTGGGTGTATCTCGCCTCTAGGCTGCAGGTCGGGAAGAGTCCTGGAATGTCGTTCCCGGCGCCAATCCGGCGGCAAGAGGTTTTCGATGAGGCGTTTCCTGATCGCGTCGTGTGTGGCGCTTGTCTGTGCGTCGGCTGCCGCCGATCCGCCTAAGGGACCAAGCGAGCGCCAGCAGGTGGTCGAGGCGCTCGCGAAAGTGCTGGCCGACGACTATGTCGATCCCAAGATCGGCGCGCAGTATGCGGCGAAGCTTCGGGCCGATGCGAAAGCCACCAACTATGAAGGCCAGCCCGACTTCGAGTTCGCGAACACTGTCGTGCGCTCGCTGCAGGCCGTGCATCCCGACAACCACCTTCGCATGCGGGCGCCTGATCCGGCGCCGGGCCAGCCGGGTCCGCGTGTGGTGCAGGGGCCTGGTCCCGGCGGCGACGCCAAAGCCATCGAGGCGGCGGAGCGGCTGACGCCCAAGATCGCGTACATCCGCTTCAACCTGTTCCCGGGCGATCCGGATACGATGGCGCAACTCGAGAAATTCATCGCGGACAATGCCGGCGTCGAAACGCTGATCATCGATGCGCGCGGCCATCGCGGCGGCGAGGTGGGCGAGATCGATGCGCTGTTTTCCGACCTGTTCACCCGGCCGGTGGACCTGGTGCAGATGGAAATCGCGAAGGCCATCACGAAAGATCACCCCGACATGCTGGGCGATGGGCCAACCATGCGCCGGGTCTCCGCGCCGGCGAACCTTGTCCGGATGCAGCACTTCGTGAAGCCGAACGCCAAGCCCCGGCTTGCGAACACCAGGCTTTATGTACTGCAGTCGCGCTTCACCGGCTCGGCGGCCGAGCACCTCGTGTTCGAGGTGAAGATGTCGGGGCGGGGTAAGCTGGTCGGGGAAACGACCAACGGCGCCAACCATTTCGGTTTCCCGTTCGAGCTTCCGGCAGGATATTCCGTCTTCGTGCCGGCGGGCCGCACATTCGATCCCAAGACTGGCAAGGACTGGGAAGGAACGGGCGTCGCACCCGACATCTCCGCGCCGGCCGACCGGGCGTTGGTGACGGCCCTGACCGATGCCGGGGTGGGCGCGACAGAGGCCGAAGCCATCAATACCCGGATCAACTATACCCCGCCAAAACCCCGTCCGCCGGGCGCTGGACCCGTGATTGTAAAGGGTCCCGATGCTCCCGCGGGGCCGCCTCCAGGTTGACGTTAACCCGGACGCCGCGTACACACCCGCGCCATGACGTCAATGTTTTCCAAGCGCTACTTCTGGAAGACCATTAGCCCGGTGGGGCGGATGGCGCGCTTGGCTTTGACTGCAAGCTAAGACCAGCCAGCCAGCCCCGCCGGGAACCGGACGGGGCGAGATCGCTCCGTCTCCCGGCGACA
>DASZSI010000267.1:0-4760 GCA_035548775.1 Hyphomonadaceae bacterium
ACCTGGTATTCGCGCTCGGTCCGCTTGTTGACTTGCATCAGCGCATCCGACAGCGAATCGCGCGCTTGGCGGGCGTGGATCAGGGCAAGCTCGAACTCGGTGACGTCGTCCTTTGACGGCCTGGTCGACTTGGAGGTGATCAGAGATCGCGCCATCGTGTTGAGGCTGGCGAGCCCCTTGGCGCTGTCGGCCATGTCGGCGCGGATGCGGCTGACCACGCTGGCTGGGGCGGAGCGGTCGGCCCCGATCTTACGCCAGTAGGCGTTGGCGCTGGCGTCCTTGCCGGAGAGCATGTCGGCGATGTTGCCGAGGCTGGTTTCGCCGACCGCCAGGCCCTTGTGGCGGGCGTCCTTGCAGTATTCGTCAGAGGCTTTGTGCAGTTGCGACTGTTCCGCAGTCAGCGAGATTTCGGCCGTCGTCGGCTGATACACCGACACTGTGGCGCAGCCACAAAGCGACGCCGACATGACAAACGCAAACAGAACAGACTTGGGTCGGAGCAACGAACCAAACCCCGAAATATCGAGACGCCTCAGTTTGTTATAGAAGCAACGCATCCAAAAGGCGAGCATCCGGCTGAATTGGCTTTGACCTAACAATCATCGCCGGTAGATGAAGCAATCATGAATGAAGACCGCTCCCGCCGCTCGCTTTACCCTGCGCTAGAGCCCCGCCGCACCGGGCGGCTGGCCGTCAGCGACCTCCACGAGCTGTATTGGGAGGAAAGCGGCCATCCTGATGGTTTACCGGTGGTTGCGCTGCATGGCGGACCGGGGGGCGGGTCCAGTCCCGAGATGAGACGGTTCTTCGATCCGAAGCGCTACCGGATCATTCTATTCGATCAACGAGGCTGTGGCCGGTCCACGCCCCACTCCGAACTTCGCGAGAACACGACCTGGGACCTGGTCCGCGACATAGAGACGCTAAGAACTCACGTGGGCGTCAAGAAGTGGGTGGTGTTCGGCGGATCATGGGGTTCGACGCTCGCCCTCGCCTATGCAGCAACTCACAAGCGCCAGGTGCTCGGGCTTCTGCTGCGCGGCGTGTTCCTGCTGAAGGAAAGCGAGATTCGTTGGTTCTACCAGGACGGCGCCAGCAACATCTTCCCCGACGCGTTCGACCGCTATGTCGCGCCGATCCCGGAGAGCGAGCGCCACGACCTTCTGAAAGCCTTCTACAAGCGGCTGACCGGCAAGAACGCGACGGTGCGCGCGGAAGCCGCCGCCGCGTGGGCCCGCTGGGAAGGCGAGACGCTGTCGATCCAGGGACCCAAGCAGCGCCCGCCGCGCTTTGATGAAGCCGATTTCCTCGACGCGTTCGCGCGCATCGAGTGCCACTATTTCCACAACAAGGGCTTCTTCGAGAGCGACGGCTGGCTCCTGGAACAGGCCGCCAAGTTCGGCGACCTGCCGGGCGTGATCGTGCACGGCCGCTATGACGTGGTGACGCCCTTGTCGTCGGCCTGGGCGCTCAACAAGGCGTGGCCCAAGTCGGTCCTGAAGATCGTGCCGGATGCCGGGCACTCGTCGCTCGAGCCGGGCATCGTCAGCGAGCTGGTGAAGGCGAGCGACGGGTTGGCGGAGAAGTTGGGCTAACCCTCAGACGGGGCGATTGTGCAGGTAGACAAGCCACAAACGGCGGCTTGCGTCAGCTTCTCGTAAACCCCCATCACCAGCACGACGCCGATGAAGATCGGGATGACCCAGCGCACGATGGGCCGCCAGATTCGGAAGAAGGGCGTGCCGAATTCGGATTCCATCAGCTTCTTCTCGATCACCCAGCCGGAGAACACAGCGACCAGGAAGCCGCCGAGCGGCATCAGGAGCGACGACGCCACAAAGTCGACGAAGGAAATGTACTGGCGCGAGAAGACGTAGCCGGCGCCGATGACGAAGGCCGCAAAGCCGACGCCCAGCGCGGCGCCCCAGCGGGTGACGCCGGTACGCTCGTCCAGCCAGGAAACCGCAACCTCCATCAATGAGATCGAGGACGCCAGAGCCGCGAACAGGGCGAGCAGGAAGAAGGCGCCGCCGATCACCTGGCCGAACGGCATCGCCGCAAGGCCGATCGGCAGGTTGACGAAGAGAAGGCTGAAGCCGGAGTTGGGCGGGCTGCCAACCGCAAAGACCAGCGAGAACACGGTAAGGGCGGCGACCAGCGCCACGAAAGTATCCGCCACCGCCACGATGGCCGAGGACCGCGGCACGTCCGCATCTGTCTTTAGGTAGGCGCCGTAGGTGATCATCACCGCGGCCCCGACGCCGGTTGCGAAGAAGGACTGGGCGAGCGCATCGAGCAGCATCGAGAACGAGAAATCCTCGACGTGGAAGCTGGTGAGGAAGCCGAGCGCCTTGTCGAACGAACCCTCCGCGATGCCGAAGCCGAGGAGGATCAGCAGGACAACGATGAAGACGGGCATCAGGATAGTGGAGGCGCGCTCGATCCCCCGCTTGACGCCCCGCCCGACGACGACGACCGCCGCGCCGATGAAGAGGGCGAGGCACAGGAGGAGTCGCGGCAGGTCGGAGGTCACATCGTCGAAGCGCTGCTTGGAGACATCAACCGATCCGAGGCCGTCATGGAAGGCGCCGGTCAAGGCCAGCGGAACGTAGGCCATGAACCAGGACGACACGACGCAGTAGAAGGTGAGGATGAAGAACGCCGCCAGCGAGCCGAGCCATCCTATGCCGCCCCACAGCTCCGACTTGCCGGAGACCCGCGCGAGCGCTTGCACGCTTTCGACGGCGGAGTGTCCCGAACGGCGGCCGATGGCGTATTCCGCCGCCAGAAGCGGGAACGCGATGAGCGCGATGCAGCCGAGGTAGGCGACCACGAAGGCGCCGCCGCCATTCTCGCCTGTGGTGTAGGTGAAGCGCCAGATATTGCCGAGGCCGACGGATGATCCCACCGCCGCCATGAGGAAACCGAAGCGCGAGGACCAAGTCTCGCTCTTGCGGTCGACGCGCCCCGCAATCGTCATGCTGCTTAGACCCCGCCTTGTTCGATCCCGTGGGGCCCCGGGGACTGGCCCGGACAAACACCGGATCAGAACAGGCCCTGCAGGGTCATATCGTTCCCACGGTTGAGGTGTACAGCCATCAAAAGGCCGAATCCGACCATGACTGTGACAATAACCGTGCCGCCATACGAGATTAGCGGCAAGGGTATGCCCACAACCGGCAACAAGCCGATCACCATGCCGATGTTGATGACTACGTAGAGGGCCAGGGTTGAGACAAAGCCTGCGGCGGCCAGGGATCCGAAGGCGCTTCGAGATCGGCCTGCTATGGTCATCCCCTGCACCAGGCAGATCCCCCACGCGACCAGGACCGCCAGCGATCCGGCGAAGCCAAACTCCTCCGCCACGATGGTGAAGATGAAGTCGGTGTGCTGTTCGGGGATGTAGTCGAGCTCCTTCTGCGAGCCCTCCATGAAACCCTTGCCGGCAAAGCCGCCCGAACCGACAGCGATGAGGCCCTGCTGCATCTGGTAGCCGGCGCCCTGGGGATCGGCTTCGGGGTTGAACATCGTCTCGATGCGCTGGCGCTGGTAGTCGTGCAGGCCGAAGAAGAAGACGACGCCGCCGCCGAGCGCGGCGAGCGCGAGCAGGACGCCCACGATCTTGAGATCGATTCCCGCGAAGAAAATCACGGCGCAGCCCGTGCCCATGATCATCATCGCGGTGCCAAGGTCAGGCTGGCGCAGCACCAGCACGACGGGAATGGCGACCAGGATGAAGGCGACGACGTGAATCCAGAGCTTGTGACGGCCCGCCGCGAACATCTGGTGGTAGTAACGCGCAAGAGCCAGCGGCACGGCCAGCTTCATCAGTTCCGACGGCTGGATACGGAAGTCGCCGGCGATCTTCAGCCAGCGCTCGGCGCCGTTCACGACTACGCCGTTGATATCGACCATCACCAGCATGATCACGCCGGCGACGTAGATCGGATAGGCGACGCTCGCCCACAACCTGAGCGGCATCAGCGCGACGACCAGCGCCACGATCAGCATCAGGCCAAATCGGGTAGCGTGCTGGATGGCCAGTTCCGGGTGAATATTGGGCTGGCCGGTCTGGAGGTCGTGGGCGGAGGACGCGGCCGAGAACAGGATCAGCGTGCCGAACACGGCAAGCGCGATGACCGTCAGCACCAGGAACCAGTGCAGCTGGGTCACCTTGTAGATCAGGCTGTCCTTGCGAAGCATCATGTCGGCTTCGCCTTGTTGTCGGAGGTCGCCACCTCTTTCTTCTGCGGCACGAACGGCTTGCGGCCGCCCGGGTCGGACTTCAGGCACTCAAGAAGGATGTCGCGCGCGAAGGGCGCGGCGGCGCCTGAGCCGTGGCTGCCGTGTTCGACCAGGATCGAGATGGCGTAGCGCGGCTTGTCGGACGGCGCGAAGGCGATGAACCAAGCGTGGTCGCGCAGTCGCCAGGGCATATCCTCTTCCCTGACGATCTGTTTGCCGTTGGCCCCGCGCGCGTCCATGTTGATGGCGCGCACCTGCGCCGAGCCGGACTTTCCGGACATTGTCGCGTTGGTGTACGGCGCGGGCAGCTTGCCCTGCGGGTCGAGCTTGCCTTGGTCGATATAGGGATAGGCGGTGCCGCCCGGCTCGCAGCACACGGCGAACATGCCGGCGCGGACGAAGTCCAGCGTCCTCTGGCTGATGTCGCCCAGGGGCGTGATCTCACTGTCGGGCACGTTCATGCCGCTGTCGACCAGCCTCGGGTTCGGGGTCGCGGCGCCGCCGGCAAGGCGCGA
>DASZSI010000268.1:0-3637 GCA_035548775.1 Hyphomonadaceae bacterium
CCTGCGCCGCCATGCGCGTCCATTCATAGGACGCAACCACGGCGCAAGCAGCGGTGGCCGCCACGATGGCGGGCCCGCCAACCCATACGGCCCATGCGCCAAGCGGCGCGAGCACGGCGGCGGACACGACGCGGAGAATGATCTCGCGTCCGCCGCCCCGTTTTCGCCCGTCAGGCGCCGAGGCCGCCAAATCGTCTGTCACGGCGTCGGAACGCATCAATAGCCTTTTCGAGGCACTCCCGGTTGAAGTCGGGCCACCACAAATCCATGAACATCAGTTCGGCGTAGGCTCCGCTCCACAGCAGGAAATTGCTCAGGCGCAGCTCGCCGCTCGTGCGGATAACTAGGTCCGGATCGGGCGACTCGCCGCTCCAGACCATGCGGGAGATCATCGCTTCGTCGATGTCCTCGGGCTTGATCTTTCCCGCTGCGGCCTGCCGGGCGATCTCGCGCGCCGCCGCTACGATCTCGCCTCGCCCGCCATAGTTGAACGCAATGTTGAGCGTAAGACGCGTGTTGTTCTTCGTGACGCTGACAGCTTCATCGATCAGCTCCAGGATGTCTTCGCTGAGTCCCTGGCGCTGGCCGATGATGCGGATACGCACGCCGTCGCGGTGCAGCCTGGCGAGATCTCGTTTGACGAATAGGCGCAGCAGATCGAACAGCGCGTCGATCTCGGCGGGCGGGCGGTTCCAGTTCTCGGTCGAGAACGCATAGACGCTGAGGTGCGTGAGCCCGAGGTCGCGGCTCGCCTCCACGGTCCGCCGCAGCGCCTCCACGCCCTCCTTGTGGCCCAGCGCGCGGGGCAGCCCACGCGCCTTCGCCCACCGCCCGTTGCCATCCATGATGATGGCCACGTGCTTTGGCGCCGGCCGGAGCGCTGCGACCCCGGCATTCGCGACGGAGACGCCTGGCTCGCTCACACCTGCATGATCTCTTCGGACTTGTGTTTGAGAGCTTCGTCGATCGCCGAGATATGCTTGTCGGTGATCTTCTGCACGTCATTCGAGCGGGCCTTGGCCTGGTCCTCGCTCATCTCGTGGGCCTTTTCGAGCCGTTTGAGCAGGTCGTTGCCATCGCGCCGGATGTTCCGCACCGCAACCCGGGCGTGCTCGGCAAACTGCCCCGCGAGTTTCTGCAGCTCCTTGCGGCGCTCCTCCGAAAGCGGCGGGATCGGGATACGCAGCGTCTGGCCGTCGGTGATCGGGTTGAGGCCGAGCGGCGCCTCGCGGATCGCGCGGTCCGTCGCGCCGACCAGGCTCTTGTCCCACACGCTCACGCTCAGCATGCGCGCATCGACGGCGTTGACCGAGGCCACCTGGTTCAGCGGCATCGCCGAACCATAGGCCTGGACCTGGATCGTATCGAGCAGGTGGACCGAGGCGCGCCCCGTGCGCAGCCCCGTGAATTCCGTCTTCAGGGCGGTGAGCGCACCGTCCATCCGCTTTTCCAGCGCCTTGAGATCGAATGCTTCCGCCATGGTGTCTTGCCCTTCGTAGTCTTCTGTCAGCGGCCGCCGATCCGCGTGCTCGAACCCTGGCCGGTCAACACCTTGGCGAGGTTGCCGGCGTCGCGGATGCGGAACACGATGATCGGAATCTTGTTGTCCTTGAGAAGGCTGATGGCGGTCGCGTCCATCACCTTCAGTTCCTTCGAAAGCACTTCCATGTAGTCGAGCGTGTCGAAACGCGTGGCCGTCGGCTCCAGCTTGGGATCGGCGCTGTAGACGCCGTCCACCTGCGTGCCCTTCAGCATCGCGTCGCAGTTCATCTCCGCCGCGCGCAAGGCGGCGCCGGTATCGGTCGTGAAGAACGGGTTGCCGGTACCGGCCGCGAAGATCACCACCCGCCCCTTCTCCATATGGCGGATCGCCCGCCTCCGGATGAAAGGCTCGCAGATCGTGTGCATCGAGATGCCGGACTGCACCCGCGTCGGCACGCCGATGCTCTCCAGCGAGTTCTGCATCACCAGCGCGTTCATCACCGTCGCCAGCATGCCCATGTGGTCGGCCTGGGCCCGTTCCATTCCGGCGTCGACGCCCCACTTGCCGCGCCAAATATTCCCGCCCCCGATGACGAGGCAGATCTGCGCCCCGAGATCGAGGCCCGACTTAACTTCGCGCGCATATTTGGTGACGGCCGAGACATCGATGCCGTAGCCCTGATCCCCCATCAGCGCTTCGCCGGAAATCTTGAGCAGGACACGCTTGTATTTGAGGGGGGCCTGACCCGTCATCTCCACCTTCCTCTCACGCCTGCTCTGTACATCGACGGCCCAGCGCAAGATTGCACCGGGCCGCCAAAGTCTACCTGCGAATCCCTAGCCTTCGCAAAGGGCAAAACACGCCCAATCAACGGCTTATTGTCAGCGTCCGGGGCCGGATCAGTCCTTCTTCGCGAACGCCGCAACTTCGGCTGCGAAGTCGCTGGCGGCCTTCTCCACGCCCTCACCGACCTCATACCGCACGAAACCCTTCAGTTTCACGGGAGCGCCCAACTCCTTGGCCGCGTGTTCGATGAATTTGCCGACCGTAGTGTCCGGGTCCATCACGAAGGCCTGCTCGACCAGCACCGATTCCTGATAGAATTTCCGCAGCCGGCCTTCGACCATCTTTTCGACGACCTGCGCCGGCTTGCCGGACTCGGCCGCTTGCGCGGTCAGGATCTGGCGCTCCTTTTCGACCACGGCCGGATCAAGTTCGGCCGTCGTCGTCGCCAGCGGCTTGGCCGAAGCAACGTGCATGGCGACCTTGCGGCCAAGGTCGTTGAGGCGCGCCTTGTCGCCCGTGGACTCCAGCGCGACGAGCACGGCGATCTTGCCCATGCCTTCTGCGGCCACGTTGTGGATGTAGTTGGCGACGACGCCCTCGCTCACCGACAGCGCGGCCGACCGGCGCAACGACATGTTCTCACCGATCTTGGCGACCAGGCCCACGAGCATCTCGCCGACCGTGCCGCCGCTCGATGCCGAGGCGTGCAGCGTCTTCGCCGGATCGCCGCCATTGGCCAGCGCGACGTTTGCGATTTCGCGCACCGCCGCCTGGAACTCGGCGTTCTTGCCGACGAAGTCGGTTTCCGAGTTCACCTCAACGACCGCAGCCGAGGCGCCCTTGGACGCCACGCCGATGAGGCCTTCCGCCGCGATGCGGTCCGCCTTCTTCGCAGCCTTGAGGATGCCCTTCTCGCGCAGCCAGTCGGCGGCCGCTTCGATGTCGCCGCCGTTTTCGACCAGCGCCTTCTTCGCGTCCATCATGCCCGCGCCGGTCTTGTCGCGCAGCTGTTTCACCAGCGGGGCGGAAATCTCGGCCATTTTCATCTCCTGGATAGTTGGACGGCGCCGCATCAGCTGTCTGATCGCGGCGCCGCCTGGTTTTAACAGTAACCTGCGACAGCCGTTCCGGCTTAGGCCTGCGCTTCCGCTTCAGCGGTCGCCGCCAGAGCCGGCTCGCGGACCACAGCGGCCGCACCCGGATCGACGCCTTGCGACATCGAGGACTCCGACAGGCCGTCCAGCACTGCGTCCGCAATCAGGTTGCAGTACAGCTGGATCGCGCGCGCGGCGTCGTCATTGCCCGGCACGGGGAAATCGACTTCCTGCGGATCGCAGTTGGTGTCGACCACCGCCACCACGGGGATGC
>DASZSI010000269.1:0-16111 GCA_035548775.1 Hyphomonadaceae bacterium
ATAGGTCTGGGTAATGCGGAATCGTTGCCCCGGCGCGGCATAGGGATCGTATTCGATACGGCGCACGGCATTGGCGCTGCTCAAAGTCGCGCGGAAGGCCGCGCGCATCGCGGGTGGCGGCTCGACCGCGTCAAGCGCCCGTTCCAGCGCCTGGTCGGGCGACAACCCGCCCCAGGTCACCGCGAAGAGCATGAATGCAGCGGGCATGGCTCGCTATCCGTCCCAAACCGAGGTCGCATCTTCCGGAGAGCCAGACCGTCGTGACGGAATGTGGCCGGAATTGGCCTCGCAGGATTAAATCGAACTGACGACTGCTAAGGGTCGTTACGGCCCGACATTGAACCCGGACTGATGAACGAAATCCGAATCAACCGTTGGCGTCTTCCGGCCGGGGTTCCAGTTTCACCAGAACCGCGCCTTCCGCTGTCTGCTGGCCGGCGGAGGCATTAACCTCGGCAATCACGCCATCGCGCGGGGCGGCGAGCGTGTGCTCCATCTTCATGGCTTCAAGGACGACCAGCGCCTCTCCCTTCTTCACCGCCTTGCCGGCCTTGGCCTTAACTTCAAGCACCTTGCCCGGCATGGGCGAGCGAATTTCATCGCCAGCCTCCAACCCTTCCAGTACATGGCCAAACTCCGGCGCGCGAAGCGGGAGGGCATATCCTCTCGTGAAAAGGACCGGCCCGTCCGACATCTTTCGGATGGTTCCGTGGAGATCAACGCCGTCGATTGTGCCAAAAACATGAGCGCCGCCAATCACTGTTCGGGCTTCGACCTCGGCCTCGTATGTCTCCGCACCGACCTGAGCGCGTCCACCGGCGCCACTCCCGGAAAGGCGGACGGACTTCGTCTCACCGCCAACATCAAACGAGAAAACCGAACTGGCGCTCGCATTGACCCGGAATCCATCCGCGAGATCCCAAGGATCGGAACCGGACGCACCGAGAGAGCGGAAACCTGCAGCGCCCAGGATCAACATGCTCGCCAGGGCCTCTTCATCCGGCCGCGCGATTTCGTTGATGTTTGCCTCTACAAGATTGGTCGTCGCAGCGCCGGCGCGGAAATCACCTTCGTCGAGCAGATTTGCCAGCATCGCTGCGTTGGTAATGACAGGCCAAACTTCCGCATGACGCAGACCTGCTCCGAGCGCATCGAGTGCGCTGTCGCGCGTCGGCGCGTGAGCGATCGCTTTGGCAATCATGCTGTCGTAAGTGGCCGGAACCGGGTCGCCCGTTTCGACAGCGCTATCGAGGCGCAAAGTTGTATCGCCACCATCGTCGGCATCGAAGACGGAGAGGTTGAACAACTCAAGCCGCCCCGAACTCGGCAGGAAACCCCGCGCCGGATCTTCCGCGCATAGCCGCGCTTCCACGGCATGGCCGTTGAGCTTGATCTCCGACTGCGTCGGCAACTTGCCGCCCGAGGCGACCTTGAATTGCAGCTCGACAAAGTCATAGCCGGTGATCAACTCGGATACGGGATGCTCGACCTGCAGCCGCGTGTTCATCTCCATGAACCAGAAGCCGTCCGGCCGCAGCTTGCCCGATCCGTCGACGATGAACTCGATCGTGCCGGCATTGCGATAGCCTACAGCCTTCGCCGCCATCAGCGCAGCGTCGGTCATCGCCTTGCGCACCGCCTCGGTCATGCCTGGCGCAGGCGCTTCCTCGATCACCTTCTGGCGGCGGCGCTGCAACGAGCAGTCACGTTCGAAGAAGTGGACGTAGTTGTCGTGACTGTCGCCGAAGACTTGTACCTCGATGTGGCGCGGGCTTTCGATGAACTTCTCGACAAGCACGCGATCATCGCCAAAGCTCGCCTTGGCCTCGCGCTGTGCGCTGGTGAGCGAGGCTTCGAAATCCTTCTCGTCGTCAACCCGGCGCATGCCGCGCCCGCCGCCGCCTGCAATGGCTTTGATTAGGACGGGATAGCCGATCTTCCTGGCGGCAGCCTTCAGCGTTTTGAGGCTCTGGTCCTCGCCATGATAGCCGGGCGTCACCGGCACGCCGTGCTTTTCCATCAATGCCTTGGCGGCGTCCTTTAGTCCCATCGCCCGGATGGCCTGCGGTGGCGGACCAATCCAGGTGAGCCCCGCCTTCGCCACGGCTTCGGCGAAACCCGCATTCTCGGACAGGAATCCATAGCCGGGATGGATCGCCTGCGCGCCGGTATCCAGCGCCGCTTTGATGATGCGATCGCCCTTGAGATAGCTTTCGGCCGCAGGCGCAGCACCGATATGAACGGCCTCGTCCGCCTCGCGCACGAAGGCCGCCTCGGCGTCCGCATCCGAATAGACCGCGACTGTGCGTATCCCGAGCCTCCGGGCGGTGCGCATGATGCGTCGGGAGATTTCGCCGCGGTTGGCGATGAGGAGCGAAGAAAACATGGCGCGCACGCTAGTTGCGTCGCCTGCCTCTCACAAGAGCAGCCTAGCCAACGATGCCCAGGAAGATCACCGCGAGAACAAACAGCAACAGGCTGATTCCCGCAAACAGCACCAGGAAGGGCAACCGCCACACGGCCGAGAACCAGCCGAGATTGTACGCCCCCTTCATATGGAAGAATTCGTGGACGATGCCGCCTATCAACACTGCGGGGATCATCCAGCCGCCAAGGACGCCCCACTGGCCCGCCAGCGTCGCAAGGACAGCGAGCACCGCCACGAAAGACAGTGAATAGAGAATGTAGACCGTGTGGTCGAAAAGCGTGAGGCCACGCTTCCAGAAGAACAGCAGCCACACGAAAGGAAGCGAGATCGGCGCCAGCAGGAAGGCGTATTTCGACGCGGCGTCCTGGATCTTGTAAAGCGTCAGCTGCGGATTCTGCAGGGCCTGCGCCAGCTTGCCATCCAGCATCGGCCAGCCGGTCTGTATCTTGATGTCGCCATTCGCCGCGCCCTTGCTGACCTCGTCCATCAGCTCGTGGTCGCCAGTCTTGGCATTCGAGGCTGCCGTGCGAAGGCGCTCCAGCTCCGTTGCGATCGCGTCGGACCTCTTCTGCGCGGCGTCGATCTTCGCCTGGTCGGCGCTATCGGCCTTCAACTCGTTGACTCGCTCCTTGGCCGCCTCCAGCCGGGCTTCCACTGCCGCAAGGCCCGAGGCGCCGATATCGATATGGCCATCCTTTCCCACGACGCCGAGATTGTCGTCGCCAAGCGTCGACAAGGCGAAAAACATCGCAAAGACGCCCAGCAGGAACATCGTGAGCGGAGAAACAAACTTCGCCCTGTGCCCGTGCACGTACTGCCGGGTGAGCGTGCCCGGCCGCACCAGCAGCATCGGAAGCGTCCGCCACGCTCGCGCGTCGAAGTGAAAGAGATCACGGACGACATCGCCGACCATCTGCTTCAATGAATCGTGGATATGCGCCGGCTGGCCGCAACGGGCGCAATAATTCCCGGTCAACTGTTGACCGCAATTCTGGCAAGAACCAGAAGGCCCGCCTTTCCCCCTTGCCTTGACGCCGCCTTCCAGCGCGGTCGCCGTAAGGCCCGCGGTTATGGCCGCCCCTGCGTTGAAATCTGACGCCATCGTCCTGACCCCTCGCCCCTCGATAGCATCGGGCGGGGTTGCGCCGCTAGCGCCCGCGGCGGGTTCCGGCATGTACGCCTGCAACGAGAACAAAGCTGATAATCATCAGCAGATACCACGAACCGAGCTTCTCGATGGAAACTGGCTGCCAGCCACCGTGCTGGTTGGGATAACGCCAGGCCTGCGCGAACGTGCCGATGTTCTCGGCAAACCAGATGAACAGCGCGACCAGCACCATGCCGACCACCAGCGGCATTGGCCGCTCCTTCTCATCGGGCCGATAGTAGAGCATGCAGGGGCCATAGATCAGCACGCTCGCGATGAAGAGCCCGATGCGGATATCCGGGATGTAATGATGCGCGAAGAAATTCGCGTAAATGCTGGCAGCCAGCAGCGCCTGCACCCACAATGGCGGAAAGCGCGTAAAGCGGAAACTGAACAGCCGCCAGCATCGCGCGATGAAGCTGCCGACTGAGGCATACATGAAGCCGGAGAACAGCGGCACGCCAGCAATGCGCAGGAAAGACGGCTCCGGATATATCCACGAGCCCACGCCGGTCTTGAACACCTCCATCACCGTGCCGACGACATGGAAAACGAAGATGACCCGCGCCTCCTCCCACGTCTCAAGCCGCGTCCACAGCATGCCGGCCTGGATCAGCAGCGCCGCCAGCGTGAGAAAATCATAGCGCGCGAGCGGCGCATTGGCCGGGTAGGCAAGGAAAGTCCCAGCCAGCAGCGCCAGCATCAGGCCGCCAAACAGGCAGCACCATCCCTGCTTGATGCCAAACGACACGAACTCGAACAGGAAGGTCGTGAACGGCCCGCGCACGAATGCGGCGCGCCACGCCGAACGCCGCGCGTGCAGCCAGGCCTCCCAGCGCAGGCGGTACGATGTCTCCCTGGCCTCGCCTATGTCCGTCCCCGTCTAACGGCTTAGCGCGCCCAGCTGGGCTTGCGCTTCTCCAGGAAGGCGGCAAGGCCTTCCTTGCCCTGCTGGCTGACACGCCTATGCGCCAAACGTTTGGCGGTCATGTGGCCAAGGCTGGAATCGATCTCCTCGCCGGTCACGTCCTCCACCAACTGTTTCGCGTCGGCGATTGCGGCGGGAGAGTTGTCGTAGATCATGTTGGCGTAATGCTCGACCAACTTCTCCATCGCTTCTTCGTCCGCCACGACGTGATGGATCAGGCCGAGACGGTGCGCGGTTTCCGCATCGAACCGTTCCGCCGTCACAAACAGCGACCGGGCATGACGAGGCCCGATGGCGGCCACGATGTAAGGCGAGATCGTCGCCGGAATGATGCCCAGCTTCACCTCGGAGAACGCGAAGATCGATCCGGCCCGCGCGATCGCGATGTCCGCCGCCGCCACCAGGCCGCACGCGCCCGCCATCGCCGCGCCATGCACCAGTGCAATGGTCGCCTGCGGCAGCTCGTAGAAATGGCGCAGCATTTCCGCCATCGCGAATGCATCCTCCTCGTTTTCGGACTGGGTGTAGTCGGCGGCCGCCTTCATCCATTCGAGGTCAGCGCCAGCCGAGAAAACAGGGCCATTGCCGCGGATCAGCACCAGCCGGCATTCTGGGTTCTTCGACAGCGTCTCGAACGCGTCTGACAGCTCCTCGATCACCTCGGCATTGAAGGCGTTGCGTTTCTGCGGCCGGTTGAGCGTCAGCACGGCCGTGCCGTCAGCCGAAACGTCGAGGACAATGTTTTCATACGCCATGGGGAGACTCCGGGTTTCCGGCGTTGATAGCGCCCGCAGGCGCGTCCGTCACCCTCGGCCATTCGTCTCAGGCTGGAGGTTCCCGCACCACGTCGGTCACGCGTCGCTGCGCGTCCAGCTGTACCTCAATTTCCGCCCGACGCGCGCCCGCCATCATCGAGCGCGTTATCCGCTCGAAGTGGGCGATGAAGCGGGCGATGCGCGCCTTGTCTCGCTCGCTCAACGGGCGGCCGAGAAGCCCTTCCTCCTGCTGGCAGCGCCAATCGAACACCGCGTCAAATGACGGCGGCCGCAGGTAGAGGATCGCATCGAGCCGGCTGAAGGCAATGGAATACGCATAGCGCAGCTGGCTGTTGATCTGCTTGCGCCATTCGCCCAACTCGTCCTCGTCACGTTCCAGCGCATTGACGGGGGCGACCAGATCCTCCTGGTCCGCCGGCTCGGCGCCAAGGCACCAGCCATCGACCAGGATCAGCGACGGCCGCCCGTCGATAATTGGCCATCCAGACTTCGGCCGCGGATCATCCGCCACTTTGTCGAACGCCGGGATTGGCGTCCGCGAGCCCGGCTTGGCCTGCTCCAGCGTGGTCAGCGTGGCGTGCAGCAAGTCGACATCATGCGTTCCCGGGGGACCGCGCGTGGCGAATAGCGGGTGGATATTGGCCGCCCGCTCCTTGCGCTCATCCGCGCTGAGGTAGACGTCATCGAGCGAGAAATGCGCAACACCGGGATGCTCAGCGGCATACGCCATCACCAGCGTCGTCTTGCCCGACCCCTGCGGCCCCGCCACGCCCACGACCGGAATGCGCGCCCCACACCGCTCCCGCGCAACGGCGACCGTCTTGTCGAGTGCGTTGATGGCGTCGCGGTTCAAGGTTGGGCGCCCGATGTTTCAAACTGCTTGCCGATCGACGGCGCAACCTCTGCCTTCGTGGCGTCGAGTTGGACGGCGATACGCCTCAACTCCTCTGACGTAGGAACTCTCAGGCGTTTAATAATTTCAATTCCAGTCACGCGCCACTTGGCGTCACCGACGATGATCCAATCTCCTGGCCGCAGCTTTCCATCGTCTTCAACATAAAGCGCAGCAACAACGCCCGATCGGCCTGATAGCTGGAAACATTCTTCGAGCCGACCACGCATCAACTACATCCTGAAAACGCCAAATGCCGGCTCGCGGCGCTCGGGCCGGCCGTGGGGCGCGTTCAGAGAGGCTGACAGGGCGAGGCCGAGGACGCGCCGCGTATCGCTTGGAGCAATCACGCCGTCATCCCAAAGACGCGCAGTCGAGAAATAGGGCGAGCCTTCACGTTCATAGAGATCGCGGATGGGTTGCTTGAACTTGGCCTCCGCATCGGCGCTCCAGCTTTCGCCCTTGGCCTCCATGCTGTCCCGGCGGACGGTGGCCAGCACCGAAGCCGCCTGCTCACCGCCCATCACCGAGATACGCGAGTTTGGCCACATGAAGAGAAAGCGTGGCGAATAGGCGCGGCCGCACATGCCGTAGTTGCCCGCGCCGTAACTGCCGCCGATCACCACCGTGAATTTGGGAACGCGTGCGGTCGCAACCGCAGTCACCATTTTCGCGCCATCCTTGGCGATGCCGCCTGCCTCGTACTTCGAGCCGACCATGAAGCCCGTGATGTTCTGCAGGAACACCAGCGGAATGCCGCGCTGGTCGCACAGCTGGATGAAGTGCGCCGCTTTCTGGGCGCTTTCGGAAAACAGGATGCCGTTGTTGGCAAGGATGCCGACCGGCAGGCCATAGAGGTGAGCGAAACCGGTCACCAGCGTTTCGCCGTAGAGCTTCTTGAACTCGTCGAATTCCGAGCCATCGACCAGCCGCGCAATTACTTCGCGCACGTCGTAGGGCTCGCGCAGGTCCGCCGGCACGACGCCGTCCAGCTCCATCGGATCGAACGCCGGATCACGCGCCGCCACCGTGTCGAGCATCACGCGCTTGGGTCGGTTGAGGTTCTTCACGATGGCGCGCACCATTTCCAGCGCATGGGCATCATTGGCCGCATAGTGATCCGCCACGCCCGACCGCCGCGCGTGCACGTCCGCGCCGCCAAGATCTTCCGCCGAGATCACTTCGCCCGTCGCGGCCTTCACCAGCGGCGGGCCGCCGAGGAAGATGGTGCCCTGTTTCCGGACAATCACCGTCTCGTCCGACATCGCCGGCACATAGGCGCCGCCGGCGGTGCACGAGCCCATCACAGCCGCGACCTGAGGAATTCCCCGCGCGCTCATGTTCGCCTGGTTGTAGAAGATGCGGCCGAAATGTTCCCGGTCCGGAAAGACCTCGGACTGGTGCGGCAGGTTCGCCCCGCCGCTATCGACCAGATAGACGCACGGCAGGTTGTTCTCGATCGCCACTTCCTGCGCGCGCAGGTGCTTCTTCACTGTGATCGGGAAATAGGCCCCGCCTTTCACAGTGGCATCATTGCAAACGATGACACATTCGCGACCAGACACCCGTCCGATGCCGGTGATAACGCCCGCCGCCGGCGCTTCGCCGTCATACATCCCCTCTGCCGCCAACGGGGAAAGCTCCAGGAAGGGAGAGGCGGGATCGATCAGCTGCTCTACCCGCTCCCGCGGCAACAGCTTGCCCCTGCCGGCGTGGCGCTTGCGCGCGCTTTCCGGCCCGCCCAGTGCGGCCTTGGCAGTCTTCTCCCGCAGCTCCGCCACCAGACGCTGCATTGCAGCAGCATTGCCTTGAAAGCGCTCCGAGGAAGCACTTACCTGAGTATGAAGTCGCGCCATTCGCCCGCCATTCCTGCCGATTCCCGGCATTAAGGTCAGGTGATGGCGCGGTGGCAAGGCGCCGTTCCAGCCAGACCACGAATGCTTGAGGAGTAAATGAACCCTCACCCTTCGTTCAGGGTTCTGCGTTAGTGTTGAAGCTGGAGCGGGAATAGCAATCGGGCCGGGTCTACCCCATGCCTCTAGGAACCAAAACCAGGTCGGCGGATAGCGCGCCGCCGCTGCTCCCGACGCTGAAGTCGGTGCCGTTCCTGCGCGATGCGCCTCCCAAGGCGCTGAAGGCTGCTGAAGGCGAAACCCGCTATTTCGGCCTGCCCGGCGGCTGGAAGCTGTTCGACTTCGGCGAGCCTTCCGACCAGATCTATTTCGTCCTCTCCGGCTCTCTTGGCGCGTTCCGCAACGCCCCAGGCGACAGGCTTGAGCTGGTGGGACACATCCGCGCCGGCGAACCGGTCGGCGAGATGTCGATGATCGCCGGTGAAGCGCACGAACACGCGGTCTACGCCCTGCGCGACACTGAGCTGCTCTCCATGTCACGCCAGGGCTTCATGCAGCTGGTGCGATCCGACCCCGCAATCCTCGAACGCCTTACCCGCGTCATCATGGTGCGGATGCGCCAGGCGCGGAAAAAATCGGGCCGCTCCGCCGAACCGAAAGTGTTCGGCCTAATCGCAACCTCGCCCACCATCGATCTCAAACTGCGGGCGCGCCAGATGTCGGCCGCGTTGCAATCGATGGGCCTGCGCGTCGCCATCGTCGGCGAAGAAGCGGTCGGCATGCCCGCCAGCTATTTCGATGAACTCGAAACCCGCAACGATGTCGTGCTGCTGCTGTCCACCATCGGCGACACGCCATGGTTCAAGCTGACCCAGCGTCACTCCGACCGTATCTGGCTGTTCGCCCGGGCCGACGCGCGGCCTTCAACGCCGCTTCTGCCGGACGATCCCTCGCCGGCCCGTCAGTTCCGGCTGGTCGACGTCGTACTGCTCCATCACGGCGCCGAGCGCCCTGCCGCCACCACCGCGGATTGGAAGCAGGCTGCCGACGCCGCGCGCATCTTCCACTGGCATGGCCTGGATGAAGAAGACTGTCGCCGCCTCGCCCGCATCATGTCGGGCAAGTCCGTGGGCCTTGTCCTCTCCGGCGGCGGCGCGCGCGCCTACGCCCACGTCGGCGTGATCCGGGCGCTGCGCGAGGCCAACTGCCCGATCGACTTCGTCGGCGGCGCCTCGATGGGAGCGATCATCGGCGCAGGCGTCGCCTGCGGGTGGGACGACGCCGAGATCGACCGCCGCATCCGCAAGGCATTCGTCGAAAGCAATCCCCTGTCGGACTACATGCTGCCCGTGGTGTCGCTGGTCAAAGGCCATCGGGTCGACGCCCGCCTGAAGGAGCACTTCGACGACCTCCTGATCGAAGATTTGGCTCTGCCATTCTTTGCCGTCTCGACCAACCTCACCCAGGGCACCTACCAGGTCCATACGCAAGGTCTGCTGCGCGATGCTTTGCGCGCCACGATATCGCTGCCTGGCATCCTTCCACCGGTTGTGTCGGATAGGCAGGTGCTGGTGGACGGCGCCGTGCTCAACAACTTCCCGGTCGACGTGATGCGCGAAATGCACCGCGGCCGCATCATCGGCGTTGACGTCGCGCAGGCCCCCGAAGGTCTCTCGGCTGAAGAGTTCACCAATCCGCCGGGTTTCTTCGGATGGACCACCAAGCACGGCTTGAAGAACCCGCCGCCGATCGCCAACCTCCTGATGCGCGCAGCTACTGTCAGCATCAACCCCAACGCCCATCGCAGCCTGACCGACATCCTGATCACGCCCGAACTGCAAGGCATCGAACTACGCGACTGGCGCGACTACGACCCCGCTGTCGAGGCCGGTTACAACGACATGAAGCACGCGCTGGCCGAGCTTAAAGGCCCGCTCGCCCAGATCATTCGCGGCAATGCGGCTGTAGCTGACTAGGCTTCCGGCTTCGTGTCTGCCGGCTTTTCTTCGCGTTTGAATTCCTTCCAGCCGCCATTGCGCTCCTGCTGAAAGTAGCGGGCTACAGCTCCGCCATCGCTCGCCGCCTTGAACTGCTGGCGGGCCTTTGCGCGGGCGGTATCGTCCCCGCCGTCAAAGACAACCATGCAACGTTCGAACAGCCCCGGCTCCGCGTCGGAGCCGTCGAGCAGAACCGCCACCTTCGCCCCGTTGGCCGGATCGGCCTCGGTCGAGAGCAGGACCGGCTGCTTCTTCGCGTCCGTTCGCGCGCGTCCGTGCGGCAGGAACGAGTCCTCGCGCCAGGTCCACAGGCCCTTGTCGAGCCGCTCCAGCGTTTCCTCGTGTCCGACGACCAGCACGCGCCACTTCCGTTCGAGGCACTTCTCGACCAGCGGGGCGATCGCCGCGTCGAGCGAGGTGTGCTCGATGTGGTAGAACCACCACTCCGCGGCTGCAGCCATCTGGCGCTCAATCCTCGTAGTTATCGGCGACAAGCCGGTCGAGGATGCGCACGCCCCAGCCGGTGGCCCAGGTCGGCTCCATCGGGTTGTCATGCCCGGGCCGCCAGGCCGTGCCCGCGATGTCGAGGTGCGCCCACGCGCGGCCCTCGTCGACAAATCGCTGCAGGAATTGCGCGGCCACGATCGAACCGGCATTGCCGGCCATGCCGATGTTCTTCATGTCCGCGACGTCGCTGTCGATCTGCTTGTCATAGCCGGGACCCAGCGGCAGGCGCCACACATTCTCGCCCTCCGCTTTGCCCGCCGCAGTAAGCTTGGCGACCAGGTCGTCATTGTTGGAGAAGACGCCCGCGTGTTCGTTGCCCAGCGAGATGATGATCGCGCCGGTCAGCGTCGCAAGATCCACCATCGCTTTCGGATTGAACTTCTTCTGCGCGTACCAGAGCACATCAGCCAGCACGAGGCGACCTTCTGCATCGGTATTGAGGATTTCGATCGTCTTGCCGGCGGCGGCCTTCACGATATCGCCGGGGCGCTGCGCGTTGCCGTCCGGCATGTTCTCGACCAGGCCAACCAACCCCACCACGTTCGCCTTGGCCTTGCGCTTGGCAAGCGCCGTCATCGCTCCGACCACAGCGGCCGATCCGCCCATGTCGCCCTTCATGTCGCCCATGCCGGGACCCGGTTTCAGCGAGATGCCGCCGGTGTCGAAAGTGACGCCCTTGCCGATGAAGGCCACCGGCGCCGCCTTCTTGTCCTTCGCGCCCATCCATTTCATCACGCAAAGGCGCGAGCCGCGCACCGAGCCCTGCCCCACGCCGAGCAGCGAACCCATGCCCAGCTTCGTCATCGCCGGCACATCCAGCACTTCGATCTCGAGGCCAAGCTCCGCCAGTTCCTGGATACGATCTGCGTAGCTTTCCGGGTGCAGCACGTTCGGCGGTTCGCTGACCAGGTCACGCGCCAGCTCCACCCCCTCCGCCCGCGCCGACAACGGCGCGTAGTCGGATCGCGCGCCCGCGGCGCTATCGGTCACGATGCTGACGGTCGTCAGGCTCGGCTTCTTCTCTGTCTTCAGGGTGAGCCGGTAGCGGTCGAAGCGATACGCCGCCAGCCTGGCGCCGAACGCCAGGTTCGCAGCAACCGCGCGATCCGGGGCGCCGACGATCGACAGCGCCTTTGCGCCCGACACCAACAGCCGTTTCACCAGCGTGGCCGCAGCCCGCTGCCAGCCCACTTCGGTCGCGCTCGCCTTCTTGCCGATGCCGACCAACAGAACCCTCGCCGCGTCCGAGAATTCCGGGGCGAGAATCTCTAGCACCTGTCCTGCGCCGCCTTTGAACGAGCCTGCGGCGATGGCGCGCCGGAAGGCCGCTTGGGCCTTGGCGTCCAGACCCTCTCCGAACTCGACGTCCTTGCCGCCTTCGAAGGCCAGATACGCCAGGGCGTCGCCCGTGGGCTCGGCTGAGAATTTGATCTGCATGGGGATAATCAGTCCTGACTATTGTCTACACATGGTCATCGACGAACGCCCCGGACGCCGCTAGCACTGCGGCAAGGCCACCGGCCTGCCGCGGGCGCGAAAGCGCCGTCTCCAGGTTTTCGTATGTCAGGGTTTCAACGGTATCTTTTCAGGAACGTGCTGAGAACCCTGATCGCTATCGTCGGCGGTCTTGCGCTCATCGCCCTGCTTACGCAAGGGCTGGATCAGTTGAAGGTGATTGTCGAGAATCGGCAGTCCATGACGGTCTACCTGTGGGTATCCCTGCTCGCGACCCCGGCCATCATTTCCCTCCTGATGCCCATTGCCATGTTCATTGCCGCCGCGGCCGCCCTGAACGTCGCTCACCGCGAGAACGAGATTGTGGTGGCCCAGGCCTCGGGCATGTCTAACTGGCAGGTCGCTTCGCCCGTGCTCAGGCTGGCGACGCTGGCCGCCATCCTCCATCTCGGCCTCAACCTGTGGATACAGCCGGCCGCGTCGCGGGAACTTCGCGAAACCGTGAACCAGGCCTCGACGGACCTGGTCGCCACGCTCGTCCGTGCGGGCACGTTCACGAGTCACGGCGACGGGCTCACAACCTTCGCTCGCAAGGTCGACGGCACAAACATGACCGACCTTCTGGTCAGCGACACACGCGATCCCAAGCAGCCAGTCACGCTGATCGCGAAGAGCGCCTACCTGACGGAATCCGAAGGCAAGCCGGTGCTGATCCTGAAAGACGGCCAGCGCCAGACCGTGCGCGAGAACGGCGCGGTTGAATTCTATAGCTTCGGACAATCCCCCTTCGAACTTGGCGCATTCGTCAACGATCAGAAGGCAATTGTTCTGGAAGAGTCCGACCGCTTCTTGCCGGAGCTGTTCTACCCCGACCTCACCAACTACTACGACCACCGCAACGTGAACCTGCTTGCGGCCGAAGGGCATGCCCGCATCGCAGCGCCGCTGCTCAACCTCGCGATGGCGATGCTTGCGATATTCGCCGTGCTTGGCGGCGATTTCAGCCGGCGCGGCTATGCCATGCGGATCGCGGTGGCTTCCGCCGCCGCCGTGATGCTGCGACTGGCCGCGTTCGGAGCAAATGCGGCTGGGCGCGACAATCCGCCGATGAATATCCTGCAATACCTTCTGCCGATCTTCGTGATCGTCCTGATCTCGTTCTTCTATTTTGCGGTGCCCATCCTGAAGCGGCGGCGCCTCGCCCATGCGCGGCTGAAGGCGGCCTGACCCATGGTGATTGCAGGCCGCATACAGCGATACGTTTTTCTCCAGTGCGTGATCTCGTTCGCGTTGACGCTCGGCATCATCGCGCTTGCCATCATCCTCGTCGACGTGGTCGAGGAAACCCGCACCATCGGCAGCCGCACGCAGGTGTCGATCCTGACCGCCTTCCACTTGACCACGATGAAGACGCCTCGACTGATCCTCGAGACGCTGCCATTCGCCACCCTGGTCGGTTCAATCCTCACCTATTCCCAGCTCAACCGGCGCAGCGAAATTCCAGCGATCCGCGCATCGGGCGTTTCGGCCTGGCGGTTCCTTGGGCCAGCCATGGTGTTGTCGTTCGGGATCGGCGTGCTGATGGTGACCGTGCTGGACCCGCTAGCCACGCGTCTCAATATCCAGTTCGAAACCGAGCGCGATCACATCCTCAACCCGAACGAGGCGGCAACGGGTATTGATGACGGCGTCTGGCTAAGCCAGGGCGATCTCGGCGCCGGAGCATCCTCGCCTGATGCGCAGGCAACCTCGTCCTCCGCCCAGGACAACCCGGACGCACAAGCCATCATCAGCGCCAGGCATGTCGTGGGCCGCGGCGAAGCGCTGGAGGATGTCACGTTCTATTTCTTCGCGCCGGGCCCGCGTGGCAAGGAAGACCGCGAATTCACCCACCGCATCGACGCCAAGCGCGCCGAGCTGAAGCCTGGCTTCTGGCAGTTGCAGGACACGATCGAGAACCGCCCGGGCGGCGATGTTGTCCGGCAAGCCTCGCTGGCCCTGCCAACCAACCTTCGCAGCGACACCCTGCTTTCGCGTTTTGCGTCTGCCGAAACGATCCCATTCTGGGACCTCCCGAACTTCATCAAGACGGGACAGAACGCAGGGATGGAAGTCGAAGCCTACATCCTGAAATTCCACACCTTGCTGGCGACGCCGTTCTTCATGCTCGCGATGTCCCTGATCGGCGCGGTCGTCTGCCTGAGATTGGCGAGGTCGGGCGGCCTCTCCCAGCTGATCGGCGCCGGCGCGCTGGCTGGGTTTGTTCTCTTTTTCGCAACAAGGCTTGCGGGCGGCATGTCCGCGTCGGGCGCGACCCCGCCCGAAGCGGCCGCCTGGTGCCCCCCCCTGTTCGCTCTGTTCGCTGTGCTGACACTGCTGGCGCATGCCGAGGACGGCTGACCTCGCCCGGCAACAGTTGCGTTTCCAACATTTCATGTATCAGTAGCTGGGGCATGTGGCGCCCGGGCCGCGTCCCGCAGTCTCCGCCGCGGAAGGCGCCTCTTAGGCGTTGTGTCTCTGGACGCCTTGGTCCCTATTGCCTATCCGTTCGAAACGCTGGGAGTCGCTCGCAATCGCGCGAGGGGAGAGTAATGGTGTTGCGGCTTACCTGCCTCGCATCCGCCATGGCGGTTCTATCCGCCGCGGCGACCGCGACAGCCCAGACGCCCACTACGACCGCCGCGCCGACCTCGGCTGCAACTACGGACGACGTCCTTCTCCAGGCCAAGGTCATCACCGAGGATCACAAGAATCAGATCATCACAGCCGAAGGCGATGTCGAAGTCCGCGTCGGCGTCCGAACCTTGCGCGCGGACCGGCTGGTCTACGATCAAGGCAAGCACACCCTCCGGGCGCAGGGCCATGTCCAGATCACCGACGATAAAGGACAGGCGCAGTTCTCGGATGACTTCCAGGCCGACGAGGATTTCACCAACGGGTTCGCCACCCGCTTCTCAGCTCGCCTGACCTCGAACACCCTCCTGACCGCGTCCTCGGCCATCCGCACCGACGGTATCCGCAACTCGCTCGAGCAGGTGGTCTACACCGGATGCCCGATCTGCGAGGAGACTGGCCAGACGCCGACCTGGTCGATCCGCGCCCGGCGCGCCGTCCAGAATTCCGAAACCCAGATGATCACCTACGAGGATGCCGTCTTCGAGGTGAAGGGCATCCCTATCCTCTACATGCCCTGGTTCGCCCACCCGGACCCGACCTCGGAGCGCCGCTCGGGCTTCATTCCGGCAAGCAAGCCGATCGGCGTATCGTCCAAGCTCGGCGGCTATGTCGAGACCCCGTACTACTGGGCCATCTCGCCCAGTCAGGACATGACGATCTCGCCAATGTTCTCGACCGAGGTGAATCCGCTGATCAAGGTCGATTACCGGAAGCGGTTCTTCTCCGGCTATGTCGACTTCCAGGGCAGCTTCACGCACGAGCAGGACTTCAACTCCGACGGCGCCAAGTTCGGCGACGACACCTGGCGCAGCCATCTGTTCGGAACCGGCGTCTTCGACATCAACAAGGACTGGAAATGGGGCTTCGGCGTCGAGCACCAGAGCGACGACCTGTATGACCGGCGCTACGGCATCGATGGCGAGGACGATCTGCGCGGCCTGATCGCCAGCCAGCCGCGCCAGCTGGTCACGCAAATCTACACAACCGGCCAAGACAAGGACTTCTACTTCGAGGCGTCGAGCTACTTCTTCCAGGGCCTGCGCGCCGGCGACGACGATGCGAAATTCCCCAAGGTCGCGCCGAGCATCTTCACCGAAAAGGCCTTTGATCTGGGCGCGTACGGCCGTGTCGAAACCGACTTCAGCGCGGTGGGCCTGTTCCGCGACGCCGTCGAAACCCTGCCTAGCGGCGAGCCGACGCTCGACAGCGCGCGCGCCACGGGATCAGCGAACTGGACCGCTCAATACATCGTCGGTCCCGGCCTGGTGGTTGCGCCCTTCGCATTCGGCCGTGGGGACGCCTACCGGCTCGACGATGGCTCGGCCACGGGCGCTCGCAACGTCGATCGGCTTCTCGGCGTCGCCGGCGCCCAGGTGAGCTATCCCTTCATCCGCCGGGGCGAGAACACCGACATCATCATCGAGCCGATCGTCATGGTCGGTTACGGCACGC
>DASZSI010000270.1:0-5988 GCA_035548775.1 Hyphomonadaceae bacterium
AGGCCCAGACCACGCTTCAGCGCCGAATGATCCGACTCGCGCCTCCTGGCGGCCCACGAACGGCGTTGCGCGCGGTCCATGCCGCCACCTATCGCGCCGCCTTGGACAAGGTCCTGGCGGCCAACAAGGGGGCGCGTGAGAAGCTGCATTCCGGCGCCATGCGCATGGGCTGGCTTGAGTGGCTGCAGGACCAGGCGCTGGCCGGCGACAGCGAGGCCCTGGCGGCGCTGCGCGATCGGGCGAGGACCAAGCCTCGCCCGACTGCCGGCGTCGCGGCGGGTGAGGGCAGGGCGCCACTGCCGGCCGACAGCGTGACCAAGACCGGCGTGGTGATCTACCGCACGGCGGCGGCGACCGTCCGAGACGATGGGGCTCGGCTGCACGTCTCCCGAGGCGTGCATGACAAGGGTCTGCTTGTCGCCTTGCAGATCGCCAAGGTGCGCCATGGCGGCGTGCTGACGGTTGCCGGCGACCCAGCATTCCAAGCCCGTGTCGCGCGGCTGGCGGCTCTGACCGACCCGACCATCCGATTTGCCGATCCCGCTCTGGAGCGCCGGCGCGCGGCCATAGCCCAACAACTTGAGGAGACCCAGCGTGGCGGACGAACCAGACCTGGATATGGAGGCGCTCGAACGGGCCTTGGCGGCGGGCGAGGCGACCCTGCAGGGGTCCAGCGAGCACGGAGCGGCCCCGTTCCGCGACGAGCCGACGGAACCCGAGCTGACCGAAGCGCTGGCCAGCTCGCCCGGGCGGCCGTCCGAATCCTACGAGGCGGACTTCCCCAACTGGGCGCTGGAGGGGTCCAACGCCAAGAGGCTGCCCGGCAATGGCCTAGCCTGCGTGACCTGTCCCGAAGCGGTCTGGATGACTGGCGGCGAGGCGCTGCAAGCCTTTTGCCGCGTGCTGCGAGCGATTACCTGGTCGACGCTCGAGGCCGCGCCGATGCAGATCGAGATCTGCAACGGCAAGGAAATGGCGATCCTCGCCGTGCTGGAGGCGCAAGCCCAGGAGGAGACGAAGGCGCAATCGCAGCCGAGCCGTTGACGGCGGCTGGAGCCTATATCGCGGAGCGCAACGCCAAGCGGGCGGCGGGCATGGACATCCCGCTGCACGCGCCGTTCACGACCGGGGTTCAGGACCTTCGCCTGGCGGGGGTGCGAAACGTCGACGGTCAGGCCCTCGTCCTGCTGCGCGCGGACGACGTCGTCATGGTCATGGCGCTGGACGCCTTGTCCGTCAGCCGGGTCGCCCGCATGAAGGTTGGGGACCCCATCCGCATCCAGGATGGGATTGTGCAGGGGAGGGGACGGCGGCGGTGATATCTTGGCTATGAACTAAGCTGGCCGGCCACGCTGCGCCTATGACACCTGGGGGTTCAAGCTCATCCGCAGCCTCGACGGAGCGCCAGAGCCGAAGGCATAAAAAAAGGCAATGCCCGCCTTTCAGCGTACAAAGCCTCCGAGGATTAGATTGTCCATCAGCCCTGAAATGTCAAGGGCGGACTGGGCGATCCAGGCGCCCGTACGACGGCCAGTCTCTCAAAATCGAAGGAAGTCTGTGGTCGGCAAGCCGAACAGGTCGCAGGTGATCTCGCCTTCCTTGATCTTGCGCACGCAGGTCCATGGGGTCCAGACGCCAGCGAAGAAGGCGAGGGGGCGCTCGTCGCTCAGCGCGAACCAGACCGGCTGCAGAGAGCCGCCGACCTGGTCGGGCTCGCTGAAGGAGGTGAAGGGCACGAGGCAGCGGTTGGCGGGGCCGAGGGGTTCCCCTGCGGCCGAGACTGAGGTCTCGACCCATTCTGCGGGGGCACCCCGCAACGCCTCGGCCGTTTGACGGCGCTTTCCGCCACGTTCGATTTGCGGGCTCCTGGCGGCGTTCATTTTGACTAGACGCCAGCACGGCGAATTGGCGGTTAGGTATCTTCGCCTTCGCCCTCGGCCGCCACGGATGCGGCGCCGCCGAGCGCCTCGTAACGCCGTGCCGAAAGCCACTGCAGGCGCTTTGCCTGGGTCAGCAAGACCCGGCGCAGTCCACCTTGAACCTTCCGCTCAGAAATCACCTGGGCCAAGCGCGAGATGATCAGCGCTCGCCTGGCGATGCGAAAGTCCGGATGGGACCGCAACTCGTACACCCGCTCTGAGACGATGCGGCCTCGGAGAGAGGGTGGGGCGTCGACCGCGAGTGCGCCGGGCGGCGGGTCCTTTTCGTTGAGGATCGCCTTGAACTGTGAGTGCTCGACCGCCCTTTCCGTGATCAGGCGCTCGAGCGCATCAAGGTGTTGGCGGGCGGCTTGGTCGGCGCGGTTCGACTCCTGGAATTGGGGTAGCGGCCAGACCTCGATCTCGAACACCTCGAAGGGATCGAGCACCGACATGGCCACAGCGTCGGTCCGCTGGTTGGTGAGATGCCGCCGAATGCGGGTCCGCAAACGCTCGTTGGTCTGGCCGACATAGATCGGCTCGCCGTCGTAGTCGAAGAAGGCGTAGACGCCCCAGCGGTAGTTCCCGACGAAGGGCCGGTTCCCCGACGGATTGTCGAACGGCGTGTCGAGGAAAGCCGCCAGGTTGCTGCGAAGGTCCTCGGTCTCAAACGGCGGGAAATTGACCGCATCTGGATTGCGTTGTGGAGTGTCCGTCACGCGACCTCGCGCGCCTCAAGCGCTTCGGCGAGCAAGGGCTCGAAGACGTGCTTGGCCAGATGGCGCACGACGTCGACGACAACCCCGTCGCCGGTCAGGTGATAGGCCTCGTTATAGTTTTTCGGGAGCTTGTAGTCGTCGGGCAGACCCATCAACCGCGCGGTCTCGCGCGCCGAGATCAAGCGTGAGCGGACTGTTTTGCCATCGATGACGAGTATCACCTGGCGACTGGAGCCGCCGGCCGGCGTCCGTAGGCATCCGGCGACATCGTCGAACCTTACCTCAGCGCGCTGGACCTTCACGCCCCTCTCGTTCAGTCGCGTGCGCTTATAGACGCCGCCGACCATGCGGCGCCCGGCGCGCATGGCGGCTGTCACTTTGGCCTTATTCAGCGGAGACATCTTGGCCAGGAGCTGCTGAGTCTCGGCGGCCGTGTGCCAGGAAACGCTGGTGGGATTCTCTTCGACTTCATCGGCGAACGTGCTGACGCGGTGGCTGGGCGTGGGGACGTTCCACCACAGCATTTTCGAGCGCAAGACCTTGGGTAGGGCATCAACGGCGCGACACAGCCCACGAGTATGGAAAGGTGCAAGCGGTTCGGGCGATAAGAGCGACGCGTCGATCGCGACATCAGCTCGCACGCCAATCACGAAGAGCCGTGGTCGCGACTGGGGGACGAACAGGTCGGCGTTGATCACCAAGGCGCCGCACCGGTACCCCCCATCGGCGAAGGTACGGCAGATCGCCTCGAAATCCTTGCCGCCATGAGAGGTGAGGGCGCCGCAGACGTTTTCCAGGGCGATCAATTTGGGAGCGCGGCTTTCGGCCTTGAGCGCACGGACCACGCCCCAAAACGGATAGAAGGTTCCGGACCTCTCGCCCTTCAGCCCGGCGCCGACGCCGGCCAGGGACAGGTCTTGGCAGGGGAAGGACCCCCACATCAGATCGGCGACGCCCGGCAAGTCGGCAGGCGTGATCGTCCGGATATCGGCGACTTTCAGCTCAGCAGAGCCGAAATTGGCTTGGTAGGTAAGGCCCTTCTTGAAGTCGAAATCGTTGGCAAAGAGACAGGTCCACGCTGGCCCTAGGCCCTTGCGCGCCATCCCGCCGCCGGCGAAAAACTCGTAGAACTTAGCCATGGGCTCGGCGTTCACCGTTTTGGGGCGCCAGGACGTTCCGCTCGCGCGCCAGCTTTTCCTCGACCGCTTCGGCGATCCAGGTGTTGCGGGACACGTTCCCAGGCCTCGCCCCGCAGGCGACGTCGATCACTGCGAAGGTGTCGCCGGCTAGACGAAGGTTGATGTGGTCCAGGCGGCGCACGATTGTGTTTTTCGAATCGGCGTTCATTGAGCCAGCGTGGCGCCCACAAGGCGCCACGTCGAGTGACGTTTCTCGTTTTGTTCGCAATGGGCGGCGTGCTTCGTCCCGATAGTACCGCCTTCGCCCTCAGAGCATTGCCAGTCGGGTCTTCCGCGAGGGGGGCGGGAACTCCGCATCGATCGTGGCGAGCTCCTCGGCCGTGAGCTTCAGGTCGAGGGCGCGGCGATTGTCGTTTAGGTGAGCCGCGTCTGCTGCCTTGGGAATGGCGATGACCCTGGAATCGCGCAGCACCCAGGCCAGGGCGACCTGAAACGGGGTGGCGCCATGGCGCTCGGCGATGCTCGTAAGGGCAGGGGAGTCAGGCAGGCGACCCTGACCGACGGGGCTATAGGCCATGATCGGGATATGGCGCTCGTTCAGACGCGGCAGCAGGTCGAATTCCGCGCCCCGCTCGGTCACGTTGTATAGGATTTGGTTCGTGGCGCAGGCCTCGCCGCCGGCTCGGAACAGTTCGGCCATGTCCCCGTGATCGAGGTTGCTGACGCCCCAGCGCCGGATTTTGCCCGAAGCGACCAGCGCGTCCATGCCCTCGATCGTCTCGGCGAGCGGAACCGATCCGCGCCAGTGCAGCAGGTAGAGGTCGAGGCGATCGGTCTTCAGGCGGCGCAGGCTTGCCTCACAGGCCCGTTCGATCCGACCGCGCCCGGCGTTCTGGGGGTAAACCTTGCTCACCAGGAAGACCTGGTCGCGAACGGCGGAAAAGGCTTCGCCAAGCAGGGTCTCGGTGGCGCCGTCGCCGTACATCTCCGCTGTGTCGATCAAGGTCATGCCAAGGTCGACTCCGGAACGAAGCGCGGCGATCTCCTGTTTGCGTCGGCGCGCGTCTTCGCCCATGCGCCAGGTGCCCTGGCCGAGGGCGGGTACGAGCGTCTGGTCTGGAAGGGGCACGGATCGGATCATCAGCGTCAGCTTATCGGTGGACGGCGGGCCTGCGCCACCCGACAGCGCGTTCGGCGCAACCTTTGCGGTCACGTTGAGCCCTGGGATGGGAGCCCCCTATAGCTTTGACGCCCAGGTCCCGATGGTCTTCAGCAGTGACTCGAAGGGTGACTGGCCCTCGTAGTAGAGCGCGGCGGATGCCGCATAAGCCTGCCGGAGCCGCTCCCGCGTGCCGGCGTCGCTCAGCAGAAAGGCTTCATTCTCGGCGATCACGGGGTTGTCGGCGGCCGGGAAGCGCCTCGTCTTGTGGGCGGCGTATTCGGGTGTCCCCACGAACGCCTGAGCGCTCCACGCCGTGAGGTTCAGCTGTGGGATCATTCGTCAGGCTCCGGCGCGCGGCGAACCATCACCTTCCATCTCGGGTCGCGTTCGAGGACCGGCGGGGCGAAGTCCGGCAGGCTGGCGTCGGTCGGATCAAGTTCCACCCAGGTCGCCTTTGAGACGGCCACGATGGGAGCCAGCGCATAGGCCGGGGCATGTTGGCCAACGCGGTCGAGGAGAAATCCTAGTCGCTGCAGGGTCGCGCGTTCGAACGCCGGCGCCAGCGCCGCCAGCCGATTGGGCTGCAGCTTGGGCCCAAGCTCGGTGAGCACGGTGGCGATCTGGTTGATGCCGCCGCTGGCCTGGGCATAGCGGATCAAGTCCCAAGCGGTGAGTTCAGGGCTGGCCAGCTGCATGCGCCCGCTGTCGGTCTTGTGCGGGTTGATATACGCCGCGACCGCGTCGAGCTCCTTGCGGTAATAGAAAACTATTCGTGAGCGACCGGCTTCGATTGGCCTTAGCTGCCGGTTGGTGACCACCTGAAATTCCATGACCGCTTGATGGGCGGCGCCGTGCAGCTCGGCCGCTTTCAGCAAGCCCACGTAGTAGGGTTCGCCTAGAAACCGCATCAGGTCGTCGATGTACCAGGCGGGCGGCGGCGCGCCCCAGGTAAGGAACTGGGGTGGTACAACCACATAGAAGCCATTGCGTGGCCGCAGCAGATAGCCTTGCTTCTGCAGTCGTTCGGCGGCGTCCAGGAAGGCGCCAGG
>DASZSI010000271.1:0-2449 GCA_035548775.1 Hyphomonadaceae bacterium
ATGATCAAGCATAGAGAGTCGACGGTCAACTTGGCTTTAAAATGATTAAAGCACACAAGAGTCAGGCTCCTCACTCCCACTCGATTATTCTGAGCCAGGGTAACGTATTGGATTTTAAGCGCAAATTTTTTCTGAGCGCGACGAAGAACCGTCTCCCCGATCCGTCAGAAATTCGCGCTCTTGATTTCAAACAGGAATTTCGACGATCCGTGATGTGGATGGCTTCAGCGACTATCGGCATCGATCGGTCGATTTTCCTCTGCCCGACCGCCAACCAAACGGTAGCTGCGGTTTCCAAAAAGACCGTCACCATGCTTTGACTCAGGGCTAGCAGCGCCCGCACAGCTTCGTCGTACCAGGCGTCTGGCTGACGATCGTCATCGCCGCCCACCAGACCTGGAGTGGAACGAGTAAATTCTTCAAACCATCGGGCTGAAAACAAGGCCAAACGCAGGAGCGGCGACGACAACCGCCTTGATGCGATGATCGGGGATCTAGGCTCCAGCAGGAACATCAGCGCCGAGATGCGGATCAACACCAGCCTGCTTCAGAGCCTGGGAGAGATTACGATCTGGGTGGGCCTCGCAATATGGGGCGGGACGGTGCGTCGCACGTATGTTCATCCTCGTAGGAATGGCGCCTCGCCGAGGCCATCAAACACGAACTGAACGGCGAGTCCGGCAAGCAGTATGCCCGACACGCGGCTGACCACGTCGGCGCCGGTCCTGCCGAGGATGGCGACCAAACGTTCGGCCGCCCGCATCGCGACAAAGGTTAGGAGAAGGCATGCCAACACCATGGCGATGACGCCTACCCCTTCGATCCATCCCGCGGTGCGCCCCATAACCAGCACCGCGGCCGACAGGCTGCCCGGTCCGGCGATCAGCGGAAAGGCGAGTGGGAAGACAGCAATGTCGCCGGGTTGCTCGGCATCACGCTTTTCGCTTTCGTTGATCGACGAAAGACCAGGGCTCGAAAAGGTGAGGGTAAGCGCCTGCAGGAACAGCAACAGGCCACCGGCTACGCGAAAGGCCGGGAGCGAAATATGGAGCACCGACAGGATCAGTGATCCCGCGATTGCGAAGATCAGCAACACCAACCCAGCGATCACGACCGAGCGCAACGCCAGGCTGCGACGCTCGTTGCGATGGATGCCGGCGGTCAAACTCGCGAAAACCACGGCCGTCTCGACCGAACCGATCGTAACAAGAAGGGTCACGAAGCTCGACGGGATGCTCGGTGCGATGTGCATGACGGATATCGGATCAGGTCGTCAGCATTTACGCGTAATAGCCAGCTTTTCGGGCAAGAGCCCACGGGACGAAAGCGATCCTGCTCGGCTTTGTCGCTTCGAAGCTGGGCGGCTTGTTCGAAAGAATGCCGTCGAGCGGAGTCAAATGCCCGGCGGCGCTGGGGCTCCGGAGCTCATCGCCGCTGCGCCGGGTTGTCGCCAAATCTCCGATGAAACCGTAAGAGTTCCATACCTGCGCCAGAAGCTCAGTTGGTCGTCACCACTCGTACGGGCCCTCGCCGCGCGAGGACGTCGACGACGACATGCTGACCGGATCGCCGTACCGCGACATCGGCCACGTCATCACCAATCGACAGATTGCGGAGGAGGACCTCATTCAGAAAGGCCGGCATCATCGGCTCTTCGAAGGTGATCCGCCTTTCACCAGGGTCGAAGCCGAGCCCAAGACAGATCTGCAGCATATAAAGCGGCGCCGCAGCCGCCCAGGCTTGCGGCGTGCAAGCCACGGGATAAAAGGTTGGGCCCCGCGTGCGCTGGCGTGGAAATCCGCAGAACAGTTCGGGAAGCCGCCTGAGGTCGATGTAGCTGGAAGCCGCGAACACGCCTTCGAAGATTCGGGCCGCTTCGCGTCGAAACCCGTAGCGCGCAAATCCGGCTGCGACGAGAGCATTGTCATGGGGCCAGACCGAACCGTTATGATAACTCATCGGATTGTAGCGGGCTTCCGTCGACGCAACCGTGCGCACACCCCATCCGCAGAACGACGATGCCGCCATCAGGCTGCGCACGACCGGTTCCGCCCGGTTGGGTAATGCGACGCCGGTCCATAGCGCGTGACCTGCGTTGGACGTGCGAACGCGACACAAGCGCTTGTCGCCATCGAGCGCCAGTCCATAAGTGCCAAGCTCTTCATCGAAGAAGTGGGCGTCATATGCTTCGCGCAGCCTGTGCGCGCGCGCCTCATACTCCGTCTCACGCAGGGCGTGCCCCAACTGCTCCGCAATCTTGGCGCCAGCGCACCACGCGCCGTAGACATAGGCTTGCACCTCGACAAGTGCGACAGGGCCCTTGGCAAACGTTCCATCGGCGTGAAAAACTGAATCGTAACTGTCCTTCCAACCTTGATTGATCAACCCCTCGGACGTCTGTCTGTGATATTCCACGAAGCCGTCGCCGTCGCGATCACCGTATTGCTCA
>DASZSI010000272.1:0-3998 GCA_035548775.1 Hyphomonadaceae bacterium
TCATGGACGGCCGCGATCGCAAGGCCGGCGCGATCGCCGGCGTGCACACGATCAAGAACCCCATCCGCGCAGCGCGCCTGGTGATGGAAAAGACCAATCGCGTGCTGTTCGCCGGCAAGCCAGCGGACGATCTCGCCGCCAAGAACGGCCTTGAGACCGAACCGCCGGAATATTTCATCACGCCGCGCCGCCTCGATGCGCTGAAGCGTGCGATGGCGGGCAGCTTCGTGCCGATGGATCGTTACGGCACCGTCGGCGCCGTGGCGGTCGACAAGCAGGGCAACATCGCCGCCGCCACCTCGACGGGCGGCATGAACGCCAAACCGCCGGGGCGTGTGGGCGATACGCCGATCATCGGCGCGGGAACCTATGCCGACAACAATTCGTGCGCAGTGTCGTCGACCGGCGACGGGGAATACTTCATCCGCGCCAGCGTCGCGCGCATGATTTGCGCCCGGGTCCAGATGCAACACATGACGCCGGAGCAGGCTGCCAAGGTCACCCTCGACGAGGTGAAAGCCATGGGCGGGACGGGCGGCGTGATCGTGGTCGATCCCAAGGGCGCCAGCGCGATGATGATGAACACCGAGGGCATGTTCCGCGGCCGCGCCAACGAGGCCGGCCAGCGTTCCGTAGCCATCTACGCCGACGAGTGAGGCCTGAAGAGTGGGCGCGGACATCATCCGCCCCACATAGGTCAGATGAGCCTGCGCATCCGCCTCACGCGTCTTGAGAATGATCGACACCGGTTCGAGGCGCTCCGGGCCGATGGCGGCGTGGAGGTGCGCGAGCTGGAAACCCGCAGCTTTCTAATTCACGATCTCATTCACTTTGCGATCGAGACCGAAGCGAAGCTTACGGATTCCTTCTATGGCCTTGTGGGGCGCGGGGGCGATTATGACCGCACTGGCGCGCCGATGGCTGGCGAAGCGATGCAGACGGAGCGCGTGGTTGCGGCTTTGCAAGGCGCGCTGCACGGCGAGGTCGATCCGCAGAGGTTCGTTGATCGGTTCCGCGAGGTGTCCGACCAGATCGGTTCGCGCACGCCGGACTGGCTGACAGCGGAACTTGTCACGCGCGCGCTGAAACGCCTGCGCGAGGTGCAGGGCCGCTGGAAGGCGACGCCGTTCGGTCAAACGATGGAACTTGTCTTCGACGTGTGATCGACCGGACGTTGCGTGCGCGCGCCAGCGGCCTAGATTGCGAGCAGTCACTCATCGGAGGCAGAGCCATGCAAAAACGCAAGCTCGGGACGTCTGGGCTGGAAATATCGCCGTTGGTTCTTGGCGGCAACGTGTTCGGCTGGACCGCGGATGCGAAGACGTCCTTCGCGGTGCTGGATGCTTTCCTTGATGCCGGCTTCAACGCCGTCGATACGGCCGATGTCTATTCGCGCTGGATCCCCGGCCATGTCGGCGGTGAGTCTGAAACCGTGCTGGGCGACTGGATGAAGGAGCGCGGCAACCGCAACCACGTTGTGCTGATCACCAAAGTCGGCTCCGAGATGCCTGCGGGCAAGGGACTCAAGGCGGCGTATATCCAGAACGCTTGCGAAGCCTCGCTGAAGCGGCTGAAGACGGATCACATCGATCTTTACTTCTCGCACTTCCCGGACAAGGACACGCCGATCGAGGAGACTCTGGAGGCGCACCAGAGGCTGATCGACCAAGGCAAGGTGCGCGCCGTTGGCGGCTCGAACTACGACGCCGCGGGGTTGCAGGATGCGTTGGCGAAGTCGGGAGGCAGCCGCGCGCGCTACACGGTGCTGCAGCCGCATTACAACCTGCTCGTCCGCAATCAGTATGAAGGCGCGCTGGAGAAGCTGTGCGAGAGGGATGGGCTGGGAGTCATTCCGTACTTCGCACTCGCATCGGGATTCCTGACCGGCAAGTATCGCTCGGAGGCTGATCTCAAGAAGAGCCCGCGCGGCGGCCGCATGAAGGACAATTTCAACGAGCGGGGGATGAACATCCTTGCGGCGCTGGATCGTGTGTCGAAAGCACATAATGCAACGCCGGCGCAGGTGGCGCTTGCCTGGCTGATGGCGCGGCCATCCGTGACGGCGCCGATCGCTTCGGCAACCAGCGTGCCGCAGCTGAAGGAACTGACGCCTTCAGCAGGGCTGAAGCTTTCTGCCGAAGACATGAAGGCGCTCGATCTGTAAGGTGTCTCCCGGGAAGTCGGGAGACACACATGAAATCCTATCTGCTGCTGGCCGTTCTGGCCGGCGCCATTGCCGCGCCTGCGTTCGGTGAGGAGCAATGTGGAAGCCCGGTGACGCATCGCTATGGCGAAACGCGCGCGGCGTTCACGGACGTGCTGGCGGGATGTGACAAGGACGGCGCCTGCTACATTTCGGCGAGCAAGATCGACAAGTCGCTGCCGGCGAATTTCAGCCACCAGTTGCGGGTGCTGCAGGCCAAGGGCAGCGACAAGCTGGGACTGAAGCTGACGGCGGTCCAGCCCGATGCCGACATCAAGGGCGCCATGGTTCTGTCCTATGGCTCAAAGAAGGTGGACCTCGGCGGCCAGCTTGAGACACGCGAGAACGTCATCAACGATTTCTACGTGAAAGACGCCGCCAAGGCCGACGAGCTGGCCCGCACGCTGATCTCCAAGACCAACAAGGTGCGCTGGCTCTATCAGGACCCGAAGGGCGCCGAAGTTATCGCGGATATCCCTCTGCGCGGCACGACCAAGGCGCTGGAATGGGTCCAGTGCATGGCAAAGCCCAAGGGCTGATCCAGGCCGGGCCGGGGGTGCCTGAAGAGAACGCAAGAAACCTGCGGCGGCGTCTGGTGACGTCGTCGCAGGCCTCTTGCGCGGGTCCTCCCACCCAGTGGATTACTGGGCGCCGTTGCCGCGCGCGCCGCGCATCAGTTGCTGCGCCGCGGCGAGTTCGCTCAGATCGAGACCACCGTCGGAGTTTGCATCGAGCTTCGCGAAGTTAGCCTTGATCTGGTCGCCGAGTTTGCCGCGCAGCTCGCTGACCTGAAGCTTCTCGTCGAGGTTGTCGTCCATCATCCCGAGCAAACGGCCCTGGTTCATCAGTTCATCGTTCTTCGTGGGTTGATCCGAAGTCTCGTCCATCCAGCGATAGCGGACCGCAGTGTACAGCATCTCCTCGTGCGATTGCTCGCCCCACAGCACTTCCTGTTTTGGGTTGGGGTTGGCAGGGTTTCCGGCGGAATTGTCGTAAGTGTAGTGCGCCACCAGCTTGGAGCCGGCCGGGACTTTCACAGGCGTTGTGAATTCGTACTCGCGTTGCCAGTTGAAGTCGTAGTGAGGTGTCGCCATCAGCTCGGTCTGCTTGCCGTCCGGAGTCTGCAGGTAGATGTCGGTGTAGACGCCGCGATAGTGGGCGTGCGGGAACACCGAATAGAGCAGTGCATCCTTCGGAAATTTCAGGTAGGCGATCTCCTTGTGCCGCGCCTCGTTGGCGGGGATGTCGATGGTGGTATCGATCACCACGGACTGCCGCATCATCAGATCCGGTTTTTCTCCATCCTTGTAGAAGTACAGGGCGATCTTTGACTGATCGACCGCTTCCTTGCCGAACGGCGTGTAGTGCATCTGGAAGCCTATGCCGGCGCCTGGCGGGATGTAGGTGCCGACGTTTTCCGGCATGCGGATTGATTCAGAGCCGACCGCATACCCTCCGACCGACGCCTCCCACTGAGCCGTGGTGACTTTGCCGTCGGCTGGCGGGTGGCTGACGATGCCGGTGAGGACGTGGTGCACGCCCTGGAGCGCGCCGCCCTTGATGGTCGAAGCTTTCAACCATTTGCCCTCGCTCACCACATTCGGCACGAACGGGTACTGGTAGTCGACGATGCCTGATGCTGGCAGCTTGTAGGCGGGGATGTCGACGACCAAGTCCGGCTTGCCCAGCGGCCATTCCGGCGCAACGTGCTTTGTCACGGCAAGTGGGTCGGCACCGTCGCCGCGCGGCGATCCGGCCTCGATCCAATGCACGAGCGTCGTGATCTGATCCTTGC
>DASZSI010000273.1:0-2686 GCA_035548775.1 Hyphomonadaceae bacterium
TCGGAGGAAGTGCTGAAGCGCATGCTGAAGCAACTGGCCGATCGCGCCGATGAGGTGGTGACGGAGCATCGCGACTCCGAGGTCACTCACTCCGTCGCCAAGATCGCAACACGCATCGGACAATTGGCGCGCCGCGCCGCGGCGGTGGAAGGCCGCGCGCCGACGCTCGAAATCACGCTCTTGGGCCAGCTTGCCGATGCGGCCGTGGGCGCTTTTGCCACCGCCACCGGCGCATCGGAAATCACCAGCGAGATCGCCCAGGTGGTCGACCGCTACCTCTCCCGCGGCTAGCAGGCCGCTGAAAAACGCCATAGCTGCGGCGATTTTCCGCATCGTGCGAGTGGGTTCTGCGCCAATCGCTACCGGCCTACCAGATTTTGGGTTGTGGCGGCGCGGTTTGAGGAGTCAGGCTGGCGCGGCGAGGAGCTTTGGAAGGCGGATCAGGTTGTATGCGGCCAGGGCGAAGGTGAAGAGAGCTTTGACCTTTGACAGGCCTCGGAGTTTAACCTGGGCGAGACCGCCGATGCTCTTGTCCCAGCCGAAGATCTCCTCGACGCGTTTGCGGACGACCTGGCTCCTGGCGTAGCCGGGATGACGAGTCACGCGCCCATCGACGGCAGTCCTACGGGGTGTGCCACTGACCTTGACACTGCCGTCGATGGCAATGTGCGGGGTTACATCGTGCTCGCGCAAATCCTGAACGAAGGCCTGGACATCGTAGCCTCGATCGGCACCGAGGGTGACACGGCCGCGCCGGCGGACGGAGCGATGCGCGCGGCGGGGCCGGGCGATCAAGGTCAGTGCGGCTTCGCGCTCGGCGGTCCCGGTGGCGTGTGTCACCGTGCCGGCCACGGCCAGACCGTTGCGGTTCTCCATGAGGGCGTGCCCCATATAGCAAAGCACGCTCTCGCGTCCGTTCCCCTTGCGATAGAGGCGCGCGTCCCCGTCAGTCGTGCTGGCGTGGGTCACGTTCGACCGCTGCTCGCCGCGAAAGTTCCGCTCGCCGTTCCGGCCGGGGCCGGAGCCGCCGCCGCTACCGTCTTTGGGCTGGAAACTCTTCATCGACGCCCAAGCCTTCAGCAGCGTGCCATCCACCGTGAAGTGCTCTCGGCTCAGCAGCTTTCTGACACGCGCCAGGGCAAGCAGCTCCGACAAGAACGCCTGCGCGATCTCTGTATTGAGCAGCCGCTCGCGGTTCTTGGTAAACGTCGTCGCGTCCCACACCGCATCGTCGATCCCAAGCCCCACGAACCAGCGGAACAGAAGATCGAAGTCCAGCCGCTCCATCAGTTGGCGCTCAGAGCGGATCGAGTAGAACATCTGCAGAAGACTGGCCCGCAGCAGCCGCTCCGGAGGAATCGACGGCCGGCCTTCGCCTGCATAAAGCGCCTCGAACTTCGCGTTCAATCCTGACAACGCTTCATTCACGATCTCGCGTATCTGCCGCAACGGATGATCTGCGGCCACGCGCGCCTCGATATCGACGTAAGAAAACAAGCTCCCAGACCGCCGATCCTCGCCGCGCATGAAAGCCCTCCGCGTTGGTCGTGCAACCAACCGAATCACGCGATATCCTCGCTGTCGAGGTTTTTCAGCAGCCTGCTAGTACGCACTGTCGATACGCCGCCATGTCCACAACAAGTTTCTCCATCGTTGCCTTTGCAGCCGCTTCAACATGAGTCTCCAGCTTCTTTGCGCTTTCTACATCGGTTGGATAGAGAATGGTTACATTGGCGATTGCCACCGCGAGCGGGATAATGTGCCCACCGATCTCGGGACCTTCGTGGATCAATCGAGGAAGCACCGCATCAAAGTCGTCATGGGCTATCAGCGTGTTCCTGACCTCCAACAGGTGTTCGTGAACAGACACAGAGAAACCCGGCGCGTCCTTGATCGATTTGAAAGGGAATCTTGCTGTCCCAAGTTCCAACGCAGAGTTTTGGAACGGCTTCGCGTAGCGGATCGCAGCATGATGAAAGAAGCTCGACAGTATCAGGTGTTCACGCTTGGGTATTTCTGCGATTAACTGCGTCAACGCCTTGTGCGCGATGGTGAGGTTGTGAAGCGCCTTAGCGCTAATCAGGCAATCGCGGCGACGAATCTCAAATTCATTTAGTGCGGTCATTCCTCACCTCAAGAAACATTATAACGAGGCAGCTTTCTAATCTCCCGATACAGCCCCGCCGGATCACCGTAGGCCACTTCATCTTCGCCTTCGCCTTTGTGGCCGGTGATCATCCGCCGTATCTCTTGATCCATTCCGACCATGCGTGCTTCGGTGATGAACCGATGTCGCCAGCCGTGGTTTGGTTGGACACGCCTATCATTTACAACAGCTCTGACGAACTCACCCAAGCGGTTCTTCACGGCACCCCATGGCCCGCGCCAGCCTCCACTCTTTGTGGGCGTGAAGAACAGGTGCCCATCCTTTGCCCCTTGGACGAATGCCGGGAAGCCCATCTTCACCAAGTGGGGATGCAGCGGCACGTCACGATATCGCCGGCCTTTCACTGTCCCCGCTTCCGGCGTGATCCGTAGCATGTAGACTTTCCCCTCACGGCGTAGGTCTTGCTTGCGAAGCTGCACCATCTCCCCGACGCGGGCACCAGAGTACGCGCACAGCCACGGAACCCATCGCTTCGCCGCCGCTGTCTTCGGAAGCTCTGCCTTGCCAGCCTTGTAGTGA
>DASZSI010000274.1:0-16617 GCA_035548775.1 Hyphomonadaceae bacterium
CAGACCGTGATGCAGCGCCTGTTCACGCCGGCGATCACGAAGCTGGTCATGGGCGGCAACACGCCGGCGGCGCGCATGGCGGCGGCGAAGATCATCCGCGGCTTCCTCGAAAGCCAGAAGGCCACGGTGGAGTTCACCGGCCTGGAAGAAACCTTCGAACAGATCCGCGACCAGTTCCGCACCTTCGGCAAGCAGGTGGTCGAACCCTACGCCCACGAGTGGCATCTCAAGGACGAGCTGATCCCGGACGCCGTCGTAAAGCAGATGGGCGAGCTTGGCGTGTTCGGCCTCACCATCCCGGAAGAGTTCGGCGGCCTCGGCCTGGGCAAGACGGCGATGTGCGTCGTCTCGGAAGAACTCTCGCGCGCTTACATCGGCGTTGGTTCGCTCGGGACGCGCTCGGAGATCGCGGCGGAGCTACTGCTCAACGGCGGCACCAAAGCGCAGCAGGAAAAATACCTGCCCGGCATCGCTTCCGGCCAGATCCTGCCGACGGCCGTGTTCACCGAACCTAACACGGGCTCGGACCTTGGGTCGCTGCGCACCCGCGCCACGCGCGAAGGCGACGTCTTCAAGATCACCGGCAACAAGACCTGGATCACGCACGCAGCGCGCGCCGATCTCATGACGGTCCTTGCCCGCTCGAAGGCGGATACGAAGGACCACACCGGCCTTTCGATGTTCATCTGCGAAAAGCCGCGTGGGCAGGAAGGCAACCCCTTCCCGGCCAAAGGCATGACCGGCGGCGAGATCGAAGTGCTCGGCTATCGCGGCATGAAGGAATACGAACTCGGCTTCGATGGCTTTGAAGTGCCGGCTTCCAACCTCCTCGGCGAGGTCGAGGGCATGGGCTTCAAGCACCTGATGACCACGTTCGAAGGCGCCCGCATCCAGACCGCCGCACGCGCCATCGGCGTGGCGCAATGCGCGTTTGAGCTTGGTTTGAAGTACACGCTGGAGCGCACGCAGTTCGGCCGGCAGATTTTCGACTTCCCGCGTTCGTCGGACAAACTCGTGATGATGGCCGCCGAACTCGTCGGCGTGCGCCAGCTCACTTACTTCTCCGCGCGCCAGAAGGACGCCGGCAAGCGTTGCGACCTGGAAGCCGGTCTCGCCAAGATGCTCGCCGCCCGTATCGCCTGGGGCGCCGCGGACAACGCGCTGCAGGTTCACGGCGGCAACGGCTTTGCGCTGGAATATCCGGTGAGCCGCGTCTTGTGCGACGCCCGCATCCTCAACATCTTCGAGGGCGCCGGCGAAGTGCAGGCCATGGTCATCGCCCGCCGCACCATCGACGAATTCATCGGCGCGAAGAACTAGCGTCGCGCAGACCTGAACAGGCCGCGTGTCGCCTGGCGCATGCCTGCCGCCGCTCGGGCGATCCGGTCACTGAAGGCGTTGCGCTGCGCCAGCGCCTCGGACACCGCCACCAGCAACTCGCCCGGGTGGATCGGCTTGGCCACCAGTTGCGCGCCCCGCAGCTGCGGCCAGCGCTGGATGGCGGGATCGTTGACGTGAGCCGAGCAGATGATCACGCGCGGCACGCGCCGCTCCTGCGGAAGATTGCGCATCAGGGCAATGAGGCCATAGCCGTCCAGCGGGCGCATCTGCAGGTCGGTGATCATCAAATCAAAGCGCCCTCGTAACAGAAGGGACAGCGCTTGCGATCCGTCACTGGCCGTCGTCACGCGATGCCCGATCGCCGACAGCAGCGTCGCCATGTACTGACGCGCGCGGGCGTTATCATCCACGATCAGGATGTCCCGCCCTTCGTCGCTGTTACCGGTGTCACGCATGCCTGCCCGGAGCCCTGTCCTTGCCCCCAACCAGGGCATTCGAAGGCGCGGTGTCTAACGCGAACCGCAGGCATGTTGCTTTGCAACATACGACATAAACTTGTCATTTGCCGACAGTTGCCGGCAGCTGCCTTAACAGCTCAAACTCGGCTTTTTCCGTTATTTTTGGTTGTAAACGAGCTATTCCCTTCGGCTCGTGGCAGAATAAGCTGCCCAGCCCTTTCCACGAGCAAGGGTATTGCAACGCAGCAGTTCCGGGCGCGCCGTTGTTCGTAAATACCAGACAGTATCGTTGGGCGATGAACGCGCGGGGCAGCGCGAGAATCGTTCAAATGCAATGCCCGGCGCATCCCGCCGAACGTATCGGCTGACGATCCGGCTGCTCCACCCTATGTTCGCGGAAACAGGAGCGTCGCCATGGCCGAGAAGATCCGCGTAGACATGCCCGTCTTCCTTCACGATGGCGATGTCGCCATCGGCGCCGTCCACGATGTGAAGCCGGACCGGATCGAGATCTACATCGAAGGCGCCGGCGACTTCTCGATCCCGCGCAGCGCCATCCAGGACGTCCACAGCAACAAGGTCGTGCTCGATGGCCGCAAGCTGGACAAGAAAGTCGCCGCGGCGGCCGCCATGGCCCACGCCGATGAAGACGACGAAGACCACGAAGAAACGGACGAATAGGCCGGGCCGGCGCGAGGCTTCCCCTCCACCTCGGCACGTGGCTAGAGTGCGCAAGACAAGGGACTGCGGGGAGAGACACATGAAACGCCTGGCGCTGATCCTAGCCGCCGCTTTCGCGCTGGCCGGCTGCGAAACCATGGGCGCGGCCCCGCCCGGCGCAGGATGGATCGGCGCATGGGGCGCATCGCCCTCCCCGCCGCCGGCCAACGCCAAGAGTTTCGAATACCAGACCGTGCGCCAGGTCGTTCGCCTCAGCGCGGCCGGCGCGAAAGTGCGCATCCGCTTCACCAACGAGTATGGCGACCAGCCGCTGGTGATCGGCGGGGCAAGCGTCGCGAAGGCGGCAAGTCCCACGGGCGGCCCGTCCGGTTCGGTGATCCCGCTCACCTTCAACGGCGCCAAGGAAGTCACCATCCCGCCGAAATCGCCGATGTTCAGCGATCCGGTCGATCTCAACGTCGCCGCGCTGGACTCGATCTCGATCAGCGTCTTCCTGCCGAAGGCGACCGGCCCCTGCACATGCCATCCGCAGGGCACGGCGACGGCGTGGGTCTCGGCGCCGGGAGATTTCACGGCAGCAGGCTCGTTCGAGCCGACATCCACCTTCCTCAACCGCGCCTACATCTCCGAAGTCGAGGTGATGCCGGCTTCGCCCAGGCTGGTGGTCGTCACATTCGGGGATTCCATCACCGACGGCACGCGCTCGACCAATGACGCCAACGCCCGCTGGCCGGATGTGCTGGCCCAGCGATTGAACGCCGCCAACGGACCGGCCGTGGTGAACGCAGCCATCTCCGGCAATCGCGTGCTGTCGTACGGCAACGCGATCTTCGGCGAAGCTGCGCTGAGCCGCCTCGACCGCGACGTGTTCTCCGTCCCCGGCGTGCGGTGGATGACGGTGCTGGAAGGCATCAACGATCTAGGCATGGGCCGCGGCCCGGGCCAGCCGACGCCGGAGATGCTGATCAACGGCTACAAGCAGATCATCGCGCGGGCGCATGCGCACGGCATCAAGGTCTATGGCGTGACGCTGATGCCATACAATGGCGCCGCCTATTACGATGAGCCCGGCGAAGCCACGCGCGAGAAGGTCAATGACTGGATCCGCACCGGAGGCGGCTTTGACGGCGTCATCGACTTCGACAAGCTGATGCAGGACCCGGCCAATCCGAAAAAGCTCAAGGCCGACCTGCAATCCGGCGACTGGCTGCACCCCAACGACGCCGGGTACAAGGTGATGGGCGAGGCCGTGGACCTGGCCTTGTTCAAATAGGGCGCAAGCCGAACAGGAGACGCCCTTGGGCGATCATTTGCGAAGGGCGGTTGCGGCGCTTGCGCTTGCTTCCGCCTTTTGCCTGACAGCCTGCGAAAGGTCGCAGGACGCAGCAGCGCTCGAGCGCCTGCCGGAAGCGGCCAAACATGACCTCTACTGCAGCTGGGCGGTCGACGCCGCGGCGCGCCGGCCTTTCCGGGCGGACGAGGACGCCGCGCGCATGCGCAATGCCTCCGACGCGCTGGCCTCCGCGGCGCGCAAGGCGCCGGGAGTATCTGAAAGCGATGCGCGCAAGGCGTCGTCCGCGCTAAAGGAACAGGCCGGGCGCGACTATCTGCAATACACGCTGAAATACTCGGTCGACGACTGCCTCGCGCGTTCCGACGAACTCGCGGGCCGGCGCTAGGTCTTCATCCGCACGGCGCCGAGATAATTGCGCTTGCCCAGCGGCACGCCCTTCGAACGCAGGATGTCGTAGGCTGTCGTGCAGTGGAAATGGAAGTTGGGCAGCGAGAATGAGAGCAGGAAGTTCTCGACCGTGAACGGCATCGAGCGCTCGCCTAGCCGGAAGGCCACATCCTTGCCCTCCAGCGCGTTGATCTCGGCCGGCTTGAATTCGCCAAGGCGGGCAAGCGCCGCATCAACCTCGCCTTGCAGGGCGGCGTAGTCGGCGTTCGGCGTGCCGTGGGGCGGATCGAAGATGCCGGTCTTGCAGGCAGCGAGCGCGTCGACCGAATGGCCGACCGCGGCCTGCACCTGGTAGCGGAAGGGCAGCATGTCCCCGATCAGCCGCGCATCGACGATCTCAACCGTGTCGATGCCATGCTTCTGCGAAAACGCGAGGAAACTCTTCATCGCCCCCAGCGTCTGCGCAAAGCTTGTCACCGTCGCATCGTAAAGCGTGATCGCCATTGTGATCCCCTGACCGTCCTTTGGTGTGAAACAACCCCGGAAGCTAGTGCCTCCGCAGCCGTGTAGGCAACGCCGCAGACGGCGTGGTTATTGCGTCTTCGCCGGCGCTGCTGCGGTCTCCATCGCAGCCGAAACCTCTGTCGCAGGGGAAGGCCGCGAGCCAGCCGTCAGCCGAAATTCAGGCGCATGGCTTCTCGCCTGCCTTGCTCGAAGCCGGCGCGGGCGGAAGGGATCCGAGTGGCGAGGTCCATCTGGTTGACGCCCATCGCAGACCGGGACTCAGCATCGGGGATGATCACCTCGACACGGCTGCCCTGGTGGCGCAGGCCTTCGACCTGGCTTGCGAGGTCATTGCCCCATGCGGCCTCCCGGCGGATGCCCTCGAACTGGCCGGGCGGCAGAGGACCGCTTCGTTCGCTGAATGGCGTTAGCACCACGACGTTCGCATAACCTTGGGCCAGGTCGGCGTTGTCCGCCGACCGGATGCCTCCGTTGATGTAGCGAATGCCGTTGATCAGGTGCGTGGGACCGCCGGGCAAGGCGGTGCTGGCGGTGATTGCATCCGCCAACTCGATACCGGACGAGCGATCGAACGCAGCCAGCTCGCCGGTTTGCGCGTTGACGGCGACGACGATCATCGCTCGCTCCGGCCATTCAGGGCGAGGCAGCCGGTGGGCGACTAGCGCGCGACGCTGTCCCGCCGCGGCGGGATCGAGCATGGGGTCCGTCTCTAATGCGAACGCACCCATCGCGCTTCGGAGTTCTGCGGCAGAACCGGCGGCAGCGCCGATGGCTCTCATCCGCTCGAACACGGTGGCCATGGGAAGAGATGATGGCAGGGAGGAAGATGGCGGCCGTCCCTGCCCTCCCGTCCGGGTCGGCTCCGACATCACCGACGCAAACAGCTCTTTCGGCGTCATGCCGCTTCGCACATAGGCGGCTGCGGTTGCGCCGGACGACGTGCCGATCACCAGGTCGGCCGTCTCCGTCAAATCAACGCCAGCCTCGGCCAGGCCCGCGACAATGCCGATCATCCAGGCATTCCCGGCGGCGCCACCGCCGCCGAGAACCAGAGCAACGTTCTTTTGAATCATCGCTCCACTATTTCAGTCCGCGGACGTTTCTGTCCATCGAAACCCGCCGGCGGCCTTCTATTGCGTCTTTGTCGGCTTGGACGTCTTGGCAGGAGCGCTAACCGGCTTGGTCTGCGTTTTGGCAGCCGCAGCCGCCTGGGCGTCGCGCAACCGTGCGCCGCGCAGCATGCCGACGATGCCATAATTGCCTTCGTGGCAGGCATACTCGTAAACGCGGCTTTGTGGATAGAAGCTCAGCTCGGCTTTCCACGGCTGGGTGTAGTTCACCGGATCGTTGACCGTGAATTCGTAGAAGATGTCCTTCTCGCCCGTGCGGGTCAGGCGCTCGGTGACCACGCCCGTCGGCGACAGCGGGAAGGAATTCTCTTCCGACTGTTCCGGATTGAGGTTGGTCGTCTCCATGACCAGCGTGTCGCCTTCCCACCAGCCGACGCTGTCGCCCAGCCAGGGCTTGATCACGTTCGGCTTGTGATGCGCCCGCGCCTCGCTCGCGCTGGCGAACAGCGGGATGATGCGGGCATCGTGCGCCATCTCGACCAGGATCATCAGATAGTCCTTGGTCAGCACGAACTGGTAGTTGTTGTTGTAAAGAACGGACAACATGCCCGGCCCGCCCGTCGTGCCGAAGCCGATCAGGCAACGTTCCGACAACGCCGGCTCTTCCGGACCTTCATAGGGAGCATTGCCGGTGAGATAGCGCTGGAAGCCGGCCATCGATTTCTTTGCCTGGCCCGCCGGGTCCTTGAACGGCAGCTGGCCGTTGGGCGGATCGACTATGTTCGACGTGCGGTATTCGCCCTTCACCTTGGCCAGCATCGTTCCGGGCGTGACCCAGAAACTGTCATAGCCCTTGAGCCCGAAATCCGCGCCGCCTTTCTGGGGCGCGCCCTTGGTCGGATCGGAATAGCGCGCGTTGCGGTTGAAGTCCGGATCGTTCGCCGGGATGCCGGCGATGGATGTGCCGTTGGCGATCTTCTGCGCCTCGGCCTCCGACACGACCAGCGACTTGACGCCCTGCGCCCGCGACAGGGGCGTCAACGAGGCGTTGGTCCACACGCCATTGAGATCGGGGTGGCCGTCCGGTGTCTTGGGAACCTGGGCAAGGGCCGGGCTAGCCAGCGCAGCCAACGCCAGCGCAGTAATCGATATCTTGAGTAACCGCATGTCTGCCTCCTGTGACGCGACGCCTCTACCGGGCGCTTGTCGCTGTCAGGGAAGATAAGCCCGCACGGGGAAGAGTGGAACAGGCGCCCTCACGTCAGCGGAAAGGATTTGTCTGACGTGTTTGCCCCGTCCAGCTCAGAATGCTGGTTTCCGTCGCCGACCATGAGGCGTACCCTGTTCATGTACGCGATGGGAGGCAGGCCATGTCCAAGCGAGGTGTCCTTGCATCGTTTCTGGTCGCCTGCGCGGTTTTCGCGACGGGACCGGCTCATGCTCAGGGAACGACAAGCACCGGCTATGGACAGGCGATTGTTGGCCTGATCGGCGGATACAACCTCGACACCATGTATCGCCGCGATCGTGTCGACGACGAGGCAATGAACCGAATCCGCGCGCTTTCGAAGGTTGGCCTCGACGCGCTGCAGGCCAAGGATTTTTCCGGCGCCAGCAAGGCGTTTGGCAAACTGCTGACGGAGGATCCCGATAATCCGGACCTCAACTTCCTGATGGGGCTCGCCGAGATCGGGCAGTCCCGCTGGCAGGCAGCAAAGGGCCACCTCGAAACGGCCGTGATGTTGAAGCCTGCGAGGCCGGAACCGAAGACGAGGCTGGGCCTCACCTATATCGACCTTGGAGACATTCCCTCCGCGCAAAGGATGCGAGCACAACTCGCGGACCTGGACGCGGCCTGCAAAGGCGCCTGCGCCGACGCCGTGTGGATCACGGATGGTCTCTACCTGCTCGATCGCGCACTCGCCGCGAAGAAGGGCAACGCTTCGGCGGCCATACCGCCGACTACGGCCATATCAGTCAGCGCCGCGTTCAAACCCGCTGACTATGGCGCGGCGACCTTCAGCTCCGTCGACGACGTCTATAAACTGATCACCCAGGAAAACCGGTGCCCGCCTGGCTACAAGCCCGAGAAGGAAGAGCCGTGCGCGCTGATCGCCTACACGCCGGTGACGGATGGACCGGGCGTCTACAAGCAATACTACAAGCCGATTTTTGGCGTCGTGAATCGCGCCACGATCTGGACGATGGTTGACTCGCGCATAACAGCGGTCAGCGCAAAGACGCTTTGGGCGCCGGTCGAGGTCGACAATACCCAGACAAAGGACGTGAAGGATACCTATCGGGCGCTGGCCGTCGTCGGCAACCGGGAGAACGTCGCCAACTGCAACCAGGGCAAGGCCTGCCTGCCCCACAAGGAACTTTTCCTCCACTACAAGGAACTCAAGGCGCTTCCTCCAGCGTTCATTGCTGACTTCTGGGGCGACAAGAAAATGGTTGATCCGGCTGAGAAGCGTTACTCGCCTGATACCTTGACGTCGCAATCAGGGCGGTACTGACCTCCAGGTGTCAGGCGCCAGCCATGGTCCGGCTAGCAATCTTCTCGATCTTGATCGTGGCTGGCGCGATCTGGCTGTGGAACCGGTATCGCCGGTAACTCACTCCGATCGCTTAGGCCGCTTTGACATCAGCGGCAGCGCAGTCTTGGCGCATGCGTGTCGCCCTCCCACCATGCGATGCAGCCGCCCGGCCAAGGGGGAGGACGGGGTAGGTCTATCAACGCGCGCCATCCAGCACCTGCCTCACCCTTTCCAGAAACGGCAGCGCCCCTTTCACGTCCGACGCTGGAATAAGCGCGACCAGCTCGGCCATGGTCGCGCCGGTTGCTCTCACCGCCGCATCGCGCGCACGACGGCCTGCCTCGGTAATCTCAGCCAGCTTGCCGCGGGCATCTTTCGGATCGGCCTCGATCCGGACAAAACCCTGCGCCTCAAGACGCTGCAGCGTGTTGGTCATGGCGCCTTTCGTCACTTGGAAGGCTCGTGCGAGCCGGCCCGGCGACCACTTGCCGCCCAGCCGCACAAAGTGAGTCAGCACGCCGAACTGCGCCTGCGACATGCCTTCCGGCAATACGCGCTCCAGCCGGTTGCCCGACAGCTGCGCGATGATCGCCACCTCGGTGAACATGCGGAAATAGAGCTGGGCCGTGTCCTCGCGCACCGACATGGATCAGGCCTTCACCAGGTCATCGACGCCCCGGCGCGGCGCGGCTTCCACAGGATCGGCATGGCCCACGCGCACCAGCATCTCGATGCGCCGCTTCTCGCCGATCAAGGCGTGCACCTCGTCATAGAGCGGCTTCATCTCGGCATATTCCTGCAGGCTCTGGCTCCAGGGATGGATGGCGAGGTTCAGTTCCGACGCCTTCAGCGCCAGCCGCGCATAGGCTCGCCCAGCTTCCAGTTGCCCCGCCCGCCCCGGCTTGCCGGACAACAGCCAGGCATAGGCTTTCGCCGACATCGCCTTGTCCTTGAACTGGTCCATGCCGGCTTTGAACGCGACGGAGTTTACGTCCATCATGGTTTCTTGCGTCATCAGGCCGACCGAATGCATGGCCTCGATCACGGGGCCTTCCATCGACAGGCCGTCGCGATGCGCGTTCACTTCGGCGCGGCCGATGCGCATGAGGTCGACGCTCTCTTTCAGAGTGCGTGGGTTCAGCATCTCCACCTGATGCGCCCGCCAGGTCAGGTCGCGCAGCTTGGCGGCCAGCTCGCCCTCGCCCGTCGTGCGCACGTCGTGGCCGAACGCGCTGCCGGCCGCAGCCAGCTCGTCCAGCGCCTGCGCCGTCACTTCCTTCTGGTCATAGACATTGCGATTGGTCCGCCGCGCCAGGATGAAATCGAAAGCCGGATCAGGCGGCTCCAGCGCGGAGGAAAACCGGACATGCGCCAGAGCTTTCTTGTCCAAACGCTCTCCCGGCTCACCTTCGGGAAAGGGAGTGATGTCCGCGCGCATCCTCGAATGCGACGCCGCGATCGACAGCAGCTCGAGGAAGGCGCCGCAGCCCAGCGTGATCTGGCGATCGAACGGGTCGGTCTCCGGCAGGCGCTTGTCGAGGTCACAATAGAAGGTGAGCGCATCCTCGCCTTCGAGTTTCACCGCCCAGGGCTGGCGGTTGTGCGGATTGGGAGCGAGCAGCGCGTAGGAGAGGAAGCGCCGCCGGTACTCCGTCGGTTGTCCGGCTTCACGCCAGGCCTGCCGCGCCTCGTCGGAAGGGCCGTTCATGAACCAGTAGGCGCCGCCAGCCCCCGCGGCCAGCACCACGCCGCCGCCAATCAGCTTCAACACGCCCCGACGTGACGCCATGGCGGCCTCCAATGGTTCAATGTTGAACTTTTATAGTTCAACGTTGAACGATAGGCAAGCCGCCACTCGAAAATAGGCTTGCGGATAAGGCTGGAGGACCATTCCGGGACGGCTGGCCCAGTTACGGCGCGGGTGTATGTTCGCCGACAGGGAGTCAGCGGCGCCTTGCGCCGGAACCGATACCGGCGCTGGGACGCGCCGACAGGGAGACACAGGATGAAAACCGCTTTCTTGAAAGTCGCGGGCGCCTCGCTCGCCGTCATCGCGCTGGTTGCGGCGTGCGACCAGTCGAAGCCGGCAGACACCGCCGCCACCGCGCCAGCGCCTGCCGCGCCGGCGACGCCACCGCCGGCGCCTGCCGCGCCTGCGCCGGACTATGCCGCACTGCTCAAGGCGGCGGACCGCCCCGCGGCCGATGCGGAAAAAGACGCCGCGCGCAAACCGGCCGAAGTGCTTGCCTTCTCCAAGATCATGCCGGGAGAGACCGTGTTCGAGATGGAAGCCGGCGCCGGCTGGTACACCGAATTGCTCAGCCATGCGGTCGGCCCCAACGGCCATGTCACGATGCAGTCGCCCGACTTCGGCACTTTCTACAAGAAGGATGTCGATGCGCGGCTAAAGGACAATCGCCTCGCCAACGTGAAAGTGTCGACCAGCAACTTCGACAAGCTGGACGCAGGCGATGGCACGGTCGATGTGGTCACCTGGTTCCAGGGTCCGCACGAGATGTGGTGCATGAAGGATTGCGGCGGCAAATCGCTCGGCGATCCGGCAAAGAGCTTCGCCGAAATCTCGCGTATCCTGAAACCTGGCGGATACCTCGTGATCATGGATCACGCCGCCAAGCAGGGCGAACCCACCTCCACCGGCGACAAGCTGCATCGCATAGACAAGATGCAGGTGATGGCGCTCGCCACAGGCGCCAATTTCGCGCTGGACGAGGAAAGCTCGCTGCTCGCCCAGCCGGCCGATGACCACACCAAGAACATTTTCGAGAAAGACATCCGCGGCAAGACGGACCAGTTCCTGCTGCGCTACAAGAAGCCGTAAGACCGGGTTGACCTTGGGCGCGGGATGATGAGTCTCGCGCCCAAGGACTTACACGCCGAATTTTAGGGGAAGAGGGACATGACCAAAGCTTTCACGCTCGCCGCATCGGTGCTGGCGCTGCTAACCGCATCGTCCTGCGCAATGGACGCTTCGCAGCCCAAGCCGCTGGCGATGCAGCCGGCCTCGGCCTACGCGCCCTTCCTAGCCGATCCTGGCCGGCCGGAAGCAGATCGCAATGACGACGCGGCGCGCAAGCCCGCCGAGGTTCTCGCCTTCTCCGGCATCCGCCCCGGCGAAACCGTGCTTGAGCTCGAAGCCGGCCGCGGCTGGTATTCCGACCTGATCTCGCAGGCGATCGGACCCAAGGGCCGCCTCATCATCCAGTACCCGGCCGAGTTCGCCTATGGCGACAAGGCCTTCAAGGACCGGATGGACGCCGGCCGGCTCAAGAACGCGATCATCACCAAGTCGCACTTCGATACGCTCGATGTGGCTTCTGGCTCGGTGGACACGGTCCTCTGGATTCTCGGCCCGCACGAAATCTACTACAAGCCGAAGGATTCCAACGGCCTCGGCGAGGAACTCAAGACCTACACGGAGATCGTCCGCGTCCTCAAACCGGGCGGCGTGTTCATCGCGATGGACCACGCGGCCAACACCGGCTCGCCGACCACCACCGGCGGCACGATCCACCGCATCGACCCGGCGATCGTCCTCTCGCTCGCGCAATCCGTTGGGCTGAAATACGAGGACAAGAGCACCGTGCTGGCCAACCCGGCCGACGACCGCACCAAGATGGTGTTCGACGCCACCATCCGGCGCCACACCGACCAGTTCCTGTTCCGCTTCCGCAAACCAGGTTGAATTGGGCTGGGCTGACGTCAGCCCCGCGCCCGGCTAGAGTCTCGACATGAGTCGGCCACGGCGTTCACCCACCGGTCTGCTCGCCGCCGCGCTTATCGCGGCGATCCTGGTGGCTTGCTCGTCCGGCGAACAGGGCGTGGTCCAGGCCCAGCAGCACGATGCGGTAGTGTCGTTGTCCGAGGAAGGGTGTCCGCCCGACACCTGCCCGGTCTACGACATGACGCTGCATCCCGACGGCGCATATACCCTCAACAGCGCGCGGTTCGTGAAGGGGGCGGGAGTCACCCAGGGCAATATCGGCAAGTCGTCGTTCAAGTCGGCTGAGACCGCGCTCAAGGACTCGGGCTTCTGGGAGCTCAAGCCCCAGCAGGTCAAAAGCACGATGTACAATTGCCAGGACGGCGCACCGACCGTGAAGATCACGTGGCGCACGGACGACGGCAAGGAAAAGACCGTCACCTACAATGCCGGTTGCAACGTCGAGAAGATGAAAGACCTGATGCGCGCGCTGCGCGCCTCCCTCAAGTTCGAGGACCTGGTCTGGACCGACGAAAGGTTCAGGCCGGACGGATCGCACTAGCCGCCTTCAGGCGCTTCTCCGCCGCAGTCTTCGCACGCGGCACATGCCAGGACGTGAACACCGTCAGCACGCCGATCACCGCATAGCTGATCGGGCCGCTCACCAGCAGGAAGGTCTCGATCGGCAAGCTGAACACCAGTGTGCAGTTGACCGCGCACGCCGCCAGGAGGCCGAACGCCCAGGCCAGCGTCTCCAGCATCATCGCGCCGCGGAACTTTGCGTCCGTCTTCAGCGTGTTGAAGCCTTCCGCCGCCGCCGGCGAAAAGCGCCTTGCGCCTGCCCGCGCCAGCACGAAAATCACCGGCCGGTTGATAACCGCCGAACCGAGGAAGATCAGCCCCACCAACCCCGTCACCAGGTTTTCGCGCAGCTGAAGGAACTTCACGCCTCCCCCGCCGACGAAGCCGACCAGCGACAACGCGATGCCGGTCAGCACCAGGATGGAGATCGCATCGAGCTTGCGTTCGCGGATGAACCCCACGATCGACCACAGGATCGGCGGCGCTGACGCCAACATCAGCGCCTGGACGTCTCCCAGCTGCGCCTTGGTCAAGCTGTAGATCGCGAACGGCGCCGCGACATTGACGGCGAGCTCGACGATGACGCCGGCAAAATGCGCCAGGCGCGAAGGCCGCTTTGGGGGTTTTGTCTGCGACGCGCTCACCATCTCGCGTCTCCACGCGCCAGGCATTCGATGCCGCCGTCGGCGAACAAGACCTGCCCGCACATCAGCGAATTTTCGGGGCTGACGCACCAGCCGATCAGAGCCGCCGCCTGATCCGCCTTCGCCGGGTTCGCGCCCGCTAGCGGCGCCATCTGCTTCATCTGATCCCGCGCGCCGGCGTCGTTGAGGATCCATGCTGCGGCCGGTGTTTCAACCACGCCAAAGGCGATTGCATTCAACACCGCGCCTCTGCCGGCCCATTGCGGCGTGACAGCTTCCCGACGGCACCAGCGATTGAGCGCGTGCTTGGCGCTGCCATAAAGATCGAGAGCATTTTTACCGGCCGCGATCGCCTCTTGCTCCGCCGTCAACGCCGCCGCTTCGTCCCCCGCAAGACACGCGGCAACCAGACGATCGTCGAACGGCCCCAGGGAGCTGACGGAAGAGACGACCACTGCACGCGGCGCATCGCCTGCCAGCATCGGCCTCAAGCCCTCGACCGTCGCAACCGCGCCGAAAAAGTTCAGCGCCAGCATTGTCTCAACCGGCCCGCCGCCGGCATTGGCCACTACTCCATCGATACGATCGGCAATCCGCGCCACACCTTCAATCAGCGCACGCCGGCCCCGTTCGGTCGCGAGGTCCGCAATCACGTCCGCATCATGCAGGTCGGAGGTGACCACACGCCCGCCCTGCCCGCGCAGCCATCGCGTCGTCGCCGCGCCGATGCCCGAAGCTGCGCCGGTCACAACGTAAGTGCGTCCCGAATGCGATCCCGGTTGCAAGCCGGCCTCCAGGTCTGATATGCCGTACCGAACGGTTCGGTACGGCCTTGTGTACAGCCGAACCCGCCGGTACGCAAGTGCGGACACCATCAGGATTGCCGCCCATGAGCGCGACGTCGCGAAAACCCAAGGAAGACAATGAGGACCGGGAAGCGCGCCGCCGGGAAATCCTCGACGCCGCCTTCAACGAGTTCGTGGCGCGCGGCTATGCCGGCGCCAGCATGGAGGCGATCGCGCGCCAGGCCCGCGCCTCGAAGGAAACGCTCTATGCCTGGTTCGGCAACAAGGAGCAGTTGTTCGACACCCTGCTCCAGTCGCGCCTTGATGGGCTCACCTCGCAATACGACGCCGGCGCCCTGAAGACGGAACCGCCGCCCGAGCTCGTTCTCCAGACCGTCGCCGAAGACGTGCTGCGCTTTCATCTGGCGATCGAGCCGCTGAGCCGGGCCATCGGCGCGGATGCCCATGGCGCCAAAGCCCGCCGCAACGCCGCCCGCATCATCGGCGAGGAACGCAAGAAATTCGCCGCCTACATGCTGAAATGGAAAACGAAAGGCCTCATCGCTTTCGACGATGATCCGCTCGAAATCGTCTCCCTTTTTGTCGCGATGGCGCAGGGTGAATGGAGCTTCCGCCTGGCTACCGGCATGATCGACGGCCTCAGCGACAAGATGATCAAGGACCACGCCCGCCGGGTAACCCGCACCTTCCTGAAGGGCCTGGCCCCGGAGCGGAAAAAGCGCTGAAAGCCGCGGCTCGTCCGGTCCGCCGACTTCTTCCATGGCGCGGCCGCCCGATCGGGGCTAAGCCAGTTCCATGCAAACCCCAGTCTGGCTCATGTGGGCGTTCTACGCTGCGGTGGCGGCGGTGTTCATCGTCCTGGCGGTGGGCGTCTTCAACCTGACCCGCACCGATTCCAAGGCCGTGTCCCGGTCTAATCACCTGATGCGGCTCAGGGTTTTGGTGCAGTTCATCGCCGTCATCCTGCTCGTCCTGGTCGGCTGGGCGGCAGGCGCCTTCAAGCACTAGCCATCTTCCGGCGTAGTTCCGGCGCCACAACCGACGCGAACCTTCGCTGCACTGCACCCGCTCTAGGAACGAGCGGCATGCCTCATGCGTAAAGAGCTGCGATGGGCGGTCGATCGTTCGAATTTTATCGACCGCGTTTGCCAAGAAAAAAGCTGTGTCTGCGAACATGGCCCTGGTGATCGGTGGTGGAGAGTTCCGGATGTTCAACCGTCGAGGCGGAGACCTGAATTCCCGGCGATTCTGGAACTGGTTCGCGGCGGAAGCCCGCGGCCTGGCCAACGCCATGGAAGCCCTGTCGCGCGGCGAATCCGATGCGGAATGGGCCCTTATCGCCCTCAATGAGCGCATCCACCGTTTCGATCCGGCCCTGGAAGCCGACATTGTCCGCGATCTCGACGGCGCTTGCCGGATGACGGTTTCGGGTCCCGACGCCTCGGTCGATCTGCTGATCCAGGCCGCCCCGGCCATGAAGGGCTGGCAGTTTTCCCCGCCCGCCCTGGCCGCCGACGGCCGCCGCGTGCCGTTCCGGCGCGCCCCGCGTCCCTCGCTCGACCTCCTCGGCGCCCCGGTCCAGCGCCACGAGGCCTACGCCTAAGCCCCTGATTTCAGGCCGCCGATCGAAGCCATTGACGGTTCGACGCCGCAGGCGAAAAGCTGCTGCATGGTTGTCCTGAACAAGATCTACACCCGCACCGGCGATTCCGGCACGACGGGCCTGGCCACCGGCGAACGCGTCAACAAGTGGGATTTGCGTGTCGAAAGCTATGGCGCGGTGGATGAGACCAACGCCGCCATCGGCGTCGCGCGGCTTCATTGCGTGACCGATCCCGATCTCGACGCCATGCTGGGCCGCATCCAGAACGATCTTTTCGACCTCGGCGCGGACCTCGCCACGCCCCAGCGCGAGAAGCCGCTCGGCTGGACGCCGCTGCGCATCGTGGCCGCACAGGTTACGCGTCTGGAGCAGGAAATCGACGCGATGAACGCGGCGATCCCGCCGCTCAACAGCTTCATCCTGCCGGGAGGATCGGCCCTCTCCGCACATCTTCATGTCGCCCGCACGGTCTGCCGCCGGGCCGAGCGCCTGATCGCGGAGCTTTCCACGGTGAAGGGCGAGGTCGTTTCACCGGAAGCCTGCGCCTACGCCAACCGGCTGTCGGATTTCCTGTTCGTCGCCGCCCGCCGCGCCAACAAGAACGGCGCGGACGATGTGCTCTGGGTTCCCGGCGCGAACCGGTAGCCGTGCCGACCGTCCTTCCCTTCCTGCGCGGTCCGTTCAGCCAGTTCCATCCCTGCCGCTTCACCGTGGACGGCCGCGACTACATCTGCGCCGAGCAGTTCATGCACGCCGAAAAGGCCCTGCTGTTTGGCGACAAGGCAATGGCGGAGCGGATCATGCGATCGGACAGTCCGCATGAACACAAGCTGATGGGCGGCCGTGTTTCCGGTTTCGAACAGGCGCTGTGGGACGAACGGAAAGTTCCCATCGTCACCGAAGGGAACCGCGCCAAGTTCGGTCAGAACGCCGGTCTGCGGCGGCGTCTGCTCGACACGGGCGAGGCC
>DASZSI010000275.1:0-8666 GCA_035548775.1 Hyphomonadaceae bacterium
CGAAGACAATGGCAGCGGTGAGTCCCGGAAAATAAAGCTCAGCGAACCCGGATACCGCATCCTGGAAGACAAACGACCAGGTGTCCGCGAGAAGCTTCTGGCCGAAGCCGCGTTGAAGCCAAAAATCATTGCCGACTATGCGCAAACGTGGCGCGACGGTCGGCCGGATGACACGCACAGCATCAGCCATCTAATGTTTGAAGGCGGGTTTACGGACGAAGGCGCACGGATTTTCCTGCGGGTTTTCGACGAGACCATGCGCTTTGCGGAACCCCCGAAGACTGATAAGCTGCCTGATAATGAAACTTTGGAAACCAACAATGGCGGCGAGAAGTTGACCCCAGATCAGGCCACCATATCGAACCAAGCGGGCGGGCGGGGGCCAAAACCGCTGGAACCGCCGCCAGCGCCCCCGGCTGGCACTCGGCGAGCGGTATTCACGCTGGATGAGGGCGACGTGTCGCTGACGTTTCCATCTGACTTGTCCGCCGATGGCTTTCAGGAGTTGAAGGAATATCTCGATATCTTCCTTCGGAAGGCTCAGCGCCAAAAGGCGGACGAAACCAAAGACGCGGACTAGCCTTTAGTTCTCCACCGCTTCGCCGCCGCCTTCTTCGCGATCTCGCTCCGCTTCTTCGCGCTCAGCGACTTAGCCCTAGCAGCCCCGCCCAGCTTGCCCAGCGTAGCCGCCGCCTCGCTCTTCGCTGGGCGCTTGGCGGGCATGGCCTCTTCTTCCTCGCCGGTCGCAATGCGCGCGACCTTTATTGCGTTGGAGATAACGTCGGCAGGACGGCGCTGACCCTTGGGTCCTTTAGGCATTGGGGGTCATGTCCTCTTCGTCCTCCGACGGGTCTTCATCTTCGACGTCATTCGGATCAACGCCCACCGCGCGAAGAATGGCATACATGTGCCTGAGGTTCGTCAGGTGCCTTCTCGCGTGTCTCGTTTCACTCTCGGCCCGCGCAACTGCTGCCTCGCCGGCCAAATACAGTAACTCCCTTACGGCGAGATGGATTGCCCGGGAAAACTGAACATGGGCCTCGTTCCACTTCTTCAGCTTGTAGAAATCCTCCGCGAGGCCGCCGAACTTATCGACCATCTCCAAGGTGTGACGATATGAGTTGTTCGCCTCGCCATTGTCGCTCTGCGTCATCGCCACCCTCCCTGCTTGACGCCAAGCATATAGTCCCGGATCGCATTGTCGATAAGCTGGACACGCTGCTTTAGCGCCATAACCTCCGCTTCCGCATCGGTCAGGTCCGCCATGTACTGGCGCCGCAAGGTGCGAAGCACCCGCACTTTCGTCCGGAGGTTCATTCCTCCGTACATGGTCCAGATCAGGGCATCATCCTCTTGCATGGCGGCAAGCATGCCGGACGCCGCCCGCCAGGTCCCATGTCAAGAGAGGGCAAATTCAAACTGAGACACTACCTCGAAAAGAATCAGGTCGAAGCCTGAATCACTGAGAGAAATTTCGTTCCGTAGCGGGCAAGCTTGGCCTGGCCGACGCCGGGGAGTTCGCCCATCGCATCAAGGGTCGCCGGCCGGGTTTCGGCCATCGCCCGCAAGGTGGCGTCGTGGAAGACCACGTAAGGCGGCACGCCTTGCGACTTGGCGATGCGGGCGCGTTCTGTGCGGAGCGACTGGAAGAGGCCTTGCGCTGCCTCCGGCATCTCGGCGGCTTTGGCGGCGCGAGCGTCTTTCTTGGTTTGCCGTCTTGCCGCTTCGCGTCTCAACATGACCTTCTGCTCGCCACGCAGGACAGGTCGCGCCGCTTCAGTGAGCTTCAGGGCGCCGAATTCCGGATCGACCTGAATGAAATTGGCGGCGGCAAGCTGGCGGATCACTGACTGCCAGGTGCGCTGGTCGACCTCCTTGCCGATGCCAAATACCGACAAGTTGTTGTGGCCGAAACTGATGACGCGCTCAGTCAGGTTGGCGCGCAGCACGTGGATCACATGACCAGCGCCAAAGGTCTGTCCGGTGCGATAGATGGCGGACATGGCTTTCTGCGCGGCATCGGTCGCATCCCACGTATCAACCGGCGAAAGACACGTATCGCAATTGCCGCAATTGCCCGGATGCTCTTCCCCGAAGTGTGCGAGAATGGCCTGGCGGCGGCAGCCGGTGGTCTCCCAGACCGCCAACAACCCGTTGAGCTTGGCGTTCTCGATGCGCTTCACCTCGGCTGGCGCATTGCCCTCGGAGATCATGCGGCGGCGTTGGACCACATCGGCCATGCCATACGCCATCCAGGCGGCGGCCGGTTCGCCATCACGGCCGGCGCGACCCGTCTCCTGATAGTACGCTTCGATGGAGGAAGGCATATCGAGGTGGGCGACATAGCGTACATCCGACTTGTCGATACCCATGCCGAATGCGACTGTAGCGACAAGGCAGAGACTATCTTCAGTAAGAAACGCATCCTGGTTACGCGAGCGCTGCTCGGCGCTCATGCCGGCGTGATAAGGCAGCGCACGGATGCCGCGGTCGTTGAGCCACTCTGCCGTGTCCTCGACCTTCTTGCGCGAGAGGCAGTAAACAATGCCGCTCTCTCCTTCGTGCTTCTGGAGAAACTCGTGCAGCTGCTCCTTGCCCTTGTCGCGCTGCGTGATGGCATAGGAGATGTTGGGCCGGTCGAACGATGTGGCGAAAACTTCCGCCTGCCTCAGGGCTAGACGATCGATAATGTCGGCTCGCGTCTGCGGGTCGGCTGTAGCCGTCAACGCAATGCGTGGTACGCCTGGGAAGCGAAGCGAGCGAAGACAGCTCGCGATATTCGGGCCGGAAGTCATGGCCCCATTGGCTGACGCAATGGGCTTCGTCGATCGCAAAGAGGCTGATCGAGACATCGTTGAGCAGCGACTGGAAGCTCGCCGTCATAAGGCGTTCGGGCGCAACATAGATCAGCTTGAGTTCGCCAGAAAGAAGCTGGTTGCGGACCTCCCTCGCCTCATCCGGCGTCAGGGCCGAGTTGTAGGCGGCCGCCGCGACCCCCGCCTGTCGTAGCGCCTCGACCTGGTCGCGCATCAGGGCAATCAACGGCGAGATCACCACCGCCACGCCTGGCCGGCACAGCGCAGGAACCTGGTAGCAGATCGACTTGCCCGCGCCCGTCGGGAACAACACCACCGCATCGCCGCCCGCCGTGACGTGATTCACCACGTCTTCCTGCAGGCCGCGGAACTGCGAATGCCCGAAGACATCGTGCAGGACATCGCGCGGGGATATCAGTGGCTCGCGCGGCACGCCTGATCCTTTCTTGGGAAGCACGTTTGGCTTTCCTCGGAAGGCTGTCTGGTGTCGCGCGGAGGCGCGGGGGTCAAGGGCGGTGCGGCAGATGGCCGTGGACTACTTCGTGCCAAACATGCGGTCGCCCGCATCGCCGAGGCCTGGGACGATATAGCCCTTCTCGTTGAGGTGGCTGTCGATCGCGGCGGTGAACACCGGCACGTCGGGATGCGCCGTCGTGAATTTCGCAACGCCTTCGGGCGCCGCGAGCAGGCAGAGGAAGCGGACACGGTTGGCGCCGCGGCGCTTCAGGCGGTCGATCGCGGCTATCGAGGAATTACCCGTCGCAAGCATCGGATCAACCACGATGATGAGGCGGTTCTCCAGCTCGCCCGGCGCCTTGAAATAATACTCGATGGGTTCGAGCGTATCGTGGTCGCGGTACATACCGATGTGCGCCACACGCGCGGCGGGCACGAGATCGAGCATGCCGTCGAGCAACCCGTTGCCGGCGCGAAGGATGGAGGCGAACACCAGCTTCTTGCCCTTGATGATCGGCGCGTCCATCGGACCCATCGGGGTTTCGATGGGGGTCGTTTCGAGTTCAAGATCGCGCGTGACCTCGTAGCAGAGAAGATGCGCGATCTCGCGCAGCAGCGTGCGGAAACCGGCGGTGGATGTGGTCTTGTCGCGCATTAGCGTGAGCTTGTGCTGAATGAGCGGATGATCGACGACGGTGACCGGCATAACGTGGCCCTTTGTCTGGCAGGCTGACGTTTGGCGCGGAGACGCCCGCCATGCAATCGGGATTCGGCTGCCAGCGTGCAGGAGCAGTTGCGGCGAGACCTAGCGTTATGTACGATGGCATATAACGAAGCTGGAGCCAGCTCATGCGCATTGGCGTTGTCCTGATTGTTGCGGTCTTGAGCGCACTGATACCCGGGCCAGTCATGGCGCAGGAGAACGGCCAGAAGACGGGCGCGGCCTGTGCGGCGATGGACGCGCAACTCCCGGCGGAGCTTTCAGGCTGGGCGACGAAATCGGCGGTGACAGCCGCCAAGGGTGAGGACGGTCTCGCAGCCGCAACTGTGAAAGTAGGGACGGGCTATGATGCTGCGCTGCTGCCGACGCCGCAGGTGGCGTACTTGAGCCAGCCGGAGAAGCCGGGCGGTTCGGTGAGCCGTGGCGGCCTTTTCCAGTTCAATGTGGAAAAGGAGGGCACGTATCGTGTGGCGTTGGGCTCTGCGGCATGGATCGACCTGATCGAAGGCGGCAAGGCGTTGCAGGCGGCCACCTTCGGGCACGGGCCGGACTGTACGTCCATTCGGAAGATCGTGGATTTCAAGCTTAAGTCGGGCCTGCATACCTTGCAGATCTCGGCCAATGCCAGCGACAAGCTGCCCCTGATGGTTGCCGCCAAGCCCTGATAGAAGGGGCGCATGCCGGGACGCATTCGCCTCGTTCTTCTGTTTGCCGCCGCTAGCGCCGCCCTGCTGGGCGCGTGCATGATACAGCCTGCTTCCGCGCCGATTGCCGTGTTGAAATCTGCGAACCCGATGCTGGTCGAACTCGGCCGGCGGTTGTTCTACGACGCCGATCTTTCAATCGACGGCACAATGTCGTGCGCCACATGCCATGAGCAGAAGAAGGGCTTTGCCGACGGCACGGAGACTCATCCAGGCGTGCGTGGCGATGCGGGCGAGCGCAATGTGATGGCGCTGGCCAATGTCGGCATGTACCGCTCGCTCACCTGGGGCGGACCGCAGGTCGACACGCTGGAGCATCAGGCGTTGCTGCCTATCCAGGGAATGACGCCGATCGAAATGGGCTTCGGCGGTAGGAACGACGACGCCCTACCCGCGCGCCTGCGCGACCAGGCCTGCTATCCGCAGCTGTTCAAGGCCGCCTTCCCCGAGAGGCATGGCGAGATCTCGCTCGATACGATCAGCGCTGCGCTCGCGGAGTTCCAGCGGACGTTGGTGTCGGTGGATTCACCGTGGGATCGGTACAAGGCCGGCAAGCTGGCCGACTATCCCGAAGCTGCGAAGCGCGGCGAGGCGGCGTTCAACGCACTGCAATGTCAAAGCTGCCATGCCGGAACCTATTTCACCGACGCGGCCGAACCCGGAGTGAAGATTGCCGACACCTTCCACGCATTGAACCCGTTGAAGCCCGGCGATGCGATGCCGAAGGACCCCGGCATGTCGCGTGTCACGGGCAGGCGCGAAGACGCCAACCGCTTCCGCACGCCGAGCCTGCGCAACGTCTCCCTCAGTGCGCCTTACCTGCACGATGGCGCGGCCAAGACGCTTGAGGATGCGATCCGCTTTCACTTCGCCGCCGCGGGCCGGCAGAGCGACGCGCGCCTGAAAACGGCGCCAAGCGATGCGCAGATGGCAGACCTGGTCGCCTTCTTGAAAACACTTACCGACGAGACCTTCATCCACGACCCCCGCTTTGCCCTGCCCAAGCCGGGCTGCCCCGTGGCGCTGGATGATGCCGGCGTGAAACAGCTGCGCGACGAACAACAGCCGCTGCACAACGAACTGCCTGGGCCGTAGGATCACCTCGTCGTTGCGAACCGCCGCGGCCTCACCGTGCGTTACCTTTTGCTTGTTTGCGACGCTGGCCGCGACTAGCGTCGTGTGGGAGGCGCCGCCCAACCCAGGCGCCGGCGGGGGTATTCCATGAAATCTCTCTGGCGAATTGCCGGTCCCGGAAGCGAAATCGAAGCGATGATGTTCGCCATCGCGAACGAACAAGACGAGGCTGTTCGCCGCCAGCTTGCGAAGGGCGTCACCGGGAATACGCGAGGCGAATACATCGCTCGCGGACGGGGCAAGATCACAATGTTCGGCTTTGCCTGCGAATGCGGGAACCTGTCTGCCGCGAAGCTTCTTTACGGGCCGGGCGTGAACATTGAGGCGCGCAACGAAGGCAAGAAGACCCCTTTGATGAGCGCGTGCGCGTCGCTGAACGACCGGCATGACCCTGATGACGAAAAGCTCAGCGCCGAAGAGCGCGCCAAGCGTGAGACGCTGGTCCGCTGGCTGGTGGAGATAGGCGCCGATGTGAACGCATCCAACGGCGGCTATACCGTGCTGGACGATGCCGTCTCAGGATGTTCCGAGGAGATCGTCGATCTTCTTATCCAACGCGGTGCGCGCGTGGACTGGCCCGCGGATGATGATCAGTCTGCCTTCATGTTCGCAGCGCGCGCAGGAAATGTCGGCGCCATGAAAGCGCTTGCCCGGGCCGGCGCGAATATAAACTGGCGCTGCGGCACACCCTGGGCGAAGGGCCTTACAACGCTCGGCGTGCTGTTGCTGGAAAAGTCGAAGGGCTTCGACAAGCCGGAGGCTATCGCGTATCTGCGATCAATCGGCGCCAGCGAGTGACCAAGAGCGTCAGGCCGTCTTGATCTCTCTCAAGCCCAGCTCTTCGGACATCGCCTTGCGAATCTCGAATTTCTGGATCTTTCCGGTGACCGTCATCGGGAAGGCATCGACGAACTTGACGTAGCGCGGCACCTTGTAGTGAGCGATCTGGCCCCTGCAGAAATCGATGATCTCCTGTGCGTGCGCGCTTTCGCCTGCCCGCAGCTTCACCCAGGCGCAGATTTCCTCACCGTATTTCGGGTCGGGCACGCCGACGACTGTGACATCCTCGATCTTGGGATGGCGGAAGAGATATTCCTCGATCTCGCGGGGATAGACGTTTTCACCGCCGCGGATGACCATGTCCTTGATGCGGCCGACGATGTTGCAATAGCCTTCTTCGTCGATCGTGGCCAAATCTCCGGTGTGCATCCAGCCTTCTTCGTCGACGGCTTCGGCGGTCTTCTCCAGATCGTTCCAGTAGCCGATCATCACCGAATAGCCGCGTGTGCAGAGTTCACCCGGCTGGCCGCGCGGAACAATCTCTCCCTCGGGGTCGATGATCTTGACCTCGAGATGCGGCTGGATCCGGCCAACCGTGGAAACGCGACGCTCCAGCGGATCGTTGACAGCGGTCTGGAACGAGACTGGTGAAGTCTCCGTCATGCCATAGGCGATGCCGACATGGCGCATGTGCATCCGGTCGTTCACCTTGCGCATCACCTCGATCGGACAGGGCGAGCCCGCCATGATGCCCGTACGCAAAGAGTTGAGATCGAACGTATCGAACTTCGGGTGTTCGAGTTCGGCGATGAACATGGTCGGCACGCCGTGAAGCGCGGTCGCGCGTTCGGCCTGAACGGTTTCCAGAACCGCGAGCGGCTCGAACCCTTCTGAGGCGTAGACCATGGTCGCGCCGTGGACAATGCAGGCCAGGTTGCCCATCACCATCCCAAAGCAGTGATAGAGCGGCACGGGGATCAAAAGCCTGTCGCCTTCGCCAAGGCCCATGCCAAGGCCAACGAAATAGGCATTGTTGAGGATGTTGCGATGGGAAAGCGTCGCGCCCTTCGGCAGGCCTGTTGTGCCCGAGGTGAACTGGATGTTGATCGCGTCGTTGCGATCGAGCGTCTCGGCGATGCTGTTGAGGCGGTCCGCCAGCTTGCCGGTGGCCTGCGCTGCGATCTCCTCGAACGCCATCCACCCGGGCCTGGGCCTCTGGCCCTCGGGGCCCGCGAGCTGGGCGACGATGCGCAGGTCCGGAAGGCGCGCAGATTCGAGTTCACCGGGTTTCGAGGTCGCGATCTCGGGCGCCAGCTCGTTGATCATGCCGACATAATCGGATGTCTTGAAACTCTCGGCGCAGATCAGCGCTTTCACGCCAACCTTCTTGAGCGTGTATTCCACTTCGGTGATCCGATAGGCCGGGTTTATGTTGACCTGGATCATGCCCGCGCGCGCGGTAGCGAACTGGACCAGCATCCATTCGGCGCGATTGGGCGCCCACACGCCGACGCGGTCACCCGGTTTTAACCCGAGCGCCAGGAGGCCAGCGGCGAGTTGATCAACGCGAGCGCCGAGCTGTTCGTAGGTCCAACGGATGTTCTGGTGGACGGAAACCAGCGCTTCCTGCTTCGGCCAACGCTTGACCGCGCGGTTCAGCGCCTCACCGATCGTGTATTCGAGCAGGGCCGGCTCGAGGGCGCCGCGGACGATGGACGGCTTTAGTGGCATCGGCTTCTTCTCCCATCGCCCCCTTCTGCTTAAACGCAAAGCTAGCACGATCCGTCCGCACGTCAGCCTGCTCAAGCGCGATTGCCGAGAATCGCTTCGGCTGCGGAAAGATCAGCAGGCGTATTGAGATTGAGGAAGGGATCTGGATCGGCGCCATCCCATGCTGCACATACGGAATAGCCGAGACGCTCTGCTGCGCGGCGAAGGGATGCGTCCGCCCGGGCAGCAACGGCAAACTCCTGGGCGACGCCCGCCCGCCACAGGCCAAAGACGGGGTGCAAACGGCCTTGCGTTTGGGTCATGACGACAGGGTTGGCGTCGCGT
>DASZSI010000276.1:0-5263 GCA_035548775.1 Hyphomonadaceae bacterium
TCGCGAAGGACAAGCAGATCGGCAAGACGCCGGACATGGACTATCGCCATGTCGCCCGCGCGCCTTCCGGGGTGAAGCGCCCCGTTGTCGTCGGCATGGGCCCGTGTGGGCTGTTCGCCGGGCTGATCCTTGCCGAGATGGGCTTCAACCCGATCATCCTCGAACGTGGCAAGATCGTCCGCGAGCGCACGGTCGACACCTTCAAGTTCTGGCGCAAGGGCATTCTCGACCCGACCAGCAACGCGCAGTTCGGCGAAGGCGGCGCCGGCACGTTCTCGGACGGCAAGCTCTATTCGCAGATCAAGGACCCCAACCATCTCGGCCGCAAGGTGCTGAAGGAATTCGTGGCAGCCGGCGCGCCCGAAGAAATCCTCTACGTCGCCAAGCCGCATATCGGCACGTTCCGCCTCGTCTCCATGGTCGAGGCGATGCGCGAGAAGATTACCGCGCTCGGTGGCGAGATCCGCTTCCAGACGCAAGTGACCGACGTCCTGATCCAGGAACGCCATGGCGAGAAACACATCGCGGGCCTCGTGCTCAACACCGGCGAGACGATTGATACGGATCGCGTCGTGATGGCGCTTGGCCACTCTGCCCGCGACACGTTCGAGATGCTGCATGCGCGCGGCGTGTTCTTCGAGGCCAAGCCGCTGTCGATCGGCGTCCGCATCGAGCATCCGCAGTCCATCATCGACAAGGCGCGCTTCGGCCAGTGCGCCGGCCATCCCATCCTCGGCGCAGCCGACTACAAGCTGGCGCACCACGCGAGCAACGGCCGCTCGGTCTATTCCTTCTGCATGTGCCCGGGCGGAACGGTCGTTGCTGCGGCGTCGGAGCCGGGGCGCCTCGTCACCAACGGCATGAGCCAGTATTCGCGCAAGGAGCGCAACGCCAACGCCGGCATCGTCGTCGGCATCACGCCGGAGGATTTTCCGGGCGACGCCAAAACGAACCCGCTCGCCGGCATCGCCTTCCAGCGTCACTGGGAAGAGCGCGCCTACATCGCCGGCGGCTCGACCTGGCACGCGCCCGCGCAACTCGTCGGCGACTTCCTGAGGGGCGAGCCCTCGAAGAGCCTCCGCACCGCCCTGCCGTCCTACAAGCCGGGCGTCACGCCCACCGACATCAGCCTTTGCCTGCCCGACTATGCGGTGGCCGCGATCCGCGAGGCGCTGCCCGTGTTCGGCCGCCAGATCTCCGGCTTCTCCGCCGACGATGCGATCATGACCGCCGTCGAGACGCGCACCTCCAGCCCCATCCGCATGACCCGCGGCCAGGACTTCCAGTCACTCAACGTGAAGGGCCTCTACCCGGCCGGCGAAGGCGCAGGCTACGCCGGCGGAATTCTGTCGGCCTCTGTGGACGGCATCAAAGTAGCGGAAGCGCTGGCGCTAAGCGTCGCTGGGCGCGTGGCAGCTTAGGCCCTCATCCCCTCGAAAAGAGGAGGCGCAACGCGCACGAGCTGTGGGCCGGTAAGTTCAGGTGGGGATCACTTCGATCAACGCACCTAGAGCGAAGTGATCCACACCGGATCTCGCCCGATGCAACGTCAGGACGCGCATCCCTCCCCTTTCCAAGGGGAGGAAGCTTGTGGCCGTATCAATCGTCGTTGCGGTTCCGCATGATCAGGGCGGCGACCAGGACGCCGACGGCGACGCCGATGGTGACATAGCGGATCGGGTGCTCGCGCACGTCCTTCACCGCATACCGCGCCGCCTTGCGACCCCGAGACACGGCCTCTTCTGCGAAGTCGGAGGCCGCCTCGCGCGCCTTGCCCGAAAACTCGTGCATGCTTTCGCTTACGCCGCCCAGCATTTCCTTCATGCCCTTGCGCGTTGTGTCGCTCATGCGACGCCCCTTCCTTGAGACGATCCACCAGCCAGTCGCGCGCGGTAGTTTCCCCGCCGCGCCGCTGCAGCTAATCTAGTGACATGCCGCAAACCGCCCAGCAACAGCTCGACGGCTTTCTCGCCAAATACGATCCCGCGATCGAAAAGCTCGCGCGAGACGTGATGAAGCGCCTCCACAAACGGCTGCCGGGGTCTACGTCCCTGATTTATGACAACTACAATGCCTTGGCGATCGGGTTCGGGCCCACGGAAAAGGAGCCGCCGATTTCGATCGCGCTCTATCCACGCTGGGTGAACCTGTTCTTCCTGCAGGGCGCCGGCCTGCCTGACCCGCACAGGCTGATGCAAGGCAAGGGCGCGCGGGTGCGCTCCATCCGCATCGACAAGGCGAGCCTGATCGACGACGAGCGCGTGGACGAGCTGATCACCGCCGCCGTCCTGTCCTATGGCTGGAAGCTGGATCCGAAAGCGAAGACGAAGCTGGTGGTGCGGTCGATCTCGCCGAACCAGCGCCCGCGCCGGTCCTGAAAAAAATTGAGACACGCCTGTTGACGTCCATAACTGCACGGTTATATATAACCCATCGGTTATGGAACTGACGGGTTATAGATGAAATCGTCCGAACGCCTCGACGCCACGTTTGCCGCTCTGGCTGATCCCACCCGCCGGGCCATCCTCGCGCGGCTGGCCACGGGCGAAGCCTCGGTCGCCGAACTCGCCGCGCCTTTCGACATGAGCCAGCCGGCCGTCTCGAAGCATCTGAAGGTCTTGGAAAACGCCGGCCTCATCTCGACAGCGCAGAATGCCCAGCGCCGCCTGCGCCGCATCGAAGGGGCGCGCCTCGCGGAAGCGACGGCGTGGCTGGAAGAATACCGCCAGTTCTGGGAGCGCCGCTACAGCGCCCTCGACCAGCTGCTCGGCCAGTTGCAGGCCAAACCGCCAAAGTCGTCGAAGAAACGCCACTGATCTCAGAAGGAGACGCTCTCATGTCCGTCCAGAAAATCTCGCCCTTCCTGATGTTCAACGGACCCGTCGAAGAAGCCGCGAGGTTCTATGCCTCTGTCTTCCCGAACTCGGATGTGAAATCCGCCAACCCGATGCAGGCCACGGTCGTGCTCGCGGGCCTCGAAGTCTCGATGTTCAACGGCGGCCCGCACTTCTCCTTCTCCGAAGGCATGTCGCTGTTCGTGAAGTGCAAGGACCAGGCGGAGGTCGACAAGTACTGGAACGCATTCCTCGGCGCCGGCGGCAAGGAGAGCAAGTGCGGCTGGCTCAAGGACAAGTGGGGCGTCTCCTGGCAGATCATCCCCGATGCGCTGGGCCGCTATCTCGGCGATCCAGATCGCAACAAGGCGAACCGCGTGCTGCAGGCGATGATGAAGATGCAGAAAATCATCGTCGCGGACCTCGATGCCGCCGCCGCGGCCTAGATCATCTTACAGACGCCGGAGACCCACATGACCAGGAAGATCGAAAAGGCGCAGGTCTCGCTGCCCAGCGACACCGAAGTGCGCGTGACCCGCGATTTCGCCGCCCCTCGCGCGCTGGTATGGCAGGCGCACACTGACCCGAAACTGATCCCGCGCTGGATGGGCTATCCCGGCTGGTCGATGCCGGTGTGCGAGATGGATGTGCGCAAGGGCGGCAAGTATCGCTGGCAATGGCGGCAGGATGCGAACGGCCAGGGCTTCGGCTTCTCCGGCACGTTCAGTGAGGTCGAGGCCCACGCGAAGCTGTCCTACAATCAAACCTACATCCCCGACGGTTTCGACAGCGCGATGCCGGAGAACAACGCGACCCTTATCCGCTCCACTTATTCCGAGAAGAGCGGCGTCACCACACTGGTTACGCTGATGGATTTCGGTTCGAAGGAAGCGCGCGACGCCGCCATCTCCACCGGCATGACCGACGGCATGGAGGTCAGTTATGAGCGCCTCGACGTCATGCTCGCAGAAGCACAAAGCTGACGACACCCCAATGCCCAACAAGCTCGACATTTCCCTGCCCAGCGACCGCGAAATCCGCATCACGCGTTCGTTCGATGCTCCCCGCAACCTGGTGTGGGATTGCCACACCAAGCCGGAACTGGTCCGCCGCTGGCTTCTCGGCCCGCCGGGCTGGGAGATGCCGGTGTGCGAGATCGACCTCCGCGTCGGCGGCGCCTACCGCTATGAGTGGGTGGACAAGTCGCGCGGCATAACAATGGGCATGGGCGGCACGTACACGGAAGTGGCCAAGCCGGACCGCATCGGCTCTCGCGAGAAGTTCGACGACGACTGGACCGGCGGTGAAACGCTGATCACCCAGGTCTTCGCCGAAAAAGCCGGCAAGACCACGATGACCCAAACCATCCTCTATGCCTCGAAAGAGGCGCGTGACGGCGCGGCGAAAACCGGCATGACCAACGGAATGGAGTTTGGCTACCAGCGGCTCGACGACCTGCTGGCGGAGCTGGCCTAGATGCCCGCCAGGAGAAAGACGTCGGCGCGGCCGCCAAAACCGGAAGCCGACGCCACTATCCTTCTCGCGAAGCTCGACCATCCGCTGAGGGCCGACATCGAGATCGTCCGCAAAGCCATGCTCGGCGTCAGCTCCAGCGTATCGGATGGCGTCAAGTGGAACTCGCTCAGCTTCCGCAAGACGGACTGGTTCGCGACGGTCAACCTGCGCTCGCGCGATGTGATCCAGCTCGTTTTCCACACCGGAGCAAAGGTGAAGGACAATCCTCAGCTGAAGATTGCGGATCCGGCCGGCCTCCTGCTCTGGCTGGCCAAGGATCGCGCGCTGGTGACGCTTGGCGCGGGCAAGGCGCTGAAAGCCAACCTGCCTGCGTTCAAGGCCATCGTGAAGGCGTGGCTCAGCTACGTGTAGGCGCGCCCATACGCTGGCCGCCTTTCACGAACAGCGTCCCGATGAAGCCAAGCGCCAGCAGTACGGCGATGGTGGCAAAGCCGCCCTGTTGCGTGTGGAAAATGTTGGTGCCGAGGTTCACGAGCAGGGACCCCAGCCACAGCGTCGCAGTGCCGGACAGCGCATAGACGCCAAAGAACGTCCCCGTCATCTCCGGCGGCGTCAGGCGCGTCAGCAGCGTACGGCTGGAAGCATAGTGCGCCGTGATGAAGACAGCATTCGAGAACCCGATCAGCAGGAACACGATCTCCGGCCAGGTCGTGAAGAACGGTCCGTCCCAGACCTTGGGATGCGCCGCCGGATCATATTGCCAGAAATAGAGGATCTGATGCGGACTCATGCCGAGCAGCGCGATGATGCCCACCAGCGACATGAACACCTCAAGCTGCACAGCCCGCTTGGGTCCCAGCTTCGCATCCAGCCATCCGCCGACGGCGCCGCCCAGGATCGCAAGGACGGTGAGGATGATGCCATACATCAGCATGGTCAGCGGCCCCCACCCC
>DASZSI010000277.1:0-4027 GCA_035548775.1 Hyphomonadaceae bacterium
GGCTGGCCGTCCTCGGCGTGATCGTAGGCATATTGCCGCGCCGTTTCACGCAAAGCCGTCTCGATCTGGATGTTGACGAAGGCGGCATAGTCGTCGACGTCGAACAGCGCCTGCGCCGAATCGGCGACGTGCCAGACGATATTGGCGGCGATTTCGATCGGATTACCGCGCTGGTCGTTGACTTTCAGGGCCTCGCTGGTGACGTTGCGCACCCGCAAGCTGACCTTCTTGCGCCCGTACCAGAATGGCACCCAGCGCAGGCCGGTGGCGCGGTCGCTGCCTTTGTAATTGCCGAACACGGTCAGGGCCACGGTCTGGTTCGGCTGCACGGTATAGAAACCCAGGGCGGTGAACAGTGCCGCCAGCACGAACGGCACGATCAGCACCCCCAGCCGGAGCGACGCGGGCACGATGATGGCCGCGGCCACCAGCGCCAGGAAAACCAGCAGCATCAGGCCACCATTGCTGCCCGAACCGGGCCGTTCATGCGTGCTGTTTATCGGTTGATCATTCATGTCAGCCTCCCCCTTTTAAACGTCCAGCTCTTTCACAACATAGCCGGTCCCCATCATCTTGGGCCGGATACTGAGGATGCGGTGCGCCTTTTGTCTGCGCAGCAGGAAGTTCTCCACCACCGCGCCTCCGGTGTCGTTCGAGGCGGCGTAGTGCAGGATTTCCCATCCCTGGGCCACCAGGTCGCTTAAAGGTCTGTTGTCGTCGGCCATAGCCTGTCCTCTCGATATTTATATCAAAGTGATATCACTTTGACAGCACCCCGTCAATCCAACCTGAATAAGGGGCTTACCTTTGGCGGCGTTGGCGTCTAAAGCACGCCGATGGACAATGATGACGAGATCGAAGACGAAAGCGCCGAAAGCCTTGGCGAGGTACTGACTGCGGACGTTGCGCCCGATCAGGCAGGAGATCGGCTGGACCGCGTCTTGGCCGGCTATTTCGCCGACCTGTCGCGCGCCCGCCTGCAGGCCCTGATCGCCGACGGCCGCCTGACCTTCGACGGCCAGGTCGTCACCGACGGCAAGCACAAGACGAAACCCGGCGTCTATACCCTCACCGTCCCCGCTCCGGTCGAGGCCGTCCCCCAACCTCAGGACATCCGGCTCGTCGTCCTCTACGAAGATGCCCACCTGATTGTGGTCGACAAACCGGCCGGCATGGCCGCCCACCCCGGCCCCGGCACGCCGGATGGCACGCTGGTCAACGCCCTGCTGTTCCATTGCGGGGATAGCCTGTCCGGCATCGGCGGCGTGCTCCGGCCCGGCATCGTCCATCGCCTGGACAAGGACACCACGGGGCTGATGGTCGTCGCAAAGACCGACCGCGCCCACAAGGCGCTGGCGGAACAGTTCGCGGACCACGGCCGAACCGGACCGCTGGAGCGCGGCTACATGGCGATTGCCTGGGGCGCGCCGGAACGACCGGCGGGTACGATCGAGGCAGCGCTAGGCCGCTCGACCCGCAACCGCGAGAAGATCGAGGTGAAGCGGAACGGCACCGGCCGCGAGGCGATCACCCACTACCGCGTCGCCGAGCGCTACGGACCCAAGGGCAAGCCGGCGCTGGCCTCGCTCGTCGAGTGCGAATTGGAGACGGGCCGCACCCACCAGATCCGCGTCCATCTGGCGTCCATCGGCCATCCGCTGATCGGAGACCGCGCGTACGGCTCGGGCTTTGCGACCAAGGCGACCCTGCTGCCGGAGCCGGCCCGCACACTGGCCGCGGACTTCCCCCGGCAGGCCCTCCACGCCTTCCTGCTGGGCTTCGAGCACCCCGACACCGGCGCGGAGATGCGCTTCGAAAGCCGCCTTCCCGCCGACATGGCAGAGCTTCGCAAGGCGCTCAAGGCTTTGTGATTACTAGGCTTTCGATCTATCGAAAGATAGGTCGTGTTTCTGGCCAATTCATACCCATATATGGACACAAGCTGCGGGCTGACGGCCGCAGCCGGGACCGCCATCCTGGGGTCCGGGGAACTTAGAAAGGGGCGCTACGAAGTCATGGCCCGTACCAATCTTCCAGCAATTGCCGCCGGCGAAGGCGGCCTGTCGCACTACCTGTCCGAAATTCGCAAGTTTCCGATGCTCGCGCCTGACGAGGAGTACATGCTCGCCAAGGCGTACAAGGAGCACGACGACCGCGGCGCCGCGCACAAACTGGTGACCAGCCACCTGCGTCTGGTTGCGAAGATCGCGATGGGCTATCGCGGCTACGGCCTGCCGATCGGCGAAGTCATTTCCGAAGGCAACGTCGGCCTCATGCAGGCCGTGAAGCGGTTCGAGCCCGAGAAGGGCTTCCGCCTCGCGACCTACGCCATGTGGTGGATCCGCGCCGCTATCCAGGAATACATCCTGCGCTCGTGGAGCCTCGTGAAGATGGGCACTACGGCGAACCAGAAGCGCCTGTTCTTCAATCTGCGCAAGGTGAAGGGACAGATCCAGGCCTTCGAGGAAGGCGACCTCCGCCCCGATCAGGTCGAGAAGATCGCGACCAAGCTCGGCGTCACCAATGAGGACGTCATCTCGATGAACCGCCGGCTCAGCGGCGACTCGTCGCTGAACGCGCCGATCCGCAACGACGCCGAAGGTGGCGGGGAGTGGCAGGACTGGCTCGTCGATGAATCGCCCGACCAGGAAGCCCGCTTGGCCGAGAACGAGGAAGCCGACTCCCGCCGCCAGTTGCTGAAGGACGCCATGGACGTTCTCAACGACCGCGAGAAGCGCATATTCGAAGCCCGTCGCCTCGCCGACGAACCGGTCACGCTTGAGGAGTTGTCGGCCGAATTCGGCGTCAGCCGCGAGCGCGTCCGGCAGATCGAAGTCCGTGCCTTCGAGAAGGTGCAGAAGGCCGTCCGCAAAGGCGCCCGCGAGCTGGAGAAGCCGCGGGCGGAACTCGCCGCCCCCGCCGGCTAGCGGCGCCTAGGGCGCCGCCGGTAACTCCACCGCGAACGTATCGAGCGGCGGCTGCTTCTCCAGCAGCCCGTTCAGCGTCAGGAAGCCGGCGAAGCCGAGGTACCTGGCCCGGTCGAGTTCACCGGGATTGTCCGGGAAATACTCCACCGTCGCTGCGAACTGCTTCTTCGTCAGGTCGTTGTCGAGGTCAGTGTGCGACTTCAGGAACAGCGCCAGCGCCTGATCCGGCTCCGCTTTGATGAACGCGGTCGCCTCCGCGATCGCGGCGAGGAAGCGCGGCAGGCGCGGGTCATTCGTCTTGTCTCTTGCCGTCTCGTAGATCAGCTCGTCGTATGCCGGGACGCCGTTCTCCTCCGGGAACCACGCCTGCACGGCGTGACCCTCGGCCTCGAGCTGGATCAGCTCGACGTTGCGATAGCCGTCCATGACGGCATCGACCTGGCCCGCGAGCAGCGGCGGCATCAGGTTGAAGTTGAGGTTCACCGTCTTCACATCCGCCGAGGACAGCCCGACCGTGCCGAGGATGGCGTCGAGGTAGGCGCGCTGGAAACTGGTGATCGAAAAGCCGACGGTCTTGCCCTTGAGATCCACCAGCGCCTTCACTGGCCCGTCCTTCAGCGCGATGAGGCAGTTGAGCGGCGAGTCGAGGAGCGTGCCGAAGCGCACGACCGGCAACCCTTCCTTGGTCTGCAGCATCAGGTCGGGCTGGTAGCTGATCGCGACGTCCGCCTTGCCGGCGGCCACCAGCTTCGGGCCGGCGGAGGCGTCGGACGGCACCTGGAGATCTACGTCCAGGTCGTGTCTGGCGAAGTAGCCGCCCTCCAGCGCCACGATGATCGGTGCATGATCGGGGTTCACGTACCAATCGAGCAGAACGGTGAGCTTGTCGGCGGCAAAAGCCGGCGAGGCAACCAGCGCTGCTGCGAAGGCCAAGGCGACACGTTTCATGGCGGCGTTTCCTTTCATTGGATTTCGGCGGCCCAGGGCGTCAGCCGCGCGGTCGCGAGATCGACGACGGCGCGCAGCGCCACCGACATCGCGACCACGAGAAACAGCGCCGCGAAGACGACTGCAGTTTCGGAACGGGCGTTGGCGAACAG
>DASZSI010000278.1:0-1743 GCA_035548775.1 Hyphomonadaceae bacterium
GCTGAACTGGCCGTAGGCGTCGCCGCCGAAAACGAGGCCGCCCGCCGTGGAGAGCATCCCGGAGTTCCACGCTCCGCCCATCGAAACCTGCCAGACCTCCTTCTGGGCGACCGGGTCCCAGGCCTTGATGTAGCCGACCGAGGGCGGCGGAACCTTGCCGGCCTTGATCGAATCCAGCACAGCCTGGCTCACCGCCGCGAAATCCACGCCCAGATTCCAGGCGCCGTGGTGATAGTCGAGCTCCTTCTCTCCGACATAGATGCCGGCCGCGTCCATCGCCGGGATGTACACAAGTCCGGTCTGGGGATTGAAACTCATCGGCTGCCAGTTGTGCGCGCCGGTGGCGGCCGGAAAGATGACCGCCATTTTGTCGACATAGCGCGCGCCGGGATTTTCGACGGGTCGGCCCGTCTTCAAGTCGACATGGTCCGCCCAGGTGACGGTTGCGAATTTCTGCGCGCTGATGAGTTTTCCGGTTTCGCGGTCGAGCACATAGAAGAAGCCGTTCTTCGGCGCGTGCATCAACACCTTGCGAAGCCGGCCGTCGATCTTGAGATCGGCGAGGATGATGTCGGCGGTGGAATCGAAGTCCCAGGTATCTCCGGGCGTCGTCTGATAGGCCCAGGCGAATTCGCCGGTCTTGGCATGCAGCGCCACCACGGATGACAGATAAAGATTGTCGCCGCCCTTGGGCGAACGCAGCTCGCGATTCCACGGATTGCCGTTGCCGGCGCCGAAATAGACGAGATCGAGCTCGGGATCGTAGGCGAAGGAATTCCACGGCGCGCCGCCGCCGCCAATCTCCCAGAATTTGTACTTGCCCGTCGTGTCCCAGGTCTTGAGCGCCGCTTCGAGCGCCTTGTTCTCCTGCGGCTTCGAAGGATCGCCCGGCACGACGTGGAAGCGCCAGACGAGCTTTCCGCTGGCCGCATCGTAGGCGCTCACATATCCGCGGCTGTCGTATTCCGCGCCGCCGTTGCCGATGACGATCAGACCGTCGAAAGCGCGCGGCGCGCCGGTGATCGTGTAGGTGTGCGCGTGGTTTTCGACCGTGTCGACGCTCCATTTCACGGCGCCGGATTTGGGATCGAGCTTGATGAGCCGCCCGTCGAGCGTTCCGACGAACACCCCATCCTTCCACAGCGCCACGCCGCGATTGACGACGTCGCAGCAAGCATAGCGGCCGGTGGCCCCGGGCACTTTGGGATCGTAGGTCCAGATTTCCTTTCCCGTCCTGGCGTCGAGCGCGGTGACGATGCTCCACGGCTTGGTGATGTACATCACGCCGTCCGCGACCAGCGGCGTGGCCTCAAGCCCGCGCACCGAATAGGTGCGGTATTCCCAGGCGACGCCGAGACTCTTCACGTTCGAGGCGTCGATCTGCTTGAGCGGAGAGAATCGCTGCTCGGAATAGGTCCGTCCATTCGACAGCCACTCGCCGGCGGCCGGGTGTTCGATGCGCGCGCCGTCCACCGCCCCGCCGGCCGCAAAGGCGCTCGGCGCCGCGGCGGGATGTGTCGCCTGCTGCTGCTTCTTATAGATCGCGTAGCCTGGAACCGCCGCAACGAGAACGAGGATCAAAATCGCCTCGACATAGCCAGCGATGCGGCCGTTCATGTGCGTTCCCCTTCGACTATCGAGCCCGAACAAAGGCTAGGCGAGCGCGCAATGAGGGACAATACGGCTTCGACGCCGGGGAAGCTTTCAGTCCCGATGGCGCGCAAGCATCGCTTCCAACGCGCC
>DASZSI010000279.1:0-4293 GCA_035548775.1 Hyphomonadaceae bacterium
GCGGCAACATGCACGTCTATGATTTCGGCGGCTGCGGCGGACCCTGCTTCAACATCGGCGGCGCTGACGGAACCTTCCTCACGCAAGCCATCAAGATGGCGAAGGACAAGGGCGCGCCCGAAATCCGGATGAGCCTGTCGCTCGAAGCCAGCATCAAGACCGGCCTTACCGCGCGCAACGTCTTCGGCCTCATTCCCGGCGCCAGCGACGAGATCGTGATAGTCAACGCCCACCTCGATTCCTGGTTCGATGGGGCGGGCGACAACGCCGACGGCGTCGGCGTCATGCTTGCGCTCGCTCGCTATTACGGCCGGATGGACGGCAAGCCGGCGCGCACGCTGATGTTCGTGGGATCGGGCGGCCACCACAGCCCGGGCATGAACGGCCCGCAGAACCTGGTCGCCATGAATCCGGAACTGATGAAGCACGTCGTGCTGGTCATCAACCTCGAACACCTTGCGCAATATGAAATCCAGGCCGTGCCGACCTGGCAGGTGAAGACCAGCGAGGAGCCGAAGAATTTCGGCGTCTCGAACATGTCGCCCTTCCTGGTGAACCTCGTGAAGGAGGCGGCCAAGCGCTACGGCTTCGTCATCCAGCCCGACATCACCAACTCTGTCCCCGGCGATCTCGGCGGCTATGCTCCCCTCGGCGTTGCGCGGATGCAGGGCATCCATTCCGGTCCGCTCTATCACACCAGCGGCGATGAAATGACCAGCATATCGACGCCGGGCCTCGAAAAGGCCGCGCGCTTCTACGCCTACGTCATTGATGCAGCGATGAAGGCAAAAGCGACGGACATCAACCCGCCGGGATCGAAGGGCTAGGCTGGATCAATCTGCGCCGAAGCTCGCCCGGGTCAGGATCACCTTGCCGGATTCGATGTCGGCCACGTTGATGGTGGGCCAGCCGACTGTGGAATTGGCGCTGGCCTTCCAGGCGTCCTCAATCATGTCGCGCGCTTCCGCCGCCCCGGCGGCGATGCGGTCGACCGTGAACGACTTCGCCTCCGCCGTAGAATCGCGGAACCCGCCCGCCTGCATCATCACGTAGAACGGCGTGACATAGCCGAGCGTCTTCTTGAGATATTCCGGCACGCGCTTTTCGATGCCGCATTTGCAGTCGGCGTATGCCGGCATCTTTGCGCGCACCATGTCGGCCGTGACGTTCTTCCGCACGAACGGGCCTTCGAAATAAGAGTGGATGCCCGTGATCTCCGCGCCCAGCCCGGCGGGCGGATAGGTCATCGGATCGGGGTATTTGCTCCAGCCATCGTGATGCTCGGACACATGCAGCGGCTGGCTGCCATCGCCGACATAGTGCGTCCACACGCCGATATCGCGGATGGTCAGCATCTCGCGTAGCTTCATGTCGGCGGCGAACCATGCCCGGTCTTCCGCCGTCTTGGCGTTCTTCGCGGCGATCCTGTCGGCGCGCCAGTAGGCGAAGTCCTTCACGATCTGCTGGTAGCCGTCGATAATCGAATAGGGCAGGTAGCCGGGTACCGGCGGCCGGATGTTCATCAGCCGGTACGCCATCTCGAAATCCGAGCGCGCGACCGGCAGGTCGTCGAGCGAATAGATGCGCGCCGCCAGCCCATCGTCGCCGATATTGATGTAGTGGCCCGGGTCCCGTTCATAGTCATGCGCCCGACCGGCGTTCTTCCAGCGGTCCGGCTCGCGTCCCAGCAGTGCGATTTCATCGCGCACGCCCTTGGCCCGCAGGAACGCCGGCACGTCCTTCGACAGCCCGTCGATCGCGCAGCCGGACACCAGCTCATGCCCGGTCGATCCCCAGCCGAACGCTGCCGGCGCTGTTATCAATGCAAGCGCCGACATGGAAACGAGCGCGAGTTTCATGGGACCCCTCAGGTATACCGCTTGGCTGTCTTCTGGTCGTAAGCCGAGCCTTCGTGTTTTTCCGCTCCGCCATAGCCGGTCAGCTCGTCGGCGACGAACGGATTGGTCTGGCGCTCCTGGCCGAACGTCGATGTGGGCCCGTGGCCTGGCACGAACCGCATGTCATCGCCCAGCGGCCACAGCTTGCCCGTGATCGACTCGATCAGCTGCTGGTGGTTGCCGCGCGGAAAGTCCGTGCGCCCAATCGAACCGGCGAACAACACATCGCCGACGAACGCAAGTCTCGCATCGCGGTTGTGGATCACCACATGCCCCGGCGTGTGGCCGGGCGTATGCGAGACATCGAACTTCACGCCTTCCAGCTCCAGCACGTCCCCGTCTTCGAGATAGCGATCCGGCGTGACGTTCTTGAGACCGGTGAGGCCGTACTTCACTGCGGAGCTTTCGATCTGGTCGAGCCAGAACTGGTCGTCCTTGTGCGGGCCCACCACCGGCACGCCCGTGCGTGCGCGCAGCTCAGCCGCCGCGCCGGCATGGTCGAGATGGCCATGGGTCAACCAGATGTGCTTGAGCGTGAGGCCGAAATGGTCGAGCGCGCCCATCAGCGTCTCAATGTCCCCGCCGGGATCGACAAAGGCCGCGTGCTTGGTCTCGGTGTCCCAGATCAGCGAGCAATTCTGCTGCAGCGGCGTCACCGGCACGATGCGGATCTGCAGCTTCGTCTCGGGGCGGGGATCGGACATGCCCCCTAAATGGCCGGACGCATCCTGTCATGCAAGCCGCTTTGACGGGGACCGCCGGCTTTGTAAGGTCGCAGGCGGGAGGCGTGATGCGCATACCGATGTACAGCGGCCGGTCGCGCGGCGGCCCGCTCGGCGCCCTGGGCGGCCGGGTGCTGCTTGTCTTTCTTATCATCGTCGCGCTCGGGGCCTGGTGGTTTTCCAACCAGAAGACCGGCATCACCGGCCGCCGCCAGATGATCACGGTCGATGTGGCCGACGAGATCGCCATGGGCCGCGAGGCCTACATGCAGGTGCTGACCGGCCAACCCATCCTCTGTTTCAAGGGCGCCACATCCTGCAGCATCCAGGACGCCCAGCTGGTGGATGAAGTGCGCGAGATCGGCGACCGCCTGCGCAAGGCCGCGCTGGAGTGGGAAAAGGACGGCGGCAGGATGAGCGTGGTGGGCGACACTGCCAGCCACCTGCCGGCCTGGGGCCCGCTCGCTGACAAGTTCAACTGGGAGTTCAACGTCATCGAGGACGAGAAAACCGCCAACGCATTCGCGCTGCCAGGCGGATACGTCGCGGTCTATTCCGGCATCCTGCCCTACGCGAAGAACGCGGACGGGCTTGCCGCCGTGATGGGCCACGAGATCGGCCACGCGCTCGCGCGCCACGGCGCGGAGCGGATGAGCCAACAACAGGTGATGCAGTTCGGCCAGGTCGCCGCCGGCGCCGTTTTCGGAGACATGGGGGTCGGCACGCAGCGCATGGTGATGGGCGCGCTGGGCGCCGGGGCCGAGGTCGGCGTGCTGTTGCCCTACGCCCGTTCGCAGGAAAGCGAGGCCGACATGATCGGGCTGGAGCTGATGGTGCGCGCCTGCTTCGACCCGCGCGAGACGCCGCTCTTGTGGAAGCGGATGGAAACGCTGGGCGACACCAAGGGCGCGCCGCCCAGCTTTCTCTCCACCCACCCGGATTCTGCGGCCCGCGCCAAGGCGTTCGAGACGGCGATGCCGACGGCGATCAAGGCCTACCAGGCCAAATGCGGAGCCTTGCCGCCCCGCGCGGACTAGAACTCCTAGTGAGCACGGCGTTTGCGGGCCGACGGCATCGCCGGCGCGGGGTTCTCGGCCAGCGCCTGTGCGCGCAGCGAGGTGAGGGTAAGGCGCGTCTCCTCGAACCGTTCCAGGCGCGCGGCGAGGCTTTCCACCTGGTTGTAGGCGAGGCGTTTCATCTCGCGGCGGCCAAGGCTCACCGTCTCCAGGATCACGCCCGAAACCAGGCTGATCGAGGCCAGCACCATCAGTGTCGCGCACAGGAAAGCGGTGGGGAAACGCGGCACCAGGCCGGTCTTCAGGTATTCCGCGATCACCGGCAGGCCCAGCGCCAGCGCCGCCAGCGTCACCACGCCCGCAATCGCCCCAAAGAATATCAGCGGCCGCTCGTCGCGCATCAGCCGCCCGATCGTGCCAAGGATGCGGAAGCCGTCCTTGATGGTCGAAAGCTTGGAAACCGAGCCCACGCGGCGGGCGCCATAGGCGGTCTGAACCTCCGCCGTGATCATGTCGAGTTCAAGGGCGTGGACCGTCAGCTCCGTCTCCGTCTCGAAGCCGGAGGCGAGCGCCGGATAGGATTTCGCAAACCGCCGCGAGAATGCGCGATAGCCCGACAGCATGTCGGTGAAGCGGTCGCCGAAGATCCACGCCACC
>DASZSI010000280.1:0-5036 GCA_035548775.1 Hyphomonadaceae bacterium
CCGGTTTCGGTCGGCTTCGGCTATGACCATGTGAACACTCGCGCACTGACCGCGAAGCAGGCCGGCCTCACGACCAAGCAGCTCTCCAACATGGACCTCGCCTGGGCGATCGGCTTCCCCGACATCGCCGAGATGCGCAGCCAGGGCGCCATTGTCGGCAAGACGCTGTTCCTGCCGGTCGCCGCCACCGGCCAGATGTACGCGATCAACCTCGCGACGCCGAAGCCGTGCTTCAAGTGGGTCTACACCTCGCCGGGGGGCGCGCCGCTGCGCACCAGCGCTGCTTATGGCACGCGCGCCGACGGGACGCCGATGCTGGTGTTCTCCGGCCTCGACTCGACCGTGCATGCCGTCGATCCCAAGACCGGCAAGGCGTTCTGGACCAAGGGCGTCGGGGCCTATTCCTATTCGATGACCACGGGCACGCCGACCATCCTGAAGGACCGCGTGATCGTTCCCGTCGCACAGTTCGAGATTTCGGTGGCGGGCGACAACAAGATCAAGTGCTGCGACAATCATGGCTATGTCTTGTCGCTCGATCCCAACACCGGCGCGCAGCAATGGCGCTATGACACGATGGAAGAGGCCAAGCCCCTGCGCGATCGGGGCGACGGCAAGATGTACTATGGCCCGTCAGGCGCGCCGATCTGGAACTCGCCGGTCGTGGATGAGAAACGCGGGCTGATCTACTTCGGCACAGGCGAAGCCAACTCCGAGCCGACGCACCGGAACACCGATGCGCTGATCGCCATCGGCCTCAAGGACGGCAAGGAGAAATGGTCGATGCAGGCCACCGGCCGGGACATCTTTGTCTCGCGCTGCGGGCTCAACCCGGCGCCGACACAGCTCAACTGTTCGAAGGACACGGTGTTCCGCGATGTCGACTTTGGCGCATCGCTGATCCTGGGCAAGACCAAGTCGGACAAGGACATCCTGTTCGCGGGGCAGAAATCCGGCGAGGCCTGGGCGCTGGAGCCCGATACCGGCAAGAAGATCTGGAGCCGCAAGATCGGCACCGGCTCGGCGCTAGGCGGCATTCACTGGGGCATGGCCTATGACAACGACACGCTCTTCGTGCCGATCGCCAATGTCGGCCAGCCAACGCCGGGTGAGCCGCCGATCGATCCGTCGCTGAAGCCGGGCATCTATGCGCTCGACGCCTCGACCGGCGCGATCAAGTGGATGTTCTCCCCGCCGCCGCCAGCAGCGGATGCGAACGCCGCCGCTCCGACGGCGCCGGGCAATGGGCGGCCTGGCGCACGTGGTCCGCGCAATGCCGCCATGTCGGCAGCGATCGCGGTGATCGATGGCGTGGTGGTGTGCGGCGCGCTGGACGGCACGCTCTACACGGTCGATGCGGCCACGGGCAAACAGCTGTGGAGCTTCAAGACGGCGATCGACTTCACGACCGCCAACGGCGTCAAGGCCAAGGGCGGCTCGATCGACTCGAACTCGATCACGGCCGGCAATGGCATGCTGCTGGTGTCGTCCGGTTACGGCCAGTTCGGCGAGATCCCGGGCAACGTGCTGATCGCGTTCAAGCCGAAGCGGTAGGCGCGACGCGCGGAAAACTCTGCGACAGCCTGTCTTTCGCCTTCCCTGCAAGTGTCCTAGGCTTCGCCCGGGACATGTGGAGGGGGGACGCGCATGATCGGGCGCTGCATCTATATCTGGAAACTTGACGGCGTGCTGGCCGCTGAGGGCGGCGTCAGCAAGGTGATCGAGAAGGCCAGGCGGGCGAACCTTTCGAAGCTCTGGGTGAAAGTCGCGGACGGCGCCACGCCTCAGGGCAATGTCATCGGCGCAACCGGCAAGAGCTTCGGAGAGCTGGTAGACGCCGCCGCCGCCGACAACATCGAGGTCTGGGGCTGGCAGGTGCCGCACTGCGCCAGCCCTGCCCAGGCGGCCATGGAAGCCGCGACTGCGCTGGCGCAAGCGGAAAAATTCAAGCTCGCGGGCCTGATCATGGATGCGGAGGGAGGCCCGGGATATTTCCAGGGCGGCCTGCCCGAAGCAGAGGCCTATGGCGATGCGATGAAGGCGGGATGCCAGAAGCTGAAAATCCCGCTCGCGCTTTCGAGCAATGATATCCCGCAGAACTTTCCCGGCTGGCCGCCGCGCTTTGCCGCCCTCGCCCAGCGCGCGGACTATAATTTTCCGCAGACCTATTATGGCGGCAGTCCGAGCGTGACCAATCGGGTGGACCGGGCCGTCGCCGGCAACGCTCACGTAGCAGCGTCCTTCGTTCCGGTAGGCGCAGGATGGATCGGACAGGGCGATGGAGGCTGTGCATCAGCATCGGCCTGCGCGGAGCGGGCGCGAGAGTTCATCCGGCTGTGCAATGAGCGGAAGTATCAAGGCTATTCCTTCTGGCACTGGGGCGGCGCGCCGCTGGCGCTTTGGGAAGTGCTGAACACAACCGCCGTGTAGCGTTACGCCGCGTCAGAGTTGACGCCGGCGCGAACCGTGGAGGATTGTCGGCCCCATCTGATCGCGCATCGCGCCGGAGACGCGAGCGGTGTCGGAGGAGGAGATTTCATGCGCTTTTCGAACCGTTCGCTCGTGTCGTTGATGGCGATGGGCGCCTTGAGCCTTCTGGGTTCATGTTCGACCGAGGCGCCGCAGCAGGCTTCGTCGCCCGCTTCACAACAGACCGCCGCGGCAGCGCCGGCCGGTCCGCATCCGGGCGAGGCGATCTACAAGACGCATTGCGCGGCCTGCCACGACAATCCGAACGGCTCGAAGGCGCCGACCGTGCAGACGCTGAACCGGATGCCGCCCGGCCAGATCGTCAACGCGCTGATCACCGGCCCGATGATCCCGCAGGCGACCGGGCTAACGCCGTCGGAAGTGTCCTATGTCGCGGAGTTCCTGTCGAAGAGCGGAGAGGGCGACGACAGCTGGACCAAGGCGATGATGTGCCCGGCCAACCGGCGCACGCCGCAGCTGAACGCGACGCCCACGGTTTCGACCTTTGGGTTCGATCTCAAGAACCGGCGCAACCTGACCTACGCGCAGGCTGGACTGAAGCCGACCGACTTGTCGAACATGGAAGTGGCCTGGGTGGTCGGCTTCCCGGATGTCGTAACGATGCGGAGCCAGGCGGCGGTGGTCGGCAACACGATCTTCCTGCCGGTGGGCGAGAACCACAACCGGGTGTTTGCCTTCGATGTCTCCGACAAGGCCAAGCCGTGCATCCAGTGGATCTACGAGGCCGAAAAAACCATCCGCACCAGCGCGGGCTATGGCGTGCGCAAGGACGGCCGGGCGGTTGTCTTGATCGGAGACATGGGCGCGATGACGCACATGATCGACGCCAAGACCGGCAAGCGCATCTGGGAAACCCACACCGGGCTGTACGACGCGTCCGTTTCGACCGCGACGCCGGTGCTGATCGGCGACAAGGTCTATGCGCCTTCCTCCCAGTACGAGATCATGATGGCGGCGCAGGACGCCCATGTGTGCTGCAAGACCCATGGCGGCGTCACCGCGGTGGACGCCATGACGGGCAAGATCGCCTGGCAGACCGGCACGATGGAAGACGCCAATCCGCTGCGCGACCGCGGCGATGGCCAGATGCTCTGGGGCCCGGCCGGCGCGCCGATCTGGAACTCGCCGTCGGTCGACGTGAAACGCAACCGACTTTATGTCGGCACAGGGGAGGCCAACTCCGAGAATGCGCATCCGAATACAGACGCGCTGATGAGCTTTGACCTTTCCAGCGGGAAAATCCTGTGGTCGCACCAGGCGACGGCGAATGACGTCTACAATGTCGGATGCGGCCCGACGGGCGGCGCCAAGAACTGCGCCAAGAGCACCGTCTATCGTGATGTCGACTTCGGCGCCTCGACCATCCTGGCGACCCGACCTGACGGCAAGGACATCGTCGTCGCGGGGCAGAAGGCGGGAACGGTGTGGGGCATGGACCCCGACACCGGCGCTGTTGTCTGGCGCACCGATATCGGCACGGGCGGACCAAACGGAGGCATCCATTGGGGCATCGCGGTGGACGACACGCATGTCTATGCGCCGATCTCCTATCCCGGCCGATCCATCCCGGAGACGGTGGTGCCGGCCGATCTCAAGCCGGGCCTCTATGCGGTGAACTTGCAAGACGGAAAGATCGACTGGAAGTTCGAGGTGAAGCCGGACTGCACCGACGCGCGCAAGAAATTCGTGCCGCGCTGCAACGCGCTGTTCGGGCTGTCGGGCGCGCCGACCATCGTGGGCGACCACATCATCACGGGCGGACTCGACGGACGCATCTACATCCTTGACCGCAAGACCGGGAAACTGGTGTTCCAGTACGACACGGCGCAGGACTACACGACCGTCAACGGCGTGAAGGCCAACGGCGCATCGGTCGACAACGCATCGATCGTCGCGGTCAACGGACTCATCCTCGTCAACTCCGGCTATGGCCTGTTCGGCCAGGGCGCAGGGAATGTCATGGTCGCCCTCAAACCGAAGAGCTGAGACGCTTCACGGTCTGATGATACCCACTGGTACAATCTGCCCCGTTCGCGCATAGTCGCCGGACGGATTGCGGAGGGAGTCGTCATGCGCGCTCGAGCCATGCTTCTGGCGTCGGTTGGCCTTGCCGTTTGCTTGGTCGCTACGCCGTCCGTGCTGGGCCAGGAAAAGTCGACGCCGCCGGGCTCAACCTACCAGAGCACGATCCCGGCGAAGGACCGGCGCGCCTTCTTCGGCGAGCTGCACCTTCACACCACCATGTCGTTCGACGCCTGGACGTTCGGCACCAAGGTGACGCCGGACATGGCCTACAAGTTTGCGCGCGGCGAAACCGTGATGGTTCCCGGCGTGCAGGTTCAGCAGGAACAGGGCATGGACGGCAAGTCCGACGTGCCCGCCAAGCGCGCCTGGCCGCTCGACTTCGCCGCCGTCACGGACCATTCGGAATACCTTGGCGCCGTGGCGCAACTCGACCTTCCCGACAGTTCCTTCTCGAAAAGCCGGCTTGGACAACAGCTCAAGACCGGAGGGCGCCAGGCGTTCAACCGCGCCGCCGGCGCGAT
>DASZSI010000281.1:0-14952 GCA_035548775.1 Hyphomonadaceae bacterium
TCCCCTGCTGTCGAAGGCCGAGCGGGCCGATCCGGATGCGCTTGATCCCGGCCTCATCAGCCCGGCCGACTTCGCCGCAGAATGGAAATGGGACGGCATCCGCGTGCAGCTCGCCTCCGACCAGGGCGCGCGGCGGCTTTACACGCGCACCGGCGACGACATCTCGAAGTCCTTTCCGGACCTGCTGGAGGCGGCGACCTTCGATGCCGCGCTCGATGGCGAGCTGTTGGTGCGCGATGCGGCGGGCGGCGTGGCGCCGTTCAACGAACTGCAACAACGCCTCAACCGCAAGACCGTGTCGCCCAAGCAAATGGCAGAGCGCCCAGCCATGCTGCGCGCCTATGACCTGCTGCAGGAAGGCGAGGACGACCTGCGCCCGCTACCCTTTCGCGAACGCCGCAAACGTCTGGAGCGATTCATCGTTTCCCTCGACTCTCCGCAAATCGATCTCTCGCCGATGATCCCGTTCTCCGATGCGGCGGAGCTGGAGGACCTGCGCCGCCATCCGCCGACGCGCGAGATCGAGGGGCTGATGCTGAAGCGGTGGGATGCGCCCTATCTCGCCGGCCGCCCCGCGGGCCAATGGTACAAGTGGAAGCGCGACCCGCATCTGATCGACGCGGTGCTGATGTACGCCCAACGCGGTCACGGAAAACGCTCGTCCTTCTATTCCGATTTCACCTTCGGCGTCTGGCGAGCGACGCCCGAAGGGGAGGAGCTGGCGCCGGTCGGCAAGGCCTATTTCGGCTTTACGGACGAGGAGCTGGTGCAGCTCGACAAATATGTCCGCGACCACACCATCGAACGGTTCGGCCCCGTGCGTTCTGTGACAGCGAACAAGAAGGAAGGACTGGTCCTCGAGGTTGCGTTCGAAGGATTGCAACGTTCGCCCCGTCACAAATCCGGCGTCGCCATGCGCTTCCCCCGCATCCATCGCATTCGCTGGGACAAACCCGCCCGTGACGCTGACCGTATGGAAACGCTGGAACAGATGCTGGAATTTTGAGCGGCCTCGTACGCGAATTACGAGATTGCCATGTCTCCCGTCAGCGGGTTGGGGCCGAGCGCCTGATGCGCTAGGTCAAGATTTGGCGATTGAACAACCCACGATTCTGGCATGGACCTGCAGCATCAATTCGAAGCCTTCCGCGACTGGGCCTTTCATTTCGAAGGCGTGACCCAGAGGTGGATGTGGTCCAGCGTGGCGATCATCGCGGCCTATTTCCTGGGCGTGGTGGTCTCCCAAACCTTGCGATTTGCCGCGCGCAGGCTGTCCGGACTTTCGAAGGCCAAGCATGGCGACGGCGCTCCGAAGACCGCCGATCATGTGATGATCGACATATTGGGCGCGGCGGTGCGCCTGCTGTTCGTGCTGGTCGCGCTGGCGGTTGCCGCCAACTTGCTGTTCGGCTTCAGCTTGACCGCCGCCCAGGAGTTGGCAATTTCGGTCGCCAAGGCGCTGGGCATCTTGGTCGCGGTCTGGTTCTTCGGCTCCTGGCTGGGCAACCGGATCCGCCACTTTGGCGAGAAGGTCGGCCGCTCATCCTCATCATCGAGCCGCACCCTGTTTGCATTTCTCGGATCGCTGGTGCGGTTCGGCGCCGTCGCGATCGGCGCCATCGCGGCGTTGCAGCAGCTCAATTTCCCGATCGCCTCGCTGGTGGCGGTCATCGGAGCGGCGGGTCTCGCGATCGCGCTTGCGCTGCAGGACACGCTGAAGGCCGTTGCGGCGGGCGTTATCATCGCCGTCTTCCGTCCCTATCGAATTGGCGACGTCGTGAAGATTGCCGGCCAGGACGGAACGGTCGCCGACATCACGCCTTTCACCACTGTGCTCAACACCATCGACAACCGGGAGGTGGTCGTCACCAACGACAAGGCTTGGGGCGATGTCATCGTCAACAGCTCAGCGCGCAGCCTGCGCCGTCTCGATGTGCTGTTCTCGATCGACTATGACGACAATATCGACCAGGCGATCAGGATCATCGGCGACCTCCTCAAGAACGATTCTCGCGTGCGGGACGAACCGCCGGTCTGGGTGAAGGTCACCGAACTCGCAGCCAACTCCGTCGACCTGCGCGCCCGCGCCTGGGTGGCCAACGGCGACTGGTGGGATGTGCGCTGTGACCTGCTGAAGGCTGTGAAACAGGCATTTGACAAGGCCGGCATCACCATTCCCTATCCGCATCAGGTAACGGTGCTGAAGGGCGATCCTCATGCGACGCCGCCGGAACAACCACATGCCGACAACGATGCGCCGTCCAGGGGACGGGTATGAACCCGCCTGACGATCCAGTTGATGCTCCTCCCGAGAGGCCCAAGGTTGCGCCCAAGCCCCCTGCCAACCTGCCGGAGACAGTGCGGCCGACCCTGCCTCCCGAAACCATCCGGCCGAAAGCCGATGCCCCGCCGTCGTTCACTGACAAGATGTTCGGTCCGATCCGAATCTCAGGGTGGATCCAACTCGGCCTGATCTGTGTTGGCGTGGGCGCGATTTTTGAGGCGGGCGGCGTCAATCCGTTTGCGCCTGGCTTCACGCTCGGCGGCGCGCTGGGCCAGTTCGCTACGGGATTCCTCAACGTGCTTGGCTGGACGCTGACCGTCGCATGGCGGCCGCTGCTGTTGGGCGCTGCAGCCGTGCTTCCTGTTTGGCTGCTCTGGCGAGCTGCGGTTGCACTGTTCGGGAAGGCAAAGCCGCCAATGGACGGCCCACCGCCGCCTCGCGACCTCAACGAGCCCTACCGGCCGCAAGCGCAATCCAAACGCTGGCCGGATGTGGTCTGATCGCTAGTCCAGCGCCTTCTCGTCGCGCTCGCCGGTTCGGATGCGGACAACCTCCGAGAGGCCGGTCACGAAAATCTTGCCGTCGCCGATCTTGCCGGAACCTGCCGCCTTCTGGATCGCCTCGATCACCGCTTCGGCCATGCCCGACGGCACAGCCACCTCGATTTTCATTTTCGGGACTTCGGCGACTGAATATTCCGCGCCCCGGTACATCTCCGTCTGGCCGCGCTGCCGGCCGAAGCCCTGCACCTGTGTAGCCGTGATGCCCGATACGCCTAGCTTGGTCAGGGCGTCCCGCACCGCTTCGTACCGGTGCGGCCGGACGATCGCCGTGATCATGCGCATCGGGTGCTCCTGTTCGTGTTGCAGGCCGAGATAGACCAGGCGGCGGATCGCTTCCGAGCGGCTTGGCAGGTCCTGCTGGGTTCGGCGCCAGTCATCGACATCCTTGCCGAAGCTGGCTGACGCCACGAGCTGGATTCGCTGGTCGAGCTTTTCGTCTTCGCTCAAAGGCGACCTCCGGCAGGGCTGGGTCGACTGGCTAGCACACCTTACACATGCGGGGCCAGCTTGGGAGTCAGGCCTTCCTGGGCCCTGCCAAATGGTTAACGCCGCACCCCAATCTCGTTCATTCCGTTTCAACGGGAAAATTACCTTGTCGGTTTACCTTACCCGGGAACTCAGAACGGGTGGGATTGCAGAATGCACGATCCGAGGAAGCCGCGGCCGCTGAAGCCGCGCACGCTGTCGGTTCTTGTCGCCGACGCCAACAACTTCAGCCGTGGCCTGATCGGCGAAATTCTTCGCAGCCTCAACGTCTCAAACATTTCCAGCGCCCGTGACGAGGGAATGGCGCGCGCCTTCCTTCTTGACCGGCCGATCGACGTGATCCTGCTGTCGTGGGAAGAAGGCGACGCGTTCGACGCGCTCGCGTTCGTGCGTTCTCTGCGCCGCCATGACGACGATCGCCTGCGTCGTTTGCCTGTCGTGCTGGTGACTGCAGGCCTTACTCGCCAAACTGTGATCGCCGGCCGTGACGCCGGGGTCGACGAATTCCTGGCCAAGCCGATCTCTCCCCTGGCGATGCGCCAGCGGCTTGAGATGGTCGTCGAAACGCCGCGACCGTTCATCGATTGCTCGGTCTATCTGGGCCCGTGCCGTCGCCGGAAGAACCCGGCCGACTACTACGGCGCCAAACGCCGGGCCGGCGAACGCCAGGCCGAGCGCCCGGCCGCCATGGTCGACCAGGACGAAATCGCCGCGCAGACGCCGATCCGTCTCGCCCTCACCGCGTTGCGCCAGACCTGCGCCCAGCTCCGCGCCAGCCGGCCGGAATCGCTGGCGACGGCCTTGCAGAACGTGAAGGCGGCGAAGGACATCGCCATTGAGGCGAAGGACCATGCGCTGCATTCCGGCCTTGCGGCTTTCGAAGCCTATATCGGCGTCGCCACGCCGCTTGGCCAACTCGAAGAGAACGTCATCAACACGGCTCTCAGCGCGCTAGAACAGCTCGCTGCACTTCCCGCCAACTACGCCGAAGCCCGCGACAGCGTCGCGATCGCGCTCGGCAAAGCCATTCAGAAAAAACTGGCAGCGTAACCATGACCGACGAGCGTACCCTTTCCCCGGACCAGCTGAAGCGCCTCAAGGTGCTGATCGTCGATCCCAACGCCTATATGCGGGGCGTCGTCGCGGACTCGCTGCGCCGTCTCACCGTGACCAACATCAACGCCGCCGCCTCGGCCATGGAGGCCTTCACCGTCGGCCGCACGTTCAAGCCGGATATCATCTTCGTGGATTGGGACGCGGGCCGCATGTCCGGCCTGGAGTTCACCCGCGAGGTGCGCCGCAACACCACGGGAATGTCGCGCGAGACGCCCGTGATCCTGCTCGCCGGCGTGATTGATCATGACCAGCTGATGTCCGCGCGCCAGGCGGGCATCAACGAATTCCTGCTGAAGCCCGTTTCGGCCGCCGGCGTGCTGTCGCGCGTCGAGGAAGTGACGTTGCGCCCGCGCAAGTTCATCGATAGCCGCAACTATGTCGGCCCCTGCCGCCGCCGAAAGGACGATCCCAACTATGCCGGTCCGTGGCGCCGCCTGACGGACGAGCCGCCGCAAAAGGCCACCAACGAGATGGCCAAGGAAAACGCCTTCAAGCTGCGCGGCATCATCGACGGCCTCACCCAGTACGCCGACCGCACCAATGTGGATCGCACCGCCGGTATTCGCGGCATGTACCGCCTGCTCCAACAGAACTCGGAAGAGGTCTCTCGCCTGGGCGACGACGTCATCATGCGCGTGTGGAACACTGCCCTGCGCTATATCGAGGGTGTCGGCATGACCGAGACCTACGATATCGAGGTCGTGAAATACCACTTCCAGACGATCGCGATCATCCTCGATATGCCTGAAGAAGCCTTCATGCACCGCACGGCGGTCGCAACCGAACTGGAACGCCTGGTCAACAAGAAGATCCACAACGCGCACGAGAAGAAGACCGACGTCGCCTGAGTCGACGACGGAACTGCTCGCAAGCGTGACGGCTAGTCGTAGAGCCTCTGTTCGATCGCCTCTCGGCGCTGGGGTGTAATTCCCAGCGCGTCGCGCAGGTAGGCCGCTACAGACCCATGCCGCTGGTCGATCGCGGCGAATGACCGGTCGAGAAACTCTGCATCGCAGCCCATGACATACTTCATGGTGTCCAGCGTCGGCGCCTGGCCGCGCTCTGCCCGGATCATTTCCGCCCAGGCTGCGCCATGCACCTCGAACCGGCCAGAGTCGTTGGTGAGCAGGTAGTCGGCAATGATGTCGTCCCTGTGCACTCCCGCCAGGGCATGGGTCAGCGCCACCACCAGCCCCGTCCTGTCCTTGCCTGCTGCGCAGTGAACCACGACAGCTCCGTCCGTCTGCGCCAGCGTCTGGAAGTAGCGGCTGTAGAGTTCGATCAACCGCGGCATGTAGGGCGCCCGTGCGTAGTAGCCGAGGATGTACTCTCGAAAGCTCTCACGCTTCATGTCCCAGGACGACATGAAGCCATCCCAGCTTTCTGCTCCTCGCCCCTCGTCGTCGTTGTGGTTCTCGACCACATGACCGTCGAAACCTGCCCACCGGCGTGAAGGCTGCCGCCCACGCTCATCCGGCCGGCGCAGGTCGATGATGGCGCCGATGTTCAGGGTCGCGAGCTTCTCAAGGTCGGCATCCGTCGCCATGGCGTGGTGCGCCGAACGGTAGAACTTTCCACTCGCCAGCCGCCTGCCGCCCTGGGTCGCATAGCCTCCAAAGTCCCGGAAGTTATGGACATTCTCGAAGGTCATCTTGCGCGAGGCCGGGTCGATCATGCCGCCCCCTTAGTGCGATCTTCTCGTAACGTCCACGCCCGGAATGCCGCGTTCCACACATGGCCAAATGTGGAGATGCAATCCGCCGCAACCCAATCCACAGCACGGTTCGCGCCGCAGGCCCGAATCCCCCCATGCTGGCTCAAGCGAATCACTTACGAGGTCACGATGTCCGCGCCGATCGGCTCGAAAGCCAACCCGTCGAAATACGACCCCTACCCCACGCTTCCGGAGGACGAGCCTTATTTCGTGATCCGGGCGCACGACCTGTTGTCCAGCGCGCTGGTCGAGCTCCACGCCTATATCGGCGCCGGCCAATCGGGTGCGGCGCACAACAAGCTTGCCGAGATCATGCAGCTGACATCGGCAAAACCGCCCCGCCCGTCGGACTCGCCGAAATATCGCGAGACCTTTGCGATCTCGGCCGCCATGGAAAAATGGCGCAACAGCCAGTGAGACGGGCCTAGCCGGCGGACCCAGCCGTCAGCCCGCCATCGATTACCATCTCCTCGCCGGTGACATAGCGGCTTTCGTCGCTGGCGAGATAGAGGACGGCATTGGCGATATCGGCAGGCTTGCCCGTCGTGCCCAAGGGCACGCGCATCGCGGTGATGGCGTCGAGGTCCGGAGCGGCGTTGGCGCCAGGCGGCGAACCCGGAAAGCCAATCCAGATCGGCGTATCGATTATGCCCGGATGAACCGAGTTCACGCGCACCCCGTCCTTCAGCGTCGCGCATTCCATCGCCGCCGCCTTGGAGAACAGCCGGACCGCACCCTTGGACGCGCAATAGGCCGACAGCATCGCCGATCCACGCAGGCCGGCGATCGACGAAATGTTGATGATCGAGCCCGCACGGTTCTTGCGCATCAGGCCCAGCGCGGCCTTGGTGCCGAGGAACACGCTTTCGACATTGACGGCCTGCTGTCGCCGCCAGTCTTCCAGCTTCAGCTCCGTGATGAAGCCGCCAACTGCTATGCCAGCGTTATTGACCAGGATGTCGAGCCGGCCGTTCGCCTTCTCGATTTCGCCGATCACCTCGACCCATTCAGCCTCGCTGGTCACGTCCTGATGGCGGTATTTTGCCTTGCCGCCTGCCTTGGTGATCGCGGCCAGTGTCTCTTGCCCCTTGGCATCCTGGATGTCGGTCAGAACCACGAAGGCGCCCTCGCGCGCCAGCGTTTCGGCGCACGCGCGTCCGATGCCGCTCGCCGCGCCTGTAACCAGCGCGACCTTGCCCTCGACACGTCCCATTGGCCTCTCCTCTAGCCGCGCCCGATGAACGGCATCTTGGTCGCCATCACGGTCATGAACTGCACATTCGCGCTGAGCGGTAGCTCCGCCATCATCAGCACCGCCTTCGCCACTTGTTCGACGTCCATTGTCGGCTCGGGGGCGATGCGTCCATCTGCCTGTGGCACGCCCTTCACCATCCCCGCCGTGATCTCGGTCAATGCGTTGCCAATGTCGATCTGCCCGCACGCGATGTTGAACGGCCGGCCGTCGAGCGACAGGCATTTCGTCAGCCCGGTGATCGCGTGCTTGGTCACCGTGTAGGGCGTCGACCCCGGACGCGGCGCGTGCGCGGAAATCGAGCCATTGTTGATGATGCGGCCGCCCTGCGCATCCTGTTTGCGCATCTGCGCAAAGGCTGCACGGGCGCAGAGCACGGAACCCGTGAGGTTGACGTCCAGTACGGCCTGCCAGTCTTCCAGCGGCGTCTCGTCCAACGTGCGCGGGCGTGAACCGCGCCCGGCATTGTTGAACAGCACGTCCAGCCGCCCAAACTTTGCGACAGCCTCGGCGAAGACGCGATCGACATCGGCGGGCTGGGTCACATCGCCGGCCAGCACGAGGCCGCGCCCGGCCTGCTTCGCCGTCTCCTCCAGCGCGTCGGCGCGACGGCCGATCAACCCCACATCCCATCCGGCCCTGGCGAACGCCAGCGCCGTGGCGCGGCCGATGCCGCTGCCTGCGCCCGTGATGAGGATGGATGACATGCGTGCTCGCCCGTCTTGAAACGGGGCGAGGCTAGACGCAGGCTGCCTGGTGGTAAATCGGCGACGCCGTGCCGCGCGCGCAGGCGTCAGTCCGGATCGTACATCGCGGCCAGAACGCCGCCCCAGACATAGAACGCCGCAGAATAGATGCTGGCGAACATCAGGACGCCGGGCGGAAACACCAGCAAGGCGCCCGGAACCATTGGCCCCGCCGCCATCACGGCGCCGGTTTCGGTTTCATCGGCCATGAACTCTACTCCCCGCTCAGCCCCTCTATCGAGGGCTTTAATGCTCCATGCAGGTTACAGGCCCACCCAGTCCAGCCAACCCAAAATCCCAGTTGGCGTGCGTGTATCGGTGTCGCAGACTTCCCCGGCTGAGCGAGGGAGAATCCATGCCCGCCACCGAGATCACTGTCCGCACGCCTGACGGAGAATGTCCCGCCACGCTCGCAAAGCCGGACGGCAAGGGCCCCTGGCCGGGCGTCATCATGTTCATGGACGGCGCGGGATATCGCCCGCCGCTCGGCGCATTCGCTCAGAAGATCGCCAATCACGGTTTTGTCGTGCTGCTGCCCGACACGCTCTACCGGTTCCGTCCCTATCCCGGCATCGACTTCTCGAAGCCAACATCGGAAGACGTCCGCAAGCAACGCATGCAGATGATCATGGCCACCTCCACTCTCGCCGCCATCCAGGGCGACCACGGCGCTTTCATCGCAGCGCTCGATGCAGACAGGGACGTGAAACGCGGAAAGATCGGCACGACAGGCTATTGCATGGGCGGTCGCATTTCTTTGATGTGCGCCGCCCTGTTCCCGGACCGCGTAGCGGCTGCGGCCGCCTTCCATCCAGGCAACCTGGTGGGCGACATCGGGGGCGATACGCTTCCGCCGCGCTTACCGGCCATCAAGGCAAAGTTGCTGGTCGCGATGGCGAAGGACGACGCCTTCTTCACCGATCCGCAGCAAGCCGAGTTCACCGCCGCCTTCAAGGCCTCGCACATGAAGGGCTCGTGCATGCAATGGCCGGCGCGCCATGGCTGGACCATGCCGGACGGTCCCGTCTACGACGCAGTCCAAGCCGAAAGGCACTGGGAGGAACTGGCGGCGCTGTTCGAGGGCGAGCTTCACTGATCATGCTTCGTTTGGTTTCGATGGCCATCGGACTGTTGGCGCTCTCCGGCTGCATCTCGGACCTGCCGCCGGACGTGTCTGGTCCGCGCATTATCGCCGAGCTCAAGGCCGCAAGCGGCGGAGCGGCGCTCGACCAGCCGTCAGGCTTTCACGAAACCGGAACACTGATCCGCGACGGGAAACCCGCGACCTACGAAACCTGGGGCGACTTCAAGACCATGAAGACCGTCAGCACGATGACCGTCGATGGCCATGCCATGACCAACGGCTATGACGGCAACTCAACGTGGGCAACCGATCCCTCGGGCGCAGTTCGGACTGACGCGTCCCCGCAAGCCCTCGCTAGCGCCAGGCTGGGCGCCTACCTCACCATCGGCGGCTATTTCTATCCCGACCGATTCCCGGCGCGCTTCGTCTATGACGGGCCGCGGGAATGGGACTACAAGACGTTTGATGTCGTGACGGTGACGCCGGAAGGCGCGCTGCCCGTCGACTTATGGATCGATCGCACGACCCACTTGCTCCAACGTGTGTCGGGTGAAGATGGAGCAGAAAGCTTCTATGCGGGAGTCCTGCGCTACAAGGTCATCGACGGCGTTCAGATCCCGTTCGAGCTTGCGCAGGTGCAGGGATCAAGCCGCATCCAGCAGACGCTGACGTCCTACACGTTTGAAACCGTGCCGCCTGAGAAATTTGCACCGCCCGCTCGTTGAGCCTCACATATGGCAGCGGAAGACCTTGCCATCGAGCGCGCATTTATCGCCATCGAATCCGGTGACAATGCCGTTCTCAACCATGGCGACGGCTATGGGCGTATTTCCCAAGCCCGTATCCCTGTTGATGTAGAAGTTCAGCTGCGTGCCGCCGTCATCGAGCGCCTTGGCCGTCACGTGCGAGGGCGGCTGCTTGAGATACACATCTAGCCCGCTTGGGGGCGCCTCGCCGAGCCTTAGTTGCCCAAGCTGGCCGTTGAGATCGTTCAGCTCCAGTCCGTAGATCGGCATCACGACCGCACCGACTGGCAACATCACGGCCATCATGGTCGCCGCTGAAACTGCGTCTCCGGGCGATGTGGGCGTACTTGCACATCCCGCCAGCGCTGTTGCCGCGCCGACAATCGACAGACCGACCAACCGCATCGTCCACACCCCTTGTTGAACGGGTGCGACGTCACTCAGGTGACATGGCTGAATCGTGGCGCGGCGACATGCGCGCGAACATGACCGGGTTATTTTCATTAAGCGGCGACTTGGAGCTAGTAGCTCTTCGCCAGGCCCAAGACGCGCTCGGAGATGAAGCTGAGGATCATCTCGCGGCTGACTGGGGCGATGCGTGCGATCATGCTCTCGCGCATGAAGCGTTCCACGTCGTATTCCTTGGCATAGCCCATGCCGCCGTGCGCCAGCACAGCCGCTTCGCAGGCGTTGAACCCAGCTTCGGCGCCGAGGTATTTCGAGGCGTTGGCTTCGGCGCCGCATTCTTCGCCGTTGTCGTAGAGGCGCGCCGCCTTGTAGGCGAGCAACTCCGCCGCGCTCAGCTCCGCCCAGCATTTCGCCAGCGGATGCGCCACGCCCTGGTTCATGCCGATTGGACGGCCGAATACCACACGCTCCTTGGCGTAGTTGGCCGCGCGCTCCAGCGCCGCAAAGCCTAAACCGATCGACTCCACCGCGAACAGCACGCGTTCAGGGTTGAGGCCTTGCAGCAGGTATTTGAAGCCCGCGCCTTCCTCGCCGATGAGCGACTCTTTAGGGATCTGCACATTGTCGAAGTACAGCATGTTGCACTCGACAGCCTTGCGGCCCATTTTCGGGATCGGCTTCGCCTCGACGCCCTTCATGTCCATGTAGAACAGCGACAGGCCCATATAGGGCTTGGCCACCTTATCCTTGGGCGTCGTGCGCGCGATCAGCAGGATTTTGTCGGCGCGTTGCGCGCCCGTGGTCCAGATCTTCCGGCCATTGATGGTGTAGCCCGAGTTGGTGCGCTCCGCACGCGTTTCCAGGCTCGATGTGTCGAGGCCCGAGTTCGGCTCGGTGACGCCGAAACACATCTTCTGTTCACCGGAGATGATTTTCGGCAGGTATTCCTGCTTCTGCTCCTTGGTGCCGAACTTCTCGATCGGCTTGGCGCCGAAGATGTTGAGGTGAATGGAAGAGCAGCCGGTGAAGCCGGCGCCGGACCGCGCCACGGCCTGCATCATGATGGCCGCTTCCATCAGGCCGAGGCCCGAACCGCCGACTTCCTCCGGCATGGCGATGCCGAGCCAGCCGCCATCGGCCATCGCCTTGGTGAATTTCTCGGGCCACTCACCTGTGTCATCGCACTTGCGCCAGTACTCAGGCGTGAACTCGGCGCAGACGGCGGCAACCGCTTCCTGGATCGAGCGCTGATCGTCGGTCATCGGGGCAATGTTGTGCATTCGTCTCTCCGTCCGTCTCAGCGTGTCTTAGCTACGCCTTGCGCCGAGCGCGAGTGCCGCGCCTCGTCCAGCTTGTCAAACCTGCGAATCTCAAAGGCGCGGGCCAGCGGGCTCACTTTCCCGTCAAACACCTGATCGGCCACGATTCCCGCCGTCGCCGGCGCGAACAGCACGCCGTTGCGATAATGGCCCAGCGCCGCAAAAACGCCGGCCACGCCCGTTTCACCGATCAGCGGTGCATCGTCCGGCGTTCCGGGCCGCACGCCGGCCCAGGCGCTTACCTCCGGCGCGCGGCCTAGCACCGGCATCAATTCGGCCGCCCGGGCGCGGAGTTCTTCAACCTTGTCGCGATCGACCGTCGTGTCTGCCTTGCCCCGCTCGACCGTCGCGCCCACCAGCGTCCAACGCGACTTCGGCGCGACATAGACATCGCGCGTGTGGACGACATGACGCGGCCCACCTTCCATCGGCGCCAGCGCCAGCATCTGTCCTTTCACCGGCACGATCTCCGGAAGGGCGGGGTCGAACGGGTCGCCCTCCCGGCTGGCGAATTTCGGAATTGGACCGGCGCCTGTCGCCAGCACGACACGATCGAACTTCTCGCCATCGGGCATCTGGAACCCAGGGCCGGCGATCACCTTCTCGACCACGCGCCCCAGCCGCAGCCCTACGCCAACCCGCTTCAACGCGGCACCAAGCCTCTGCAGAACAATCGCAGGGTCCACTTGCCGATCTCCCGGCAGCAGAAGACCGCCGAGAGTCGAACCGACCAGCGCACGCTCTTCGCGCTTGATGTCTGTGGCTGACAACCGCTTCACCGGCAGCCCGCGCGCCTGGCAGGCTGCCGCCAGCCCCTCCAGCCATCCCGTTTCAGAGGCGGTCCGCGCGACCACGATTGCGCCCTCGGTGGAGTACTCGACCGGACCGCCGCCCAACCTTTCCAGCTTTGCCGCGAACTCCGGCCAGATCTCGCCCGCCTGATGAGCCAGCGCCGCCAAGGCCATCTGGTCGGCCTCCAGCGCCCATTCGAATGCCGCGCCCAGCATGCCCGCAGCCCGGATGGTTACGCCGGCGCCCAGTTCCGCCCCGCGGTCATAGACCGCCACGTCCGCGCCGCGTTGCTTCAGCTCCAGCGCGCAGCTCAAGCCAACGATGCCGCCGCCGATCACGGCAACGCGGAGCGAACCGTTATTCCCTGGGTTGGAAGCTGCTGGCATCGCGCCTCTATATCGCCACCACCTCGGGCGCCCAGCCGACATTTTGGGGCGGTCGCCGGCCTCATTTTCCCCAGCCCAGGCAATCAACAGCCCTTACGGCTCTCCTCACGGGAGAAATCTCAAGGAATGGCGGGTCTTCCATTGGCTGGGTTCTCGTATTTCGCGAATACCCATACGCAAAACACAGTCTTGCAGCGCACCATTTACGCCGTCCATGCATACAAAACGGGAATCACCGTTCCGGTGTCCCGGACTGGTTCGGCCTTCGTGTTTTGCGAGAAGTTGGCGTGAACCTCAGGCCGTGGCGGCTGTCGGATCGCCGCTGAGGCGGAAGCGTTGCCGCTCGGTGCGCCAGAACACCAGGAAGCGGGCAGCGTGCTCCCGGTCCTGGAAAACCAGTTTCCGGCGCATCTCGCCGCCGGTGTACTCAGTCATCATCATGATGTCGGGCGCATCACCGGATTCTGCTGTCAAACCAGCCTCGGCGCTCCATTTGGCGAACGCATCCAGCGCCTTGGTGAGACGCACGGAGTCCTGACTCTCGTCCGCACTGATTTGAACGACGACTTCCGACATCTCAGCCCCGAAGCCCCACACACCAATGGCCACGACTCTTGTCGTTGGCGCGCCCACGACCCTGCCGCATTTACGATGGCAGCAAAGTCCCCTTCAGCAATTGCCGCGCCAGATCCCCACCCGGTGCGCTCTCGCTGCAACGCAACAAACCAGCACATTAACGGTAGGTCACTTGGATTCAACCGACGCGGGATCGGGAGCGACAACTCGTCTGGAAGGCGAGTTCATGCCTCTGGATTCAACTTATCCACAGCTGCCATTCCTAGTCAGGCCGCCCTTACCTGCCAATGCCGCCCGCCGGCTACTGCCCTGGAAGCGCGATCGCCCAGCCCCGGTCCTGGCAGATGTGATTTATTGCGACGACGGAACTGCCGACAAGTTCCGGCGCGCCGTGCCCAATGGTGGCGGTCGGAGGAGCGGTGACGGTCACGCTTCGAGTCGTCGACGACATCCCGTCCGCATCCTTGTAGAACACTTTGCGCGTTACGGTTTCCGAGGTGCTGTTGCACAAGTGCGCGTACCGGCCTTTGCACCCTGCAAAATTGAGATCCTCGCCAGAATAACAGACGTAAATCCGGCCCGAACTTTGTGGCGGCGCTGGCGTACTTGCTGGAGGTTGCGAAGGCAGAGTTGGCGTGGGCGTAGCCGTCTGTCTCGGCTCGCACGTTGTGCGCAGGATGTTTGCGTTGGCAAAGAACATGCTCCGCGGCGCGTTAAAACCTTCGGCCCCACCCGGGCAGGCACCTCCGAAGAACGTGCTCATGTCGACCGGCAAGCACGCATTCGACGCCACGAAGACGGGGCGAATAACTTCAGAATTCATGTTGTGCCCGGTGCCGTCGTGACAGTAGCGGTTGATCGTGGCGGCGACGGGCCGGTCGCATGAGTTGGTGATCTGCGCTTCGTGATACTTGCCGTAAGTCTGCCACTTCAGACACGGCATGCCATCGGGTCTGCGCGCTTCCTCTTTTGACACAATCTCGACGCCGCCACGACCGGGTTTGGGCGTTGACGTCGGCGTTCCGAAAACAACGGTCTTCACCGTTGGCGTCGCGGTGTAGTGCATATTGATCGTGAGAGTGGGCAGCGGGTGGTCATACACATTGTTGGTTTCGTATGATATCTTGACTTTCGTGTCCTGAAATCGCGTCACGGCGATGGTGAGGTTGCACGTCAGATTGAAAGTATCGAAATTTCGATCGGGCTGGATGCATGGCGGGTTCACTCCCTCTACCTTCACCGCCGCACGCCGGGAGGGTCCGCTGGTTCCGGGAATCCCCTGCCCCTTGAAGTTGACGGTCAACGTTGCGGTCCCGCCGCACGAGCCGCCTGGGATAACGAGTTCCTGTGTGACCTGAAGCTTGGCGTCGCTATAGTCGTAGTTCGCGCAGCCAGGACCAGTTTCATATTCGACCGGATGCGTTTGAGCCTCTGACCTTCCAAATTCCGCTCGCGTGCAAACAGCTATGGCCGCTGCAAT
>DASZSI010000282.1:0-3336 GCA_035548775.1 Hyphomonadaceae bacterium
GACGGCAGCGACGACGGGGACGGCGCCAACTTCCACGGCCAGACGCGCAAGAACGAGACCCACGCCAGCACCACCGATCCGGAGAGCCGGCTGTACCGCAAGGCCAGGGGCCGCGAAGCCAAGCTGTCCTACATGGGCCATGCGGTGATGGAGAACCGGCACGGACTTGCCGTGGATGGCCGGCTGACCCAGGCCAATGGCACGGCGGAACGGCGTGCGGCGGAAGCCATGCTGAAGCGTCGGAGCAAGGCCGGCCGCATCACGGCCGGTGCGGACAAGGCCTATGACACCGCCGATCACGTCGCTGCCCTGCGCCTTATGGGCGTAGCACCGCACGTGGCACGGAACGACACCGCGCGCCGCAGTGCGATCGACGCGCGGACCACGAGACACCCCGGCTACGGCATGTCGCAGTCCCGTCGGCCGATGATCGAATGCATCTTCGGCTGGGGCAAGCAGCACGGCACCATGCGCAAGACCAAGCACCGCGGCCTGGCCCGCGTCGCGGCGGACTTCATGCTCAACCTGATCGGCTACAATCTCGTCCGCCTGCCAAAGCTGATCGCCACGTAGAGAGGAGACCGGCCACAATGCGTCCATCGCAACGCAAAACCTCCGATAAATCCTCCCCTAACGCCCAAAGAACCGGACGATCGCGCAAAATCTCCCGTTCTTCAGCAGACTGCTAGGTCATGTTGACAGTTAAGGGATTCCCATTTTGTCGCAAAAGTGATTCATGTGTGGACGGCCCCCGTTAGGCAAGGGATTTCGGTAGCGCCATGCTGAAGGGTCAGGTTCATTCATGTGTCCGGCCTGTTGTATGCGGCCTCAGGCCGCTGGCCATGATGACGTCGGAGGGTCGGATCCCCATCAAACTGCCGCGCTGTAGCGCGCGTTGAATCACACGGGTTGTCCCGACCACCGGTTGACCGGATCAGCATCACATCTGCCGTTCTCTCCTGCCCAAGTTGTTGGTGCGTGGGGTGTGCCGGTCTCAGGCTGCCAGTCGGGCGGGACGATAGACCTCCTGTCGTGCCATGACAGCCCAAGCGATGCGGGCCATCTTATTGGCGACGGCGACCGTTACGAGCCGGGCGGGTTTGCGTTCTAGGAGACGATTGGCCCAGACGCTGACCGGCGTCGCCTTGCGCTTCGTGTAGCGGACGATCGCGGTCGCGCCGACGACGAGTAGGTGGCGCAAGTAACGATCTCCCATCTTGGAGATGCCGCCTAGCCGCTCCTTGCCGCCGCTCGAGTTCTGGCGCGGAACGAGGCCGAGCCAAGCGGCGAACTGTCGCCCAGACCGGAAGGCTCGGGCATCCCCGACAGTCGCGGCCAAGGCGGTGGCCGTAATGAATCCAATACCGGGAATGGTCTCCAACCGCTGGCTCATCGCGCTTGTCCGATGCCAGCTCAGCAGCTCGACCTCGATCTTGCGAACCTGCTGGCTGAGGGCATCGATCATCTGAGCGATCAAGAGCAGGGTCTGGCGCGCCATCTCTGGAAGCGTTGGAGCGCCAGTTTCGATCACGGTGAGCAGGTCCCTGACATGAGCGAGGCCTCTGGGCGCGACGACGCCGTATTCCGCCAAATGCGCTCGCAAGGCGCTGACCTGGGCGGTCCGCTGCCGGACCAGAAGATGGCGGGCGCGATGGAGCATCAGGACACTTTGCGCATCGGCTGATTTGATTGGCACGAACCGCATCGTTGGCCGCCGGACTGCCTCGCAAATCGCCTCTGCGTCAGCGGCGTCGTTCTTGTTCCGTTTGACATAAGGCTTCACGTAAGCCGGCGGCATTAGCTTGACCTGATGACCCAGCTCCGTGAGCCGTCGCGCCCAGTGATGCGCCGTCGCGCACGCTTCCATACCGACCAGGCAGGGCTCGATGCCCTCGAATAGCTTCACGATGCCATCCCGGCGGACCTTGCGGCGAAGCACCGCGCGCCCCTCGTTGTCGATGGCGTGGACCTGAAAGACGTTCTTCGCGATATCCAAACCGATGGTGCTAACTTGCATCTGGGCGGCTCCTCTTCCGCAGGTGGTCCGATGACAGCACCACCTTGGCACAGCGCGATGCCGTCAGGTTGGGGGCCGTCCACCCCATCAAGGCTGCTTTTGAAGGCGAGCAGTCATGATTCGCAGAGAGTTGACCGACGCACAGTGGGAGCTGATAGCGCCGCTGGTGGCGGGTAAAGACGGTGACCGGGGTGGCACTGGAGAGGACAACCGGCTGTTTGTCGATGCGGTTCTGTGGATTGTGCGCAGCGGGGCTCCGTGGCGGTTTCTGCCGGCCGAGTTCGGCAAGTGGAACAGCGTCTACGTGCGCTTCAACCGCTGGGCCAAGGGCGGGATCTGGCAGCGGATCTTCAAGGCCTTGGTTCGCGATCCGGACTTTGCTTACCGGATCATCGATTCCACGATCATACGGGCGCATCAGCATGCCGCCGGCGCAAAAAGGGGACTCAAAATCAGGCGCTCGGGCGATCGCGCGGCGGCCTGAGCACGAAGGTCAACCTTGCGGTCGAGCGTTCCGGCCGGCCGATCCGCCTGCTCCTGGCGCCGGGAGAGCGGCACGATATCAAAGCAGCCCGTCAACTCATCGCCGGGCAGAAAGGCGGCCACGTTCTGGCCGACCGTGCCTACGATGCGCAATGGCTGATCGAACTCATCCGGGAGATCGACGCCAAGCCCGTCATTCCAGCGCGCAAGACTTCGCCGCGACGGCGCTACGACAAGGTCATCTACCGCGCCCGCAATCTCGTCGAGCGCTGCATCAACAGGCTCAAGCACTTTCGCCGCGTCGCAACGCGATACGAGAAAACCGCCAGGAACTATCTCGCCGTCGTAACCATCGCCGCCGCCGCTTTGTGGTGGCGATAACTGTCAACAGGACCTAGTTGGCGGCGACGACCGCGTTCCGATAGGCTATTACACGCTTGCGGCGACCAGCATCGCTCTTGCCGAATTGCCCGAGCCGCTGGTGAAGCGGCTGCCACGCTATCCGGTCGTGCCCGCGACTTTAATGGGACGGCTGGCGGTTGATGCTCGCCATCAGGGCGAAGGGCATGGAGAGTTCATGCTCTTCGACGCCTTTAGCCGCGTGCTGCGGAACGATATCGCGTCCTACGCCTTCGTGGTCGACGCCAAGGACGAGTTCTATCAACGCTACCGCTTCAGATTTCTCGTCGAAGGAAACCGGAGATTGTTCATCCCAGTGGCCGAGATCGCCAAATTGTTTGCGCAATGAAGAAAGAGCATCCTGTCTACAGAGCGATCACTCATAAGAAAACTACCGTCAAACCCAGCGTTTCAATCTGACGGTAGTTTTTTCGATC
>DASZSI010000283.1:0-29663 GCA_035548775.1 Hyphomonadaceae bacterium
CGACGATGCTGATGCTGCCTTCAGACGAGAACACGCCGTGCGTGGTGTCGACCGTCATGATGTCCTTGTAGCTGGTGACCGACCAGTAGGGCCCGAACGGGCTGTCGGGGCAGAGGTGGACCGGGTCTTCCTTGCGCAGTCGGGCGAACCGGTCCCACACCGCATCGCGCCGCCACAGTTCGGGATCGGTGATGTCGAGGGTGGCAAGATCGATCTCGCTGGCGGGCGGGATCGGGCCATCGAGGGGGATGCCGTTGGCGCGGAAGAATTCGAGGCTGGGCTTGCCCGCAGCCAGTGTCGCCGTCGCCGTGTCAGCCATCGCCTGCTCCATTAACCCCAAGAACATGGGGGACGCCGGGTTCTTTGCCCGCTGCCCTGACACAGTCTAGCAGAGCCCTGTCTCAGGGTCATTCCTATCGTAGCGGCAATTGTCAGCGGCCGGACGTTACAGGCGGTCCGGGAAATCCCGCGCCAGGCCGAACTTTGCGTTGGTCACCCGCGAATAGACGGCGGCGTGCAGCTTCTCCACCTCGCCCGAACGCCCTGCCGCGGCCCGGAACGCCTTGTCGAGCTGCGCCATGTCGCGCGTCTCGATCATGATGTGGAACTCGCCTATCCCGTCGGGGCCCAACCCCAGCTTTCTGCGCATAAGGCGCCACGCCTCGATCCGCCCGGCGGCCTTGTGGTGATCGAGATAGGCGGCTACCGCCTCGGCGAACGCCAAGTGTTCCCGCCCGTCTTTCAGGTCGCACCAGATATGATAGACGTCCATTCCACCGCCCCGCAGGCCGCCGCATCGGTCGCCGCCACGCCAATGGGACAAATCGTGACGACGCCCCAGACGCGCTGCGCCCTGACCGTGCTGATACCCTTCTACAATGAGGCAGGGAATATCGCGCCCCTGCTCGACGAGTGCCATGTCGCGCTGAAAGGCGTCGATTACGAGATCGTCTGCGTCAATGATTGTTCCAGCGATGCAACATCGTCGGAATTGGCCTTGGCCGCGGCTTCCGCGCCTGCTCGGGTCACGGTGCTCACCCACGTAAAGCGCCGCGGCAAATCAGCCGCCCTGTTCACCGGCCTGCGCAGTTGCCAGGGCGACTGGGTGCAGTTGCTGGACGGCGATGGGCAGAACGACCCCGCCGACGCGCGCCGCATCTGGGACCTCGTGGCCGCAAAAGACGAAAACCCGGCGCTCGGGATCGTCTGCGGCCGCCGGACCAGCCGGAACGACAGCGGGTTCAAATGGCTCCAATCGCGCGTGGCCAACGGAATCCGGCGATTCTGCCTTCGCGACGACGCCACGGACACCGGTTGTGGTTTCAAGCTAATCCGCCGGCGGGCGTTCCAGGATCTCCCCTATTTCGCCGCCATGCACCGTTTCTTGCCGGCCCTGATCAAGCGGGCCGGCTGGGACGTCCGGGAGGAACCTGTTGCGGATAGGCAACGCCGGCACGGCGTCTCCAAATACGGATTTCTTGGCCGATTTGGCGCCGGGCTGGTGGACCTCTTCGGCATGATGTGGCTTGTGCGGCGTGGGGGCTATGGCGTAGCGGCCGAGTGGAACGATCCGCGTGCTTCACGCTGACCGTACAGACGACGTCGCATGAGTAGTGTGGACAAGCGACGGTGAAAAAGGAGCGCAGGCAGCCCCGAAAACTGGCCCCGCCCCGCCGGCCACCGCCGCGCGAGCGCAAACAGACGTTCGAGGCCTTCCTCCGCCTCGACAAGTCCGCCGTCCTCACGCTGATCTTCCTGTTCTGCCTGATCCACTGGGCGATCCGCGTCTTCATCGCGCCGGTCTACACGATCGAGGAAGCCGACCAGCTTCTGCTCTCGCAATCGCTCCAGGTCGGCTACGAGGCGCGCGAGCCGCCGATGATGTCGTGGCTGCATGCGTTGGCGATCATGGGCCTGGGGCTTTCCGGCTTCGTCGTGTTCGCCGTCAAATACCTGCTGCTCTTCGTGGCCCTGTCCTTCTATTACCTGTCGGCGCGCAACGTCCTGATCCGCCCCGGCGTGTCGGCCGCGGCCGTCGCCGCGTGGGCGCTCACCTTCCAGGTTGGCTGGGGCGTGCACGAGGACCTGCTCGGCGCCGTGGGCCTAATGGCGGCGCTGTCACTCACCCTGCATGCCTTCACCCGCATCCTCACCTGGCGGCGTTACCGCGACTGGGTCTATCTCGGCCTGACGATCGGCGTCGGCCTGCTGACGCACCATCTCTACGTCGTCTTCCCGCTCGCGATGCTGCTGGCGATCTTCCTGTCGCCCTTCTTCCGCGACGCAGTCACGCCAGCGCGCCTGGGCATCACGCTGGTGGTGGCCGGGATCATCTACGCCCCCTACGCCATATGGGTTCTCACCCATGTCGGATCGATCGCGGATGCGGCGCGCGACTATGCGGCGTCCTGGGAAGTGGATTCGGCCTGGATAGAGCGGGCCCAGCACGGCGCCCTCTCGTTCGGCCAGACGCTGCTCGAATTCACCATGCCGCTATCGCTGTTCTGGCTGATGCTGTTCTGGACGCTGTGGCTGCCGATCCTCTATCCGGTCTTCGCCCGCCGCTCGACCGACGAAGAACCTCACGAAATGTACTGGCGCCGGCTGTTCGCGCGCTCGATGCTGTTCGCGGCGATCGCCTATCTCGTCGGCATCGCGTTCGGCGTGCAGGTCTACAAGGGCTACTGGATGATGCCGGTGCTCTATACCGCCCCGATCTGGATGTTCGCCCATGTGAAGCGCGCCGGCGATTTCCCGGTGGCGATCCGAGCATTCGCGGCCGTGGCGATATCGTTCGCCGTCCTGGTGATGGCCGGCCGCTTTGTCGAATGGCGCATGGAAATCCGGATGTGCGACGAAGGCGGCTGCCGGCCCTATACCCCGATCCGCGAGTGGGCCGCCGAACTCAAGAAGGCCGGGTTCACCGGCGGCACCATTGTCGGCGACGACAAGCACCTCACCGGCAACCTGCGCGGCGCATTCCCGAAGGCGCGCGTGCTGGACGCCTCCATCGCGCCCGCCGCCTTTCCGGAGCCCAAGACCAACGGCGCCTGCCTTGCCGTCTGGCGCGACGACACCGTGATGCCGGAGGCGCTGGCCGCCTATCTCAAGGACAAGCTCGGCGCCGCGCCGCGCGACCGCGGACCGGAAGGCGCCATCCGGCGCAACTTCGAGCTGTCGGACGACAAGGCTGCGACGCTCTACCTTCAGTTCGTCCCGCCGTCCGACCTTTGCCGCTGAAGACTGTCCGGCAACAGCTCCTCGTCAGGAGCGGCCGTGAGCCTTCCCGACGACGGATCGATTTCCGCAAACACATCCTCCGTGAAGGGCAGCAGGAAAGCCTGGCCGCCCGGCGGCTGGATTTCGATGAGGTCGCCCGCCCCGAAATTCTGCACCGACTTCACCTTGCCCAGCGCCCGACCGTCGGCGTGAACCACGTCGAGCCCGACCAGGTCGGCCACATAGACCTCCCCTTCGTCCGCTTCGGGCATCGCATCCCGCGGCACATGCAGGAGTTGGCCCTTCAGCGCCTCCCACTCCTCGCGCTGGCGGTTTTCCTTCGTCACAACGCCATAACCTTCGTTGAGCGGCCGCGCCTTCAGTGGCGTCATCAGCACCTCGCCCTTCGCACCGAGCAGCGGGCCATAGCTGAAACAGGCCTCGGGATCGTCGGTGAACGACCGAACCCGCGCCTCGCCCTTCACGCCGAACGCCCCCGCGATCTGGCCGACGACAATCAGCTTCGACTTGCCGGCCATGCCTCAGTTCACCCCGGGCATGATGTCGTCATCCGAGCACTTGAGTCCCTTCAGCGTGTCGGCCGCTCGCATCTGCATCGCCTCCATCGACGCGCCCAGCAGGTTCTTGCGGTCGAGGATCACCTCAAGCGTACACCGCGCGGCCCGGTAACCCCGCTGGACCGACATGCGAAGCAGGCGCTCGCCGGTCTCCTGTGAGGCCGGCACGCCAAGCCCCTGCAGGTAGATCTGCGCCAGGTTGAACGGGGCGATGTCGTCGCCTCCGTCCGTCGCCTTTTCAAGGAGCGGCCTTGCGGCGACCGGGTCCGTCGGCATTCCGTATTCGCCCGCGAGATAGGCGTGGCCGAGCTCGTTCTGCGCGGTCGCATTGCCGTTCTTCGCCCCCGCTTCCAGCCAGTGACGTCCGCGTTTCTCCATGTCCCGAACCGTCAGCGAGGGATCAAGTTTCACGGATTTCGGATCGCCGGTGGTGCAAACCTTGTCCTCGCACACTTCCTCGGTCGAGGCGCCCCAATAGATCATGCCCAGCAGCGCCTGCGAGGCGGCATGACCGGCCTCCGCACAGCGTTCGAGCAATGGGCTGGACTCCCATTTCCGTTCCGCTCTCGCCGCTGTCCCCTCGCAATCGGACGCCGATTGCGCCTGCGCTGCCGGGCATGCGAGCCAGGCCGCTCCGGCGATCAAGGCAGGCAGGACCCGTTTCAGCATCGATCCGTCACAGCAACCGCTCGAGCATCGCCACCATCTTCTCGTGACGCGAAGGCCGCGAATGAAGATAGCGGAAGCCGAGCGCCTTGTGGAACGCCATGCTCTTGGGATTGGGCGGCTGTTCGTTGACTTCCGCCGTCAGTCGCCGCTCGCCCAGCCTTTCGGCCATCTGCAGCGCCTCTTCATAGAGCTTGCGCCCCACGCCCGCGCCGCGCGCGGCTTCGCTGACGGCGATGCGGTCGACATAGAGGTGACGGTCGAACTTCGCCTCGAACCAGGCGTAGTTGTCGCTCGGATAGGCCGAACCCGGCCGGATCAGGATGACGAAGCCGGCAGGCTTGCCGTCGAGTTCCGCCAGCAGGACGCGGTGCGCCCAGCCGGCGATCTCGCGATAGTCCTCGGCCGACATGCCCGAGACGGCGGGCGTGCATTCTGCGTTGAGGGCGAGGATGAACTCCTCGTCCCCCGGCCCCGCGTCCCGGACAATGACCGCCCCGGAAGCCACGGGACCTATTCAGCCGCAGGCGCCTCGGCCGGCGCGTTCTTGGCTTCTTCGGCAGCCGCCTTGCGGGCGGCGTCACGCTCGGCGCGTTCGGTGGCGCGCGCGGCGGCTTTCTCGCCGGGGACGGCGCGTTTCGGGTTGTTGCCGTGCTCCCACTTCACGAGGCCGGCGCCCGAAAGGAAGCGGGCGACGCGGTCGGTCGGGGTCGCGCCCTTGCCGAGCCACGCCTTGGCTTTCTCGAGATCGATCTGCACGCGCTTGGCGTCATCTTTCGCCAGCAGCGGGTTGTACGAGCCGATCTTCTCGATGAAGCGGCCGTCGCGGGCAAAGCGCGAGTCGGCGATCACCACGTTGAAGTAAGGACGGTGCTTGGAGCCGCCGCGAGCAAGACGAATTTTGAGAGACATATGACTTTCTACTTTCTGCTTTGGTCTTTGGAGGGGTTGAGGCGAACGGTTGTCATCCCGGGCGACGCGAAGCGGAGACCCGGGATCCATGGATCGGCCTGGACAAGGCAAGCAATGGGTCCCGGATAGCGCAGCGCGCTTCCGGGATGACAGCGACGGGTGAAGTAGGCGAAGAGGTCATCCCTTCCCCTGCAGTTTCTCGTGATGGCGGATCACCTCCGTCACGATGAAGTTGAGGAATTTCTCGGCGAAGTCGGGATCGAGGTCGGCGTCGTGCGCAAGGCGGCGCAGGCGCTCGATCTGCTGCGCCTCGCGCGCCTTGTCCGCGGGCGGCATGTTGTGGGTGGCCTTGAGCTGGCCAACGGCCTTGGTCGCCTTGAAACGCTCGGCCAGCATGTGAACGACAGCGGCGTCGATATTGTCGATCGACGAACGCAAGCGCGTCAGTTCGGCTTTGGCAAGTTCGGCTTTGGGATCGGTGGTCATTTCTTCTTGTCCCCTCCCGAAGAACCGCCAAGCCCCGGAAGGCCCCCACCCAACCCAGGCAGACCGCCGCCCATGCCTGGCAGCTTGGGTGCAGAGCCAGGGCCGCCGCCGAGATTCTTGAGGGCATTGAGCTTGGCCTGATCGACCTGCGGACCGGGACCCGCCGGACCGCCGCCGCCCATCATGCCGCCCAGGGCCTGCGCCATGCCCTTCATGCCGCCCTTGCCGACCTTTTTCATCATGTCGGCCATGCCGCGGTGCATTTTCAAAATACGATTTACTTCCGCGACCTCGACACCGGCGCCGGCCGCAATGCGTCTCTTTCTGGAAGCAGCAAGAATATCCGGCTTGCGGCGCTCGTTCGGCGTCATCGAGCGGATGATCGCGATCTGGCGCGCGATGGTCTTGTCGGTCATGCCGCCCTGCGCCATCGCGTCCTTGGCCTTCTGCGCGCCAGGCAGCATGCCCATCACGCCGCCAAGCCCGCCCATGCGCTGGAGCTGCGTCAGCTGGCCGGCAAAGTCCTCGAGGTCGAACTGACCCTTGGCCATCTTCTTGGCCATGCGTTCGGCTTCGGCCTGGTCGATCTCGGCCTTCGCCTTCTCGACCAGCGAGACGATGTCGCCCTGCCCCAGGATACGACCGGCCACGCGGCGCGCATCGAACACGTCGAGGCCGTCAAGCTTTTCACCGACGCCAAGGAAACGGATCGGCAGGCCCGTAACCGCGCGCATCGACAGAGCAGCGCCGCCGCGGCCATCGCCGTCCATACGGGTGAGCACGAGACCAGTGAGCGGCAGGCGGGCGTGGAAGCGCTTCGCCGTCTCGACCGCGTCCTGGCCCGTGAGCGCGTCGGCAACCAGCAGTGTTTCCTGCGGCCGGGCGATAGCGGCGATCTCGGCCGCCTCGTTCATCATCTGCTCGTCGAGCGTGGTGCGGCCTGCCGTGTCGAGCATCAGCACGTCATAGCCGTTGAGCTTGGCCGCGTTCATGGCGCGGCGGGCGATGTCCGGCGGCAGCTGGCCTTCGATGATCGGCAGCGAGTCGACGCCGGCCTGCTCGGCCAGCACGCGCAGCTGTTCCATGGCCGCCGGGCGGCGCACGTCCAGAGACGCAACAAGCACCTTCTTGCGCTCGGTCTCTTTCAGGCGCTTGGCCAGCTTGCCGGTCGTGGTGGTTTTGTCCGAGCCCTGCAGGCCGGCCATCATGATGACGGCGGGCGGGCTATCGATCTTCAGCGGTTCCGGATCATGATCGCCGCCGAGCGTCTCGACCAGCGCATCATAGACGATCTTGACGACCAGCTGGCCCGGCTTGATCGAGCGAATGACGTTCTCGCCGATCGCTTTCGGGCGGACGTCATCGATGAATGTCTTGACGACTTCGAGCGCGACATCGGCTTCGAGCAGCGCGACGCGAATCTCGCGCAGGGCGTCGTTGACGTCCTTTTCGGACAGGGCGCCGCGACCGGTCAGGCCGTCGAACACCTTGCCAAGCTTGTCTGTCAGCGCGTCGAACAAACGGTCTCTCCATCTTCCGGCAAACGCCCAAACAGCGTTTCGACCCCGCTGAGCGCAACGCGCCGGGCGGGGGACCTCGTCGGGCTCGTCCATCCAAGGTGGGGATGGGGTCGTCCCGGCCAAGGCGCAGGAACCCATGTTTTGGGGGTGTCTGCGCGGAAGGCGGGTTCCCTACGCCGGAGGCCCGGAAAGGTCAAGTTTGGGCGCAAAACCCGGTGGAATGGCGTGTATTCCGATTGATCGGATGCCCCATCCGCGCTGCTGGGCTAAGACCCGGCCGAAAGGACACCCCATGCGCACGATAGGCCTGATCGGCGGTATGAGCTGGCAGAGCTCGAAGCTCTATTACGACCGCATCAACGCCCTGGTCGCCCAGCGGCTCGGCGGCGCCCATTCGGCCAAGCTCATCGTCTTCTCGCTCGACTTCGCGCCCATCGCGCAAATGCAGGCCGAGGCGCGCTGGACCGAAGCCAGCGATATCCTGGCCGACGCCGCCCGCAAGCTGGAAGCGGCCGGCGCCGACATGATCGCGATCGGCGCCAACACCATGCACAAGGTCGCCGCCCAGGTGAAAGCCGCCACGAAGCTGCCGCTCGTCCACATCGGCGACGCACTGGTCGCCGGCCTGCGCAAGGATGGCCGCTGCAAGCCCCTCCTCCTCGGCACCCGCTACACGATGGAAGATCCCTTCATGACGGATCACCTCGCCGCAAAAGGCATCGAGGCCCTGACGCCCGACAAACCTGATCGCGACGTCCTGCAAGCCATCATCTATGACGAACTCATCAAGGGCATCGTCACCGACAAGTCACGCGCCAGGGTGCGCGCGATGATCGCGAAGTCGGAAGAGCACGAGGCGGATTCGGTGATCTTCGGCTGCACCGAGATCGGCATGCTGTTCCCACCCACCGACGCCGGCCTGCCCGGCTACGATACGCTGGATTTGCACGCGCAGGCGCTGGTCGAGAAGTCGCTTCAGCCGTAGTTGAACTTGGCTCGCCAGCCATCGGCGCCTTCCGGCAGCATGTCGAACAGCCGCCAAGTCGGGCAGAAATCGTCGTCCTCGTCGAAGCCGGCCGCCGAGACACGAATGACTTTCGACCCCTCCTTCTGGAACGCCGACACGCCGGGCTGGGCCGCGCCCTTGGCGCTGAGGAAGCCCATGTCCTTGAAGAAAGCCCTGCTGGAATCGCTCACCATCGGAAAGCGCCAGCCGCGTTCCTTCGCGAACGCCGCCTGCTTTTCCGGCGCATCGGGGCTGGCGACGACAAACGCCGCGCGATCGGCAACATGCGGATAGAGCCCGTTGAACCCGTCCGCCCACATTGTGCAGTTGGGACAGGTGACGCCCATGTTGTGGATCACAAAAAGGTCGCGCTTGCCCCCGAACAGCTGCGACAGCTTCACCGGGCCCTTCGGCGTTCCGAATTCATAGTCCTTCACCTCGCCCTGCGTTTCCTCGGCGAGCGCCTGCTGCAACTCCTCACGCACCTCAGCGAGGCGGGACCGCAGGGACATGATACGGGTGTTCTCGCGCAGCATTATTTGCGTCTCCCGGACTTGGATTGGGATTTGGATTTCGTCTTCGACTTCTCGGCAGGCGGCAGCGCCTTCACGATCTCCGCCAGCTGGTCGAACGATTGCTGCCAGTACTTGGTGTAGCGGTTGAGCCAGACGGCGGCGTCGTAAAGCGGCGCCGCGTCGAGATTGCAGCGCGCGATGCGGCCGGTGCGCTCCTGCGCCACCAGCCCCGCCCGCACCAGCACTTGGATGTGTCGCGAGACCGCCTGCAGCGACATGTCGAACGGCTCGGCCAGTTCCGACACCAGCGCCGGCGCCTCATCGAGCTTGCGCAGGATCGCGCGGCGGACGGGATCGGAGAGCGCGAAGAAGACGCGATCCAAGGCCTCCTCCCCTTCTTCCGCCGATTGATGTGTGACGAGGGCAAGCGTCATTTCTTCGTTCCGTGATTCACCGCGCCCGAGCATATCGGCGCGGCGAGGATCTCCTCAAGGATCGACCGGTCATTCAGCTTCGCCCGCTCCGCATAATGTCCGACATGCGCGGCCGCCATCGGGGCCAGCACCGCGCCTAGAAGCCCTGCGCCGCCCAGCATGGCGATCTTCATGGCGCTCGGCTGCTTCACGAAGCCGACCGCAATCCGTCCGGCAACAGCAAGGTTTCCCGAAAAGACCGCAGCCAGAAGACAGCACAGCATAACCGGCATCCGATTTTTATCAACACATATATTGACTATCATTGTTCTGGTTGATAGTCAACAGATACGTTGCGCATTGGAGACACATCATGCAGCCGAAAATCGTCGACAAGAAAGAATGGATGAAACAGCGCGAAGCGCTGCTCGCCGCCGAGAAGGCCTTCACGCACGAGCGCGATGCGCTGAGCGCCAAGCGTCGTGAAATGCCGTGGGTCAGGGTGGACAGGAGCTACACCTTCCAGGGTCCCGACGGGGAAGTCTCGCTGTCAGACCTGTTCAACGGCCGCGGCCAACTGATCGTCTATCACCTGATGTTCGCGCCGGAGTGGGAGTGGGCCTGCAAGAACTGCTCGTTCTGGGCCGACCAGTTCGACGGAGCGGTTCCCCACCTCAATGCACGCGACACCTCGTTCGTCGCAATTTCACGCGCGCCGCTTGAGAAACTGCAGCGGCAGGCAAAACGTCTCGGCTGGAAATTCCCGTGGGTGTCGGCGGAGAAGAACCGCTTCGCCTATGACTTCGGCTTCTCGTTCGAGTCGGACGACAAGGACGCGCTCTACAATTTCGGCAGGAAGCCGCATCCGGGCATGACCGACCTGCCGGGCTTCAGCATCTTCTCGATGGGCGAGGACGGTCAGATCTACCTGACCTTCAATGTGCAGGGCCGCGGCCAGGACATCACCAACAGCGCCTACAACATGCTGGATTTCACGGCCAAGGGCCGCGACGAAGACAGCCTCCCGAACCCCATGGCCTGGGTGAAACTGCACGACGAATACCAGCGGGCGTAAGCTCCGCTACTCCCCGCCGGGCGCGCCGGGCTGGTCGGGTGGAAGCCCCCTGGCCTCGCGCGCCCGCGCGCCTTTGAGGATGCCGTCCATCGCGTAATTGCCCTCATGGCAGGCGTATTCGTAGACCCGGTCGCCTTCATTGCGCCAGGTGATCTCGCCCTTCCACGGTTGGCTGTAGAAGACCGGGTCGTCGACCGTGAACTCGTAGAGCAGCTCTTTCGGCGAGACACGCGTGAAGCGCTCGGTCACCTTCGCCTTTTCCGACAGCAGCGCCGGCACGGCCTGCTCGGCGCGATAGGGGCTGAAATCTGTCGTCTCGACCACCAGCGTCCCGCCTTCCCAATGCCCGACCGAATCGCCGAACAGCGGCCGCATCACATCAGGCTCGTGCCGGTCGCCGATGCGCACGATGCGCGCCCAGGTGATCATCTCCGACATGATCATCACGGCGCCCTTGGTCTGCACGATCTGGTAGTGGTTGTTATAGAGGCCGTTGATCATCGGCGGGCCGGTGCGGCCGCCGGTGGCAAGGCAACGGTCGGCCAGCGGCCGCGCTTCCGGATCCGAATAGCCCAGCTTGGCGCGGGCCGCCGACGCCAGCTTCTGGCCTTCAGGCGAATACGGAATCTTCCCGTTCGGCGGATCGATGATCCAGGACGTGCGCGCCTCGCCCTTCACCACGCCGAACCTTGTGCCCGGATCGATCCAGAACGCGTTGTACCCGCGCCCCTGCGCGAGGTCCTTGCCGTTGAGCAGACCATCGCCAAGCTTCTGGTTATCGTCGGTCGCCTGCCTCACGACTTGCGGATGCGACTTGGTCAGCGCCTCTACCTGGTCCGGCGGGATCACCAGCGTCTTGTAGCGGTCGGCGCGTTCCAGCGTGGTGATGGAATCGGTCGACCACACGCCCTGGATGTCAGGATGACCATCCGAGGATAAGGGAGGCGCCCAGCCCTGCGCGGCAGCTGGTCCTGCGCACGCCAGCGCGATAGCCGCGACCGCGACGGTCCTGAACAATGTCTCCTCCCCAATCCCGGTCCCGCTTGCCCGGACCGCTGTCCCCGGTCTTCAAAACGCCGGAGTTCGTGATGGAGGCCAGCTTGCGCGTCGACGGGTTGGCTTGCAAGCTGGGATCACTTTCTTGGGAGCGGACATGAAGCTGTTGTCTCGGCTGCTGGGAGCGGTCGCCTTCGTGGCCGCGGCCCTTGCCCCTGCCGTCACGCCTGCCGGCGCGCAGGGCGGCTCGAGGAAAGTCGACCTGGAACTGGTCCTGGCCGTCGACATCTCGCAATCGATGGACCAGGACGAGCATGCCCTGCAGCGCAACGGCTATGTCGACGCCTTCCGCCACAAGGACGTCATCAACGCCCTGATGTCGGGACCCGAAGGCAAGATCGCCGTCGTCTACATGGAATGGGCTGGCGATTTCGAGCCGGTGGTGACGATCCCATGGACCATTATCGACAGCCCCGAGGCGGCCCATAACTTCGCGGACAAGCTGGCCAACGAACCGGTGTTCGGCGAGCAGCGCACCTCGATCTCCAACGCCCTCATCAGCGCGACCAAGCTGATCGAGCAGAACGACATCGTCTCCCACCGCCAGGTGATCGATGTGTCCGGGGACGGCGCCAACAATGCGGGCCCGCTGGTCGAGCCCGTGCGCGACGAGGTGGTGCAGAAGCACAAGATCGTCATCAACGGCCTGCCGATCATGCTGGGCAAGCCGATGGAATTCTACGACATCCCCCACCTCGACCGGTACTACAAGGATTGCGTCATCGGCGGGCCCAGCGCCTTCATCGCGCCGGTGTTCGAGCTGAAACAGCTTGCCGCCACCATCCGCAAGAAACTGGTGCTGGAGATCGCAGGTCTCGAGATCGAGCCGGGCGCGGCGCCGGTGCAATTTGCCGAAGCGCCGCAGAAAGCGGGCGTCCAGCTGGCCCAGCTGAAACTGCCGACCGAGAAATACGACTGCACGGCTGGCGAAAAAGTCTGGGGCGGCGGCCGCGGCTTCGGCGGCTACCGCAACTTCCCGCAGTAAGTTTGGTCTCTAGGCCTGCGCCCGGCGGTGCAGCGCCTTGTCGGCGTACATCGCCTCGTCGGCGCGCGCGAGCATGGCTTCGGCGCTGGCGCCCGGCTGGAAGTGCGCAATGCCGATTGCCGCCGAAACAAAGTGCGTCACGCCGTTGTGGATCACCCGGTCCGTGCAGATCGCCGCCGCCAGCGCCTCGGCCTTGGCCTTGGCCGCCTCCGGACCAAGGTGGGTCAGCACCACCGCGAACTCGTCCCCGCCGATGCGGCCCACGATATCCGTCTCGCGCGTCTGGCGGATCAGGGTTTCACCAATGGACCGCAAAACGGCGTCGCCGGCGGGATGCCCGTGCGTGTCGTTGATGTGCTTGAAATTGTTGAGATCGAAATAGACGATGCTGGCCTCGACCTCGTGGCGCTTTACCAGCGCGCAGACGCGCGACGTCTCGCGCATGAAGGCGCGGCGGTTATAGACCGGCGCCAGCGTGTCATGGTCAGCGGACGCCTCCGCCTCGGCCAGCGACAGTTTCAGCTGCTCGACATCCAGCCGCAGCGAGTCGATCTCGCCGATCAGCACGTTGAAGGCGGAGCGGACCTGCGGCGTCAGGTGCGCCTCGGGCACGCCGAAGATCTTGGCCACGCGCAGCGCGAAATCGACGGGCGCATCCGGCGCCGCAACGACGCCGTCGGGGCGGGCCCGCGGGGCGAAGATCGAAAAGAATTTCATGCGCCGACAGGGACTCCTCCGGGCATTCCACCTGACCCGCGTTAGCATCTTATTAATCGCGATTTACCCCGCCGTTTCCGGCCTGTAGAACCGCGCTTTCCCCAAGGCCGGGGCGAGTTCCCGGCGTCCGGAGGCGGGATGAGCACGACCAAGGCGCCGTTGGTGGGAATCGTGATGGGCAGCCGGTCCGACTGGCCGACCATGGGCGAAGCGGCGAAGATTCTTGCCGAACTGGGCGTCGCCCACGAGGCCAAGGTGGTCTCCGCCCATCGCACGCCGAACCGCCTGGTATCGTACGCCAAGGGCGCCCGCGCGCGCGGCATCAAGGTGATCATCGCCGGCGCCGGCGGTGCGGCCCACCTGCCCGGCATGGTCGCCTCGATGACCACGCTTCCCGTGCTCGGCGTGCCGGTGAAGTCGAGCGCGCTGTCGGGGCTCGATAGCCTTCTCTCCATTGTGCAGATGCCGAGGGGCGTTCCGGTCGGCACGCTCGCGATCGGTGAAGCCGGCGCGGTCAATGCGGGCCTGCTGGCCGCCTCGATCCTTGCCGGCGAGGACAAGGATCTCGCGCAGCGCCTTGAAGCCTGGCGCAAGCAGCAGACCGACTCGACCCCTGAATCGGTGAGCGACGGCCAATGAAGCCGGCCGACACCACCGGCGTCCTGGCCAAGCCCGGCGACACGATCGGCATTCTCGGCGGCGGCCAGCTCGGCCGCATGCTGGCGATGGCCGCGGCCGACATGGGCCTCGATGTCCATGTCCTGACGCCGGAACAGGACAGCCCCGCATCGCGCGTCGCCCGGAAGACCTGGGTTGCGCCTTTCAACGACCAGGCCGCGCTGCGCGAATTTGCGGCCAGCATCAAGGTCGCGACCATCGAGTTCGAGAACATTCCCACCGACGCGGTCGACCTCATCGAGGACGAGGGCACGCCTGTCCGTCCCAACGCCCGCACGCTCGCCACCGCGCAGGATCGCCTCGCCGAAAAAACCTTCTTCCGCGAGATCGGCGTCGAGCCCGCGCCCTTCATGCGCATCGACCATCCCGACAACATCCAGCCGGCGCTCGACCGCCTCGGCGGCTCGGGCGTCCTCAAGTCGCGCTTCGCCGGCTATGACGGCAAGGGCCAGGTCCGCCTCAAGGGCCGCATCGTGCCCTATCCGGCCTGGACCGAATGCGGCGGCGGCTTTGCCATCCTCGAAGGCTGGATCGAACACGACCGCGAGATTTCCGTCGTCGCCGCGCGCGCCGCCAATGGCGAGTTTCGCGCCTTCGATCCGCCGGAGAACGACCACTCGGGCGGCATCCTGCGCCGCTCCACTTTCCCCTCCACGGCGCCGAAAGCCGTGCTCGAGGAAGCCATCGCGCTCACCAAAAAACTGGCCGACTCGCTCGACTATGTCGGCGTGCTGGCGCTGGAGCTGTTCCTTACCAAGGACGGCAAGCTGCTGGCCAACGAGTTCGCCCCGCGCGTCCATAATTCCGGCCACTGGACGCAGGACGCCTGCTTCACCGGCCAGTTCGAACAGCACATCCGCGCCGTCTGCGGCTGGCCGCTGGGCGATCCCGCGCGCCATTCGGATGGAGAGATGTTCAACCTTCTTGGCGCCGATGCGGATGGCTGGGAGCAAGCCCTCGCCCAGGGCGGCAAGCTGCATCTCTATGGCAAGCGCCGCGCCGCCGATGGTCGCAAGATGGGACACGTCACGAGGCTGAAGCCGCGCCACTAATCCCAAGGTCTGGCTTCACGCACCGGCACAGACCGATTAGGTAGGATCATGACCCAACGCATCCTCGCGATCACCGGCGGCCAGGGCGCGCTCGGCTCCGCCGTCGCCAGGGTCGCCACGACGCGCAACTGGCGCGTAGCGCTGATCGACTTTGCCGCCGCAAAGCCCGGCGGCGCAGGTGAGAAATCCTATGGCGGCGTCAACCTCACCGACGCCGCGGCGGCCAAGGCCGTTTTCGCCCAGGTCGCCGCCGACTTCGGCGGGCTCGATGCGCTGTTCAACATCGCCGGCGGCTTTGCCTGGCAGAAGGTGGAGGATGGCGATCCGGCGACCTGGGCGAAGATGCACGCGCTCAATGTCGCCACCTGTCTCAACGCCACGCGCGCTGCCCTGCCTCTTCTCAGGAAAAGCCCCGCCGGCCGCATCGTCAATGTCGGCGCCAACGGCGCGCTCAAGGCCGCCGCCGGCATGGGCGCCTACGCCGCTTCCAAGCAGGGCGTGCACAAGCTCACGGAATCCCTCGCCGAAGAACTGAAAGACGCCGGCATTACCGTGAACGCGGTTCTCCCCTCGACGATCGACACGGCGGCCAATCGCGCCGACATGCCGAAGGCCGATCCGAAGAAATGGGTCGCGCCGGAAGAACTCGCCGAAGTGATGCTGTTCCTCGCCTCCGGGGCGGCCAGCGCCGTTACCGGCGCGCTCATCCCGGTGATGGGCCGTGTGTAGGGTGCACTAGGCCGAAGGCCGCAATGCGCCTTACGGCCGCGGCTTGCCCATCAGGTCGAACGGATCGGGCATCTTCGAGAACGCCTCTATGACCTGACCCTTGAACTTCTCGAACTGCATGACGTTCTCGATGCGCCGGGCGAGGAAGGCATCGACCTGCGCAGGATCGTCCGTGCCGAGCCACGCCACCAGGGTCGAGCCGATGACGCCCGAGAGGATCATCCGTTTGGTGTACCAGTTGTAGTCGGTCGATTTGTCGCCGAGGCCAGCCCAGATCGCATCTGCCGCCGCCCACATGCCCTTGGGCCCAGTGAGCAGGTTGGCGGGAGAGGCAGCGGCTCGCTTCACCGCCGCCTTGTGAGGTTCGAGGAAGGCGAGATAGGCGCGCACCGCCGTCGTCACCTTTTCGCGCACCTTCATGGCGGCGACATCGGGCTGGCCAAGGCGGGCAGCCGCCCCGCGCGCGGCCCGGGCTGCCAGGGCGTCCAGAAGGTCTGAAATGCCGTTGGGGGTGGCCAGCTGCACCTGGCCGTCGGTTAACCCGGCCTTGTCCGCCGCCCGGGCAAGGCCGGCATCCGTCCAGCCCGTTTCGGCGGCTATTTCCAGCATGGCGTCGAGCAATTGCTCGCGAAACTGGTCAGAGGGGGCGCCGGATGGGGGGGGGGTCTGGGTCATGGCTCTATGTCATATGGCCCCGGAATTCTGGGTCGTGAGGGTGTAGGCAGGGCCCGTTTCCTATGTTATCGGAGCGCCGCCTGCCCGTCATGGTTTCCCGCATGGGATATCGCGAAGAGCGGCAAAATCACTGCCGGATGGCCCTTTTGCCTCCCTAGCCGGAGGAATCGGGGTCTTTTCGGCGTTTCTGCGTATCTACCAAGCCCGCAGCCGGCCGGGCGAAACGGATGGAGAGTTTCACATCGTTCAGATCGTGGTCCGCGACAACAACGTCGATCAGGCGTTGAAAGCGCTGAAGAAGAAGATGCAACGCGAAGGTCTCTTCCGGGAGATGAAGCGCCGCAACCATTTCGAGAAGCCCTCGGAGCGCAAGGCGCGCGAGAAGGCCGAAGCTGTCCGCCGCGCGCGGAAACTGGCCCGTAAACGCGCCCAGCGCGAAGGCCTCCTGCCGAAAACCTAGGATCTTCGGGCCGGCGCCCTCATCCTGAGCCGGCGCGAAGCGTCGAGTCGAAGGATCGAACACGAATTTCAACAGGCCGGGGATGCACCGCATCTCCGGCCTGTTTGCGTTTGGCCGCTACCGAGATGCGGTGTCGGAAATGCGTCGGCGCAGGTCCGCCCACTCGCCTAGATCAAGGGAACAGGAGATATCCATGTTCCAGGTTTCGGCCCTTCCCGCCGCCCGTTTCAGCCACCTCTATGGCCTCAGCGATGACGCGCTCAACGACATCGGCGTGGTGGTGATGACCGCCGATTCCAAGCCCGGCTTTCCTTGCCGGGTCAGCTTGCGCGACGCCGAGCCTGGCTCGCGGATGCTGCTTCTCAACTACGAGCATCAGGACGCGGCTACGCCCTATCGTTCGCGCCACGCCATCTTCGTGACCGACGGCGCCGTGGATGCAGCCCCGGCGCCTGGAGAGGTGCCCGAACAGATTCGCGTTCGCCTGCTCTCGGTGCGGGCTTTCACGCCGGAGGGCATGATCGTCGATGCCGATGTCGTCGACGGCGCCAGGGCTGGCGAGGCGTTCGAGCGGATGCTGGCGGACGATCGGGTCGGCTATCTTCACGCGCACTTCGCGAAGTTTGGCTGCTATGCCGCCCGGATCGACCGCGCGTCATAAGACACCTCTCAACTGCTTTTGAGAGTTGTGGCGAGCCAGGCGCGAAGGCACCTTCCGCCCCATGGGCGTCGTGGGCTGGATCCTCATCGTGAAAGGAGCGCTGTTCCTGTTCGGAGCGCGCCATGTGCTCGACACGCTGATGTCGAGCCATCCGGTCACATTCGGGCACATGACCCGCGGCCCGGACGGCGCGCGCCGCTATGTCGGCTCGATCCGCATCGCGGGCTTCGTCGTGGCGCTCATCGGCGCGCTGCTAGCCTGGCTGGCGCGCTGAGAAAGCGAAGTAGCGAATAGGAACGGTCCTACTCGCTATTCGCTACTCCCAATTCGCTGGAGCTTAGACCGCTTCCTCGAGATCGCCTTCGCGGACCTTGAGGTCGTATTCGCGGACCTTGCGATAGAGCGTCGAGCGGCCGATGCCGAGGCGGCGGGCCACTTCCGACATGTGGCCGGAATAATGGTCGATCGCGAACTGGATGAGATCACGCTCGATCGCCTCCAGCGTGCGCAGGTCGCCGGCGGGATCGGTGATCAGCACCGGCTGCTCGGCAGTGTCGTTCGCGGCCGGGCGAAGGATCGCGCCGGTGTGCGGAACCGGCGTCACCACGCCCGAGATCTGCGGGAAGTCTTCCGGTTTCAGCGCGCCGCCGTCCGACAGCACGATCGCGCGGAACACCGCATTCTCCAGCTGGCGCACGTTGCCCGGCCAGTCATAGGCCGTCAGCATGTTGAGCGTTTCGGGCGCGACGCCCGGGACATTCTTGCCCTCTTCCGCGTTGAAGCGGTTGACGAAGTGCTCGACCAGCGCCGGCAGGTCCTCGCGGCGTTCCTTCAGCGAAGGGATTTCGATGGGGAACACGTTGAGGCGATAATAGAGGTCTTCCCGGAAGCGGCCTTCGCGCACCTGGCTGGCCAGGTCGCGGTTGGTCGCCGAAATGATTCGGACATCGATCTTGGTGGGACGGCGCGAGCCGACCGCGTCGACCTCGCCCTCCTGAAGGACGCGGAGCAGTTTTACCTGCATGTCGAGCGGCAGTTCGCCAACCTCGTCGAGGAACAGCGTGCCGCCGTCCGCTTCGACGAACTTGCCGAGCTTCTTCTCGTGGGCGCCGGTGAAGGAGCCCTTCTCGTGGCCGAACAGGATCGACTCGACCAGGTTCTCCGGGATGGCGCCGCAGTTGACCGAGATGAACGGCTTGCCGGCGCGGTCCGACGCGCCCTGGATGCAGCGGGCGATGACTTCCTTGCCGACGCCCGATTCACCGAGGATCAGGATCGGGATCGAGGACGCAGCCGCGCGCTGGCCGAGACGAACGACCTGGCGCATCGACGGCGCGCCGGCGATCATGTCGTCGAAGCCCATGGAGCCGCCCTGCTTCTTGGTGAGGCGTTTCACCTCGCCGCGCAGGTCGGACAGTTTAAGCGCGTTGCGGATCGAGATCGCGATGCGCTCGGGCGACGCCGGCTTCACGAAGAAGTCGATCGCCCCGGCGCGCATGGCCGAAACCACAGTGTCGATGCCGCCGGTGGCGGTGAGCACGATGACCGGCAGGTCCGGCCGGCGCTCCATCAGCCGCTCCAGCGTTTCCATGCCCGAAAGGCCCGGCATCACGAGGTCGAGAAGGACCACATCGACGCCGTTCTTGGCGTCGGAAGCCTCTTCGAGCGCTTTTTCGCCGTTTTCGACCACGCGGGCCCGGAAGCCCTGCTTTTCGGCCGCAGCCTGCATCAAGCGACGTTGGGTCGGATCGTCGTCAACGACGAGAACGGTCTTTGCCATGTGCCACACCATCAATGCTGGAAGGCTCTTGGAGAACGGCCTTCCTGTTCCGCATCAAACTGGCACGAAGGGTTGAAAACGAGTTTAAGCGTGTCGCGCGAATTTCGCCTATCAGGAGGAATCGGCTGGATTCTGGTCCAATCTGACGCGAAAAAACGCCCCCGAAAGTCAGGGCAAATCGCCCGTTAAGTATCCTGCGGCAGACGCCCGCTCGCCTCAAACCGGCACGCGGCGCCTCGATCCAGGCGAAATGACGGGCGGGTCGGGAGAAGCTTAAGCGTGGCGTGGCGTCGGTTGATCGGCATGGTCTTCATGAGCATCGGCGCCGCTGTGGCCGTGGCGATGATCATCCTGACCGCTCTTGTGCTCACCAATTTCCTCAAATGGGGCGACACGCTGATGGCGCTGCGCACCGTCGCGGTTGTTATTCTTCCCGCGATTGCGGCGGGCGTGGCGGCGCTGTTCATCGGCCGGCTGGCCTATGGTGATCTGAAGGAAAGCGCGCCGGTGACGAATGCCTCGTCGAGGGCCGTGCGCATGACAGGCATCGTGATCGCGGTCGGCCTCGGCGGCATGCTGGCCTTTTTGTTCTTCGCCGGGATCGGACCGGACGATGCAACTGCGGCCTTCGCTCTCGCCGGCGGCATGATCGCAGGCGGCGTGCTCGCCTTTCTCGGCTCGCGCATCAAGCCGATCAACCGCCGCTCCTACCTCAAATAGGCCCGCCGGCCTTGACCGGCCGCGCAGGATAGCCGCCCAACGACAGCGTGCGGTCATACATCACCAGCGCACCGGCCAGCGAAACGTTGATGCAGAAGCGCGTCGGGATTTTCACGATGTGGGCGCAGCGCGCCTGCATCTCCGGCGACAGGTCCTTGCGTTCCCCGCCCATCACATAGGCCGCGCGCAAGGGATGCCGGAAGGACGGCAGGTCGACGGCGTCATCGGTAAGTTCCACGCCGACCAGTTCGCAGCCCTTGGGCAGGCGCATATCCTCGACCGTGGCCCACAGATACCAGGGCACGTGCAGGTCCGACTTCGAGGTGTCGGAGTTATGGAGGTCACGCACCTTCGGCGCGGCCGCCACGGTGAAGGTGAAGCTCGCCCCAAAAGCATGCGCCGTGCGCTGCAGCGCGCCCAGATTCATGGGCTTCGACAGCGATTCCACGCCGACGCCGAAATAGCCGCGGACGGTTCTCATGAAAGGGCTATTGCGGCAGTCCCTTCAGGAAGTCGAGGATGAAGGCGTTCACCTCCGCTGGTTTTTCCTGCTGGACCCAGTGGCCAGAGCCCGGCACGAGCTTCACTGCGCGCAGGTCGTCCGCCACACGCGACATCTGGGTGCGCAAGGCGGGCTCCTTGGCGCCGCGAATGACGATGTCGTCCTCGCCCGCAATGAACGCGACCGGCGCCTTGATGCGAGCGCCCGTCAGCTGCGGCGTGATTTCCCAGTTGCGATCGAAATTGCGGTAGTAGTTCACCCCGCCGCGAAAGCCGGATGCCGTGAACTCGGACACGTAATAGTCGAGGTCTTTCTGAGTGAGCCAGGCCGGCAGCGCCTTCGGCTTTCCTAGACGCGGTATCCATCCGCCCGCAGAGCGCTTGGGATCCGTGACCGTGGGCGGGTCAAGCGGCGTGTCTTTGGAAGTGTAGAGACGGCTGAGCAGGCCGCGCGGGTCAGCGTCGTATTCCTTCTCCGCCACTCCCGGCTCCTGGTGATAGAGGATGTAGTAAAAGTTTTCGCCGTAGGCCGCCTTCATGCTGGCGAGCGGCGCGACGGCGCCGCGACCGCCATTGGGCACGCTCATGGCGATCATCGCCGAGAAACGATCTGGATGCAGAAGCACCGTGTTCCAGGTGACGATCGCGCCCCAGTCGTGTCCGATGAGGATCGCCTTTTTCTCGCCCATCGCATCGACAAGCCCCACGATATCACCCGACGTGTGCACGATGTCGTAGTCCTCGACTGCGGGCGGCTTGTCGGACTTGCCATAGCCGCGCATGTCCGGCGCGATGACATGGTAGCCGGCCGCTGCGATGGCCGGGATCTGATGCCGCCAGGAATACCAGCTTTCCGGCCAGCCATGGACCAGGATCACCAGCGGCCCCTTGCCCGCCTCCGCCACGCGCAGCTTGATCCCGTTGGTCTCGACCATCCGGAAGTGAACCCCGTCGACGGGGCTGGAGGTCTCCGCCGACTGTGTCGCGCAAGCGGCAAGCACAACGCCAGCAAGGGCGACAATGCCTGCGGCAAGCCGGGCGGCGATCGAACGGAACATCGAATTCTCTCCCCTCATGATCTGGTGAAAGGGTTTCAGAGCCCGCCGCGAACCGCAAGCAGGATGACAGGCCCCGCCCGGTTCGCTAAGGCAGGACCAGCATTCGAGCGGAGCCGAAATCCATGAAAGCTGTCCTCTCCGTGGCCCCGGGCGGGCCTGACACGCTGGTGGTGAAGGACGTGCCCTCGCCGACGCCGAAAGCGGGCGAGATCGTGATCTCGGTAAAGGCGGTAGGCGTGAACTTCCCCGACTTCCTGATCATCCAGGACATGTACCAGTTCAAGCCGCCGCGGCCGTTCTCTCCGGGCGGGGAAATCTCCGGCGTGGTGAAGGCCGTTGGCGATGGCGTCACGGCATTCAAGGTTGGCGACAAGGTGTTCGGCTCGACCGGCGCCGGCGGCATGGCCGAGGAAGTGGCTGTTCCGGCCAACCGCATGAACAAGCTGCCTGACTTCATGCCGTTCGAGGAAGGCGCATCGCTCCTGATGACTTACGGCACCTCGCACTATGCGCTGAAGGACCGCGGGCATCTCAAGAAGGGCGAAAAGCTGCTGGTGCTTGGCGCGGCGGGCGGCGTCGGGCTTGCGGCGGTCGAACTCGGCCGAGCGATGGGCGCGGAAGTCATCGCGGCGGCCTCGAGCCAGGAGAAGGTCGACTTCTGTCTCTCCAAGGGCGCACACAAGGGCCTCGTCTATCCCGAGAACCCGCTGTCGAAGGATCAGCAGAAAGCATTCTCGGACCAGATCAAGGATGTGTCCGGCGGCGGTGTCGATGTCATCTATGACGGCGTGGGCGGAGACTATGCCGAACCGGCCGTGCGGGCATTGAACTGGGAAGGCCGCTTCCTGGTGATCGGCTTTCCGGCCGGCATCCCGAAACTGCCGCTCAACCTTACGCTTCTGAAATCCTGCCAGATCGTGGGCGTGTTCTGGGGCGCCTTTGTCGCCCGCGACCCGAAGGGACATGCGGAAAACCTCGCCGACCTGTTCCGCCTCTACAAAGAAGGCGCAATTCGGCCACACGTCTCCAGCACCTATCCGCTCGAACGCGCCGCCGAGGCGATCAAGGAGCTTTCGGAACGCCGCGCCAAGGGTAAGGTCGTCATCAAGATCTGACTCGATCAGTCTTGATTCTTGGGCGGACGGCGTTTGGAGATTTGGAGGGACTTGCGATGCTGAAACGTCTGTCGCTGTTGGCCGCTGCAGGATTGATGGCCGCCGCGTGCGCGAACAATCCTGCTCCCGCGCCGGGCCCCGGCACGACCTCCGCGACCCCCTCGCCCAGCGCCAGCGCCGGCACAGCGACCGTGCTAAATGTCGCCGGCACGACGCAATGGTCGGCGGAAGAAAGGCTGATGCCGCAGGATCCGATCCTGGCTCTCGTCAATGCGAGCGGCGGCACGGTCGACCAGCCGCAAGGGTTCTGGATGACCTGCAATCCGTCGAACGGCCAGGTTACCGCTCACCTCGGCAAGCAGCCCGCCGGCCGCCTGGGCCAGACCGCGAGCTACCAGATTCGCGTCGGCGCGGGATCGAAGGAGATCGAGGGCAAGTTCGCCGCCAACCCGAAGGCGCCTGATCCGGATTTCGTTTTCACCATGGCGTCGTCGGACCTGCTCAACCTGTCCCAGCTCGACATGATGTCTGTCGTGACCGACGGGGGCGAAGTGCAGTGGGCTTTCGTGAAAGACCCCGCCACAAAGGTTCAGGCCAAATACGTCGGGTCGATGAAGGACATGACCGCTCAGGCCAAGGACTTCCTCACCTGGTGCAACCCGAAATAGGCGACGCCTGACTGGATATGCGAAGGGCCCGGATCGATGATCCGGGCCTTCTGCTTTTTAAGCCGTGAGCCTGTCGCCTACTGGCCTTTCGGCTTGGCGATAGGCTTTGCCGCCGTTTTCATCGAGGTCGGCCCCGACCGCTTCAACAGCGCCTCGAGATGCCCTTTCCAGATCGCGGCCCAGGTGTGAGTGCCGTGGCCGTGGGTGTCCTTGCTGGCGGGGATGAGGACGAACTTGCCGGTCTTGAGGCGCTTGGCGAACTGCTCTGCAAGGCCCAGCTCGGGCGGGTTGATGAAGTCGTCAGCGGAGTTCACCCAGGTGAGCGGCGCCTTGATCTTTTCGAGGTCCCTGGACGGATCATAGTTCCGCGAGGCGTCGAACTGGTAGATCAGGTCGTTGGCGTCGGTGGTCTTGAGATAGTTCTCGGTATAGCTCCTGGCGTATTCGTCCGCCTTCTCGCGCGTGGGGTAGTCGATCTGCATCACGATCGGCGCGCCGCCGGCGACAAGCTGAAGCGCGGCGGCCGTGCGCAGCGCCTCGACCGGCTGGCTCGTATAATCCCCGCCTTTCCAGGCCGGATCGTTCTTCACTGCCTGGATGATCAGCGAACGCCAGGTGCGGTTGCGGCCGACGATCGCTGTCGGCAGGCAGGCCAGCGGCATCAGCGCGTCCATGAAGTCCGGATACATCTCGCCCCAGACAAAGGAATGCATGCACCCCATGGACGTGCCCATGATCAGGCGGGCGTGGCCGACGCCTAGGCCTTTTGTGAGCAGCTCGTGATCGGCTGTAACCATGTCGTCGTAATCGTACCTGGGAAACCTGGCGTGCATCCCATCGGACGGCTTGGATGATTTGCCGTGACCAATGCCGTCGCGAAGGATGATGTAGTATTTCGCGGGATCAAGCAGGCCGCCGGGCGCAAACAGCACGTCGGCAAATTGCGGTCGCAGGAATTGTTTCCAGTCGCCGCCCGTGCCGTGCATGATCAGGACGGCGTTATCGACCTCGCCCTTGGTGTTGCGATGCGGCGCGCCGAGCGTGGCGTAGTGCAGATTCATCGAGGCGAGCGTTTCGCCGTCCTTGAACTTGAAGTCCTTGACGACAAAGTCGCCTTCCTTCGGATCGAGCTTCACATGCTCGGGCGCTGGCTTTGGCGCCTGCGCAATCGAAGGCGCAGCGAGCGCGAAGGCGGCAAGAGCAGAAAAGATGATGGCGCGCATGGGGGCTCCGCTTCTCGAACGGGCGGAGCCTACACCGATGCGCGCCATTCAGAAGCGGGGGAGCGCTTCTGGTCCAGCGATTCGTGAGATTATTCGCGGCCCATGATGTCTTTGGTCGCCTTGGCGAGGATGGCGCGAACCCGCTCCACTTCCTCTTTCGTCCAGGGCGTGCGGCGCATGTTCATGGCCTGGCGCAGCGTTTTCCACGCCTCGCGAACGTCGTCCGGCGCCGACTGCCGGACAAAGGCCGTCGCGACAAGATCGACACGCGAAAGAATGCCGTCGACCTGGACCTCGTTCTCTTTCAGGAATGCCCTGCCTTCTGGCGTGATGGAGAAGAGCTTCTTCGAGCCTTCCGCCGCCTCGGCGCGGACATAGTCCTGTTCTTCCAGCATGGTGAGCGTGGGGTAGACAGCGCCCGGGCTAGGCGCATAGGCGCCGGCAAAGCGCTCTTCCACGGCCTTGATCAGGTCGTAGCCGTGACGCGGTTTTTCGCCGATGAGCGCAAGCAGAAGCAGACGCAGGTCGCCGTGGCCGAGAACGCGGCCGCCGCGCGGCCCGCCGAAGCCCCAGCCGAAGCCACCCTCACCTTCATCGCCTTCCTCTCCGCCGCGCCCAAAGCGCCGACCGAAGCCATGGCGACCATGTCGACCCATCTCAATGTGATCGCCCATATGCTCGGCGTAGGCGCGCATCGCTTCGCGGAACATGTGCTTGCGGCCGCGATGATCTGAATGATGACGCATTATGATTTTCCTTTTCTGTCCGTCATTCGACCGTCTATTTAGATATATCGAAAGATGCTGTCAAGAACTGTGTCGAAAATCGTGCACAAGCCTCCGCCTGAAAGGTGGAGACCCAACAAATTTCATATTTATCTGAAGGTTAGACCGAGGTTGGGTCGTTCGATGGCGGCTCGGAAGTTGAGCCGGAAGGCTTGTCAAAGAAATCCGTCGACATGGCTGACGGCCTTTCGCCCCCTGGTTTGCCAGGGGTCTTCTTGCCGCCGCCAAACATGTTGCGAACCCACGCTCCGACGCCGGCGAACGCGGCGATCACGACGAACCATGCCTTTTGAAGCACCACCAGCAAGAGGCCGAGAATACCGGTGTTCTTCGCCAGCAGGAGGCCGCCTAGCGTGCCGCCCGCGATCAAGCCCGCGACGCCATAGTCGGCCTTCTTGTCGGTCGCCGGATTGAAATCCTCATAGCGCGCGCCGGACATGAACTCAGGGCCGGAAAGAACGATCGGTCCGGCCTGCTCGACTGCGCGCAGGTCTTCCATGGCGGCGACGAACTTCAGCTGCAGGACGCCAGAACGGCCCAGCACCCGCATGTCGTAGTTGAGGGTGTGGACCTTGTCGTTGTCGTCGAAGACGACGTCCTCAGCCCAATAGAGCTTGTGGGTCTTTGCGTCATAGCGAGGCTGCGTCGCCCAGCCGCGGACATCTACCGTGGGATATCCCTTGGCCTTGCGGGACGGATTCTCGCGTTTGTTCTCGTCACGGATATCGCGCATCAGGTCGTCGTAGTTGATCTTGGCTGCGTCGGAATCCGAAACATAGCCAGTGTCCTCGTAGGTTATCACAACGCCCCAAGCATCCGGGTCAATCGCCGAGAAGCGATCGGGAAACAGCATGCCCAGCGGCGCGCTGTCCGGCGGGTTGCCCCAGAGGTCTTCCAACACCTTCTTGGCGTCATCGCGGTCGAGATAGTAATAGCTGTTCGGCACGTTGAGCATGATCGTGTTGGCCACCAGCGCAACTTGGCCCTTTACCCGCGTGATCGACTTTTCGAATGTCTCCCGCGCCTTGGCGAACGCTTCGGCGTCGGTCGCTGGATCATTGGAAGGAGCTGAAGGATCATCCTTCGCGCCACCGGGCGCCGGCGAAGATGGCCCTGGTGAAGATACGGTTCCGGGCTCCGGCGCCTGTGGTTGCGCAAGCGCTTCGGGCGCGAAAACCAGGCAAACAGCGGCCATAACTGTACGGATCACGCGCATTCCCCCTGCTGCGAGCGACATCGAGCCTAGCTGCGCTCGCGGGAAGCGGCAACGGCTGAAACCGTTTTGAATAGGCCTGTCGTAGATCAGGCTGCGCGTTCGAAAATGCGCTTCAGCATGCCTTGCACACCGGCGTTGCGGCGCTTCCGGCCGGCCGCTTCGGCCGAAACCAGATAAGTCAGCTGGACGACAAGGCGTTCGCCCTTGAACGGGAGGTGGCCGTGCCAGGAGGCGTCGCTGCGGCGGAAGGCGAAGACATTCCCCTCCACCGGGGGCACCTCGCGAACATAGTCGCCAAAGTCCTTGCCTGAGCGGAGCACCCGGATTGCGCCTCCCTGCGCGCCCCACGTCTCGTTGAGATAGACAAGCATGGTCGCGATCTTGGACTCGGAATCAGTGTGGATGCGGCCGTCTTTGGCGCGCGACCAGCGTCGTACTGTGATGAGGCGCGGCCGGTTTTCGAGTTCGAGACCAAGCTTGCGGGTCAGCAGGCGGGCGAGGTCCTCGCTTTCAAGATCGTGGAGAAGGTCGTCATAGGCGCCGCGACGCGGCAGGTCGTCGGCGGCCAGGAACCCGGCTGAGCTGGTTTCAGGAAAGTCTGCGCGGATCGCGGCAGCTGTTAAGGGCGACAGCACGCCGTCAGCGACGACGTGGCGATACGGATCGTCAATGGGCGCGGCCCGTTCAAGCGCGTGGACGTTCAGCGTGCGGAAATTGGCGGCGGATTGAGCAAGGGTCATTGCAACCTCCTCGGCCAATGACCTGAATGATGTTGATGCGCCCCGCGCCTCCGGCAAGAGCGATCCTTCAACATGACAACGATTGCGATTGTCATGTTGGCGATCATGAAAATGAAAGGGGCGGACCCAAAGGCCCGCCCCTCGCTCATTGTAGATCCGGACCGCCTATTTTGGCTTGGCGGGCGTCGCAGCTTTCTTGGCCGCGTCCGCGTCTTCATGGGCGCGGCTGACGATGTAGGCCCGGATTGTTTCGATATCCTCCGGCGAGAGCGCCCCCTGGAACGGCGCCATGCCGGCGGTGGCGAACTTGCCGCCGAGCACGACGTCCTTGAAGAGATCCTTGGTCGCCACGTTTTCCGACCAACGCAGGTCTACGACCAAGCCGCCGGACTGCACGCCGTCGCCGTGGCAGACCATGCAGTTCTGGAAGTAGAGCTCCTTGCCGCGCGCGACCTGGGCAGCGCTGCCGAAGTCAGGCGCTGTCGGCGCCTGGTCGACCGGGAAGGTCTCATAAGGCGGCAACGTCGCCTTGCCGCCGATCTTGTAGACGATCACACGGCCCTTTTCGGCCGATCCCATGCGCTGACCCGTGCCGCCTGCGAGAGGAAGCGCCGTGCCCCACCCCGCCGTGACCGCAACATATTGTTCGCCGCCGATTTCGTAGCTGATCGGGCCGGAGAGCACCGGATATTCTCCGTCGACATCCCACAGCTGCGTGCCGTCCGCGGCGTTGAAGGCGCGGAAATGGCCGTCGAGCGCGCCCTGGAAGACGAGGCCGCCCGCTGTCGTCAGCACACCGCCGTTCCAGGCGTTGGGATAGTCGTGCGTCCATTTCGGCTTGCGGGCGACCGGGTCCCACGCGACCAGCTGGCCCTTGGAAGCGGCCGCGGCAGCTGCACGCGCAGCCGCCTCGGTTGGAAGCGCCGCCGCGGTGAAGTCGGTGCCGGTGTTCCAATAGCCTGGCCGATATTTGAAGTTGTCCATGTTGGCGTAGATGGTCGGCAGGGTGTGCGCCGGGATGTAGACGAGGCCAGTGTCGGGGCTGAATGACATCGGGTGCCAGTTGTGGCTGCCGAGCGGCCCGGGGATGTGCAACGCCGTCTCGGCCATCTCGTACCGCGCGTTCGGCGCCTCGATGGGACGGCCGGTCTTCATGTCAACACCGGTCGCCCAGGTGAGATTGTCCTGGTATTTGTCGGCCGAGATCAGTTCACCGGTCTGGCGATCGATGACGTAGAAGAACCCATTCTTCGGCGCCTGCATCAGCACCTTGCGGACTTTGTCGCCGATCTTGAGATCAGCGAGGATGATCGGCTGGGTGGCGGTGTAGTCCCAGGTCTCGCCCGGCGTGGTCTGATAATGCCAGGCGTATTCGCCGGTGTCGGCGTGCAGCGCGACAATCGAGGACAGGAACAGGTTGTCCTTGCCTTCAGGATCGCGCAGCCGCTGGTTCCATGGGCTGCCATTGCCGCCACCGATGTAGACGAGATTGAGATCGGGATCGTAGACGATGGCGTCCCACGGCGTGCCGCCGCCGCCGGATTCGGTCCATTCGCCCTTGTCGCCCCAGGTGGCGTTGCCCTTCTCCGCCCAGAACTTGTCGGAGGCTGCGCCGTCCGGCTTCTTCTCCGGGTTCGGCGTCATGTAGAACCGCCAGGCCTGTTTGCCGGTTTCAGCATCGTAGGCGGTGAGATAGCCGCGCACGCCGAATTCGGCGCCGCCATTGCCGATCAGTACATTGCCTTTGACGACCCGCGGAGCGCCGGTGATGGTGTAGGGCTTGGACTGATCGGCGGTGACCTGCGACCAGACTTCCTTGCCGGTCGCCGCATCCAGAGCGATCAGGCGCGCATCTATCGTGCCGACATAGACCTTGCCCTTGTAGATGGCGACGCCGCGATTGACGACGTCGCAGCAGGCCTTCTGGCCGCGGGCCTTGTCGACATGCGGATCGTAGGTCCATTTGCGCTCGCCTGTCTTAGCGTCGAGCGCATAGACGACCGACCATGCCGAGGTGACATACATCACGCCGTCGACCACCAGCGGCGTTGCCTCCATGCCGCGGTTGGTGTCGAGCTCGGCGAACCAGGCAAGCCCGAGCTGGCCGATATTCTTGGCGTCGATCTGCTTGAGCGGCGAATAGCGTTGTTCGGTGTAAGTGCGGCCGGTGGACAGCCAGACATCCGGCCGCTGGTCGGCCGCCTGGATTGCCGAGCCGTCGACCTGAGCGACGGTCAGCGGGGCCGCGGTCTTGGACTTCTCCGAGCACGCAGCCATCGCAAGCAGTGCTGCGCCTGCCAGCAGAGCAGACCCGAACTTCATGAAACCCTCCCTGACGTCCTGTGCCCGGACATACCGGTTTTTCAGCACGGACGAGCCCGTTTGGCGAGGGGGATCGCGCGGCGAAGCGTCAGGAATGCCTTGACAGCGCCCGCGTGTCAGGATTGTCTTGAC
>DASZSI010000284.1:0-19767 GCA_035548775.1 Hyphomonadaceae bacterium
GGCGCCGAAAGCCGTGGACTCGAAGGCGGAGGAAAAGGCGTCAGCCGATGTGCTGCTCGGCAAGGTCGATCCGGCGAAAGATCCGCGCTTTGCGAAAATCCCTGCGAAGTATCTCGGCGGCAGCCGCGTCTATGGCGACAAGGACGCGGTCGCGGCGCTGACCAGGATGATCGATGCGGCGGGCAAGGAGGGCGTCGAGATCAAGATCGTTTCGGCGTTCCGCTCGTTCGATGACCAGAAGTCGATCTGGGAAAAGAAGTGGACGGGCAAGACGCCGGTGGAAGGCGGCAAGCTGCCCAAGACGGTGCCCGACCCCAAGGCGCGTGCAGTCAAGATCATGGAATTTTCCGCCATGCCCGGCGCCTCGCGCCATCACTGGGGCACGGACTTCGATCTCAATGCGCTCGACAACAAATACTTTGCCTCCGGCAAGGGCAAGAAGGTCTATGACTGGCTGACGGCGCACGCGGCCGACTACGGTTTCTGCCAGGTCTATTCGGCCAAGGGCGCCGAACGGCCCAACGGCTATAACGAGGAGAAGTGGCACTGGTCTTATCTTGCCGTCGCCACGCCGTTGCTGAAGCAATATCCGGACACAGTTACCTACGAGAAGATAACCGGCTTCATGGGGGCCGAAACCGCCAAAGACATCGGCGTCATCCCGAATTACGTGCAGGGCATCAATCCGAAGTGCAAACGCTGACGTAATGGCTAGCCAATCGCCGGCGGTTGTGCGCTGGCTAGGGGCGGGTCAGGGTCGCGGGACATGCGTGCACTCATACTGGCAGGACTGATCGTTGCGGGCGGTGGAGCCGCCGCCCAGACGCCGCGCGAAATTCCGCGCGCGGCGGATGGCCATCCCGACCTGCAGGGCGTGTGGTCGGCCAATGTCGCCACCACGCTGGAACGGCCCGATGACGTGAAGACTTTGGTGGTGACGCCCGAGCAAGCCAAGAAGCTGATCGCGGACTTCAACAAGAACGATGAGAAGGTCTACGATCCGGATTTCGACGCGCCCGGCGCCAAGATCGAAACGCTGCTTGAGGTGAACGGCGAACTACGCTCGTCCCTGCTGATCGAGCCGGCGGACGGAAAGCTGCCGCTGACAGCGCTGGCCAAGGCGGTCAATGCGCGCCGCGATGACCTGAGGAAAAAGAATTTCGACAATCCAGAGGAGCGTTCGCCGGGCGAGCGCTGCGTGCTGGGTGCGGGCGATCCACCCCTGGTCTTTTTCGCCGACCTGATCCCGAGCCAGATCATCCAGACGCCGGGCGCCATCGCCATCGGCACCGAGGACACCCATGGCGGGCGTATCGTGGCGATGGGAGGCACAGCGCCGCCGGACGCAGTGCGATCACGCGTCGGCTATTCCGTCGGGCACTGGGAGGGCGACACGCTGGTGGTGGTGACGGACCATTTTTCGGCGGACGATCCCTGGGGCGTGCAATTCCGCGACGCCGCCATGGTTAGCCGCGCCAGCCGGGTGACCGAATGGATCACCATGATTTCGCCCGACGTCATCCGCTATCGCTTCACGATCGAGGACCCGGCGCTGTACAGCGGGCCATGGCTCGCGGAAGTGATGATGAAGCGATCGAAGGACCGGCTCTACGAATACGCCTGCCACGAGGGCAACTACGCGATGGCGCACATCCTGTTGGCCGCGCGGCTGGGCAAGCAGAAACCGCCGCCGGAGAAGACCGACGACAAGGATAAGAAAGACGCAAAGGCTGATGCAAAGCCGGGCGAGAAGAAACCCGCTGAGAAGAAGCTGGCCGCCACAAAGGCCGTGGATGTCAAAGCGGCGCCGAACTAGATTGGCGCCATGGCGCGCAAGAGCTTTTTCACGGTCGGCTATGAGTTCACCACGCTTCCCGGCCTGATCGCGGGACTGGAGAAGCACAGGGTGAAGCGCGTGATCGATACACGAGATGTCGCCAACTCGCGGCGGGCCGGGTTTTCCAAGAAGATGCTGGCCGCGAGCCTGGATGAGCACGGCATCGGCTATATCCATCTGCGCGCGCTGGGGACGCCCAAGGCGGGGCGCATCGCCAACCGGGCCGGGCGGATGGACGAATTCCGGCGCATCTATCACGCCTCGTTCGAGCAGCCCGAGGCGCAACTGGCGTTGCGGGAGGTGCGCGATCTCTGCCAGGACCAGGCGTCCGCCCTGCTCTGCTTCTGCGGCAATGAAGCCAAGTGCCATCGCCACATCATCGCCGAGGCGCTGAAGGAGATGGGGCTTACCCAGAAAGAGATCGTGTTCGATCTGGGCAAATAGCGAAGTAGCGAATAGAAGCAAGGCGCGGCAGTATCCAGCCGCGCCCTACTCGCTAGTCGCAATTTCTTATTCGCTGCAAGCGCGGCGCGCCTCAGCCCGGCTTCTGGAACTTCAGCACGAACTGGTCGGTCTTGCCGCGGATGTTGGAATCGAACACCGGCGTTTCGCGGGTGTCGGCCGGGTCGCGGACCGCGTCCGAGGAACCGATCAGCTTGAAGCCGGCTGCAAGCACTTCGGCCTTCACCGTCTCCTCCTTGATGCGGTGCATCTTGGATGTGACGTCGGCCGCCGCGTCAGCCTTGGCGGAGTGGTCCAGCACGATGTAGATGCCGCCCGGCTTCAGCGCATCGAAGACCGCCTTGTTGAACTTCGCGATCTCGAACGGCGCAGGGCGGTTCTTGAGGTCGTGATAGTTCTGGCTGGTCCAGGCGATGTCGAACTTCTCGGGCGCAGCAATCGACTGGAAGTCGGACGTGACGACCGTGAGATTGCCGTAATTGGCCTTGTCCTGCACCAGCGCATCCAGCGGCGGCGGCTGGCCGGGACGCGGCGCGCCGGCGATCGCATAGACCTTGCCGGTGGGGCCGACAGCCTTCGAGAAGATACGCGTAAAATAGCCGCCGCCAGGAATCATGTCTGCGACGACCGAGCCGGGCTTCACGCCGGCGAAAGCCAGCATCTCGGCCGGTTTGCGGTTTACGTCGCGATCCTTGTCCGCCTGCGGGCGCGCCGGATCGGACACTGCGGAGACGATGTAGGCCGAGCTTGCCGTCGGCGCCGGCGGAGGCGCCGCCATGGCGCAGCCGACGACAGCGGCGGACGCCACCGAAAAAGCGATCGAACGCAATAAACCTGAGCGCATAAGAGCCATCCTCCCAAGCCTTCCATCCGGCGCATGCTGGCCGGTTCGGACAAGACCTAGCTGAACATTCCGGAGAGGACAAATGACAGGGGAGCGAGTGTACCTGCGCGTCACCCGGAAAATGTCACCGCGCGATGGAGGGCATTGCCTCGCGCAGACGGCCGCCGACGCGAATGGGCTCGATCGATTTCGCAAGGCCGGTTGCATCATCTGAAATGACCAGCGCGCCGCACAATGTTGCGGGGCCTTCCGCCGGCGATTTGCGCTCGGTCGGAAGCCGCGTCGCAGCGCGCTGGACGATAGGCCCCTTCTTCATCCCGATCACGCTGTCATAGTCGCCGCACATGCCGGCGTCGGTCATGTAGGCGGTGCCGCCCGGCAGCACCTGGGCGTCCGCGGTCGGGATGTGGGTATGAGCGCCGATCACCGCCGTGGCCCGTCCGTCGACAAAATGCGCCAGCGTCATCTTCTCGGCGGTCGCCTCGGCGTGGATTTCGACGATGATCGCATCGGCCACCTGGCGCAGAGGCGCCTCTTCAAGCGCCGCGGCCACGCCCTGGATGGGATCGTCGAGCGATTCCATGAAGGCCGATCCGTGAATCTGCACGACGAAGACGCGCTGGCCGCGCGGCGTGGTGAACAGCTGGGAGCCGCGGCCGGGTATCTGCAGCGTCTTGGGATAGTTGAACGGACGCAGCAGGCGCTGTTCGCGCTGGATGTAGGTCAGCGCCTCGGTCTGGTCCCACGAATGGTTGCCGAGCGTGATGCAGTCGGCGCCGGCCTGGAACAGGTCCTGCGCGGTCGCTTCGGTGATGCCGAAGCCGCCAGCTGCGTTCTCGCCGTTGACGATGACGAAGTCGAGTTCGAGCTCGGCGCGCACGCGGGGCAGATGCTCGGCGACAGCTTGGCGGCCGGCCCGGCCGACCACATCGCCGAAAAACCCAAGTCGCATGCACGCTCCCTGCTACAGGCCCCCGGCCCAATGTCGGGGAGGGTCTACAGGAGGGGCGGGGCTACGGCAATCGCCGGACGGCGCCCGTCAGGCCGGATTGATGCGCAGGGCGCGCTTCAACGCATCCTTTTCACGCTCGGTAATCTCCTTGAAGGCGATCGCGTGGCCATAGGCGAACATGATGGTGGTCTGGGCCTTCTCCCAGATCACGTAGGCGATCTGCTCCACGTTGATGCTGACCGGGTTTCCCCCGTCGGTGACGGTTACGCTGCTGGCCATGACGTCCCTCCTTGGCTCCACCGCGCATCAACGCGCGGAAGCAGGATCGGCGTCAACATGGCTCGCCCGAAAGACCGTGCCTAGAAGACCCGCTCGATATGGTCGATGGAGTGGATCTCGCCGCCGCGGCAGAACAGAGAGATGCGCTTGTAGAGCTGGTCGGGGACCGGCTCGCGGTAGGCAAGATGGCCTGGCAGCGGGGCCGCGGGCGCGGTGCGGATGTCTAGCACAAGGGTGTCGCCGGTCGTCGCGTCAGACTTCAGGATGATCGCCTTGTCGGTCGCGTTGGCGAGGACGATATCGACGTTCAGCATGCGCGGGCCGCGGCCGGGACCGGGCATGTAGTTGACCCAGGCGTGCGCCTCGGCGATGCGCTGGGGACAGGCGAACTGTGCAAGCGCCCGGCCAGTGGTCGGCGCCGCCGTGGGCCCGCCCGGCGCCGGCGACATGCAGCCGGCTAGCACGAGGGCGCAGAGCACCACGACGCCCGCGAGATCCGAAAGCTTGCGCATGAGCCCTCTCCGAATCAGTCGGGCAAGGCTACCACGCCAAAGATTAACCGCGCTGGGCGACCGGGGGGCGGAGCCGCGCCCGCCTGCGCCAAGCCAACGAGGCAAGCTGGATCACGACCAGGACGATGATCAGGCCTAGAGCGGCCTTGGCGGTCTGATCGGCGACCTCGCTGACAAACATCGGTCCGCCGAGGATCAGCCACGCCATCAGGGCGCAGACCAGCACTTGCAGGCCAAGATTGACCTGGCGGGTAAGAGGGCGCCACCGGCCTTCCATGATCACGACCAGCATCAGCGTGAGACCCGCCGCCCAATAGAGCATGATCACCGGCGCGCGCGTGATCAGGAAATCCGGTGCGAAGGCGAGTGCGCGAGCGGCCGGCGACGAACTGGTGAGAACGAACCAGGCTTGCGCCACCCAGATGCCGATGCCGACCAGCGCCGCGGCAAAGCCTGCAAGATGCAGCGGCCGGTTGATGGTGTCGGTGTCCAGGCCCTTGGGACGCCAGGCCTGTGGCGAAGCGGGCCAGCGGCGGCGGACGAAACCTGCGATGATGGCGATGGTGACAAGGAAGCCCGGCCACCAGAAGGCGCCCAGGCCGTAGGTGACCCACCACGCGCCGATGGCGGAGCCGCCATTGTCGAACGCCATCGGCAGGGTGACGCTCCACTGGATCGCGATGCCGATAAGGCCGGTCCACGCGAAGGCCGCACTTTGCTGGGGCGGAATGATCGGATCGCCCGGCGGATGATAGCGCGCGGCGACATCGTCCGGCCGGCCAAAATCTCGCACGATATCGAGCGCCATCTGGTTGTTGGCGGCGTGGCCGGCATCGGCGGCGCGATCGCGCAGGCTTTCGGCAAGGAGGTTGCGCAGTTCGACGCCGACATCGTTGCGCTGGCGGCGCGGCAGGCGGCGCACGACGTCCAGCACATAAGCTTCGAGCACGGCGTTCGGCGACACATCATTCGGCGGCTTGTCAGCGGCGCTCATGATACAGACTTCCTTTTGCGGACGGGTTCTTCGTCGATGAGTCCGTCGACGATGGCGGTGAGGCCGCGCCAGGCAGCCGTGAGATCCGAGAAATGCTTCACGCCTTCGGGGCTGAGCGTGTAATAGCGGCGGGGCGGACCGTCCTCGATACGCCATTCGCTGACCAGGAGACCCTGCCCTTCGAGCCGGCGCAGCAGCGGATAGAGCGTGCCTTCTTCTATCGGCATGCCCTTGTCGGCGAGCGCTTGCCGAAGCGAGTAGCCGTACTGTGCGCTGCGCAGCTGGGAGAGCGTGGCCAGGATGATGACGCCGCGACGGAGTTCCTGCTCCAGCCTTGCCGCCACATCGGATTGCGTATCAGGCATCGTTACTTGATCCGGATCGCGACGACCGCGCCGGGCGCGTCGATGTTGAACGCATCGCCCGACTTCTTGCCCGCCGGATAGACCGCGCAGGTCTCGATCAGGGTGATATCGGACTTCGAGCACAGCTTCTCGCCGTCGATCCGCCACGTGCCGGTCGAACCGAGCGCAGTGAATTTTCCGTCCGCAGTGAAGACGACGTCGATATCGGCGCCGGAAACGCTCATCACCACGCCGTGCGCGAGGACTTCCCGAAGCGTGCCCGCGTTGGCGGGTTCGGCGGACGCCGGCAGACCGCCAGCCGAGATCGCCAAGAGCCCGGAAAGTGCAAGATATTTTGTCCAAGACCGCCGTTTCATGGGTTTCTACCTAGCCAACGTTACTACCATGCCATTCTATATACATAGCTATACACAGTAGTCAAGCAGGCTGAGGCAGTTCGGCGCCGATCACGACGATGCGAACGGCCAGCCATGCTTCAGCCTCATCAAATCAATAGCCGCAACAACGCGGGTTAGTGATCGATCCACCCGGCCGCCCGTTCTATGGTCGAGACAGGAAGAGCGAAAAACGAGGAGAGCGAGATGGGGCTGAAGTTCCGCCGCAACCCAGGCTACCAGAACCTTCGGGGCGAGCTGACGCCTGAGTCCGTCTTCTTCAGCCGGCGTAAGATGCTGGCGACAGCGGGCACGTTGGGCGCGGGGTCGATCCTCGGCGCCTTGCCCGCATGCTCCGAGCCGCAACAACCCAAGGCCGGCGCGCCGGCGGCGGCCAACGCTGCAACCATCAATGGCAAGGCCGTTCCGGCCAACCCGACGGGCGGGCAGAAACTCAACTCCACGAAATCAGCCTACGTGGTGGCGGACGGTCCCTCGGTTGAGGACGCGTTCAACCAATACTGCAATTACTATGAATTCGGGACCGACAAGGAAGACCCGGCGCAATACGAAGGCATCATGAAGACCTCGCCCTGGTCGATCGCGGTCGAGGGAGAGACCGACGCCGCCGGGACCTATGCGCTGACCGACCTTGTCGATTTCACGAAGCTGGAGGAACGGGTCTATCGCCATCGCTGCGTCGAGGCCTGGTCGATGGTGGTGCCGTGGATCGGCGTGCCGATGGCCAGTGTCATGACCCGGCTGAAGCCGAAGTCGACCGCGAAATTCGTGCAGTTCGAAACCGTGGTCGACCGCAATGTGATGCCGGGCGTGCGCTTTCCGGTGCTGCAATGGCCTTATGTCGAAGGCCTGCGGATGGACGAGGCGATGAACGAGCTCGCCTTCATCGCCGTCGGCGCCTATGGCAAATCGCTGAAAACCCAGAACGGCGCGCCGGTCCGGACCGTGATGCCCTGGAAGTATGGCTTCAAGGCCACCAAGTCGATCGCCAGGATCCGCTTCGTCACCGCCATGCCGAAGACCGCGTGGAACAAGGCCAACGCCAACGAATACGGCTTCTATTCCAACGTGAACCCGAATGTGGACCATCCGCGCTGGAGCCAGGCGTCGGAGCAGGTGATCGGCGGCAAGGGCGGCTTCAACCAGCGCCGCAAGACCGAGATGTTCAACGGCTATGAGAAGCAGGTCGCTTCGCTGTACGCCGGCATGGACCTGAAGGCGAACTACTAGGTCCATGGCGCACTCGAAATTCCTGCGCGCGTTCGGCAAGACGTGGATGAAGCCGCTGACGCTGGCGGCGCTCATCGCGCCGTTCGCCTATCTTGCCGTGCTCTGGACGCTGATGCTGAGCGGGGTTGCGCCTTACGCCATGGGCTTCAACCCGGTGAAGTGGACGCACCATTACCTGGGCGACACGGCGCTGCGCATCCTTCTGGTTACGCTGGCGATATCGCCTGTCCGCGACATCACCGGCTGGGCGCCGATCGTGCTGATCCGCAGGCGGATCGGGTTGGCGGCGTTTTTCTACGCGGCGCTGCACCTGATTGCGTATTTTGGCCTCAACCTGAACTGGTCAGTCCCCGCCCTGATGGAGGACATCGCCAAGCGCACCTACATCACGCTCGGCATCATCGCGCTTGCGGCCATGATCCCGCTCGCCATCACCTCGACCAACGGCATGATCCGCCGCATGGGCCGCAAGGCGTGGGAGAGACTGCACTGGCTGATCTATCCGCTGGCGATCCTGGCGGTGGCGCACGACATACTGATGCAGAAGACGCTGTTCCAGATCCAGCCGATGACGCACGCGGCGATCCTGGCCGTGCTGCTGCTCTGGCGCGTCGCGCGCTTTGTGATCGGCAAGCTGAAGCCTGCGCCGGCAACCGCGTGACCGTCGTTGCAATTACTTGAGCAGGTCGCAGCCTGCCAGAACCCCAGCGTCGCAGGCCATCTTCAGCATCTTCCTGCCGCCTTCGACATCCTTTGAACCGCCGATGCCCTTCACCAGAAAATTGCCGGCGTTGGCGCACGAATTGGCGTCGCTCAGCTTGCATCCGCGCAAGAACAACGCCCGCGCGCGCTCGCCATCAACCGCGCCGACAACGCCGCGGACAACCAGAACCCCGACATTGTTGCATGCAAGCCCTTCGCCGGCATCGCATCCCCGCTGGTAGAAGGCAGCCGATTTGGCGAAATCGACGGCGACGCCTGCCTGCCCTTTTTCGTAGAACACGCCGAGATTGTTGCACGCATTGCCGTCCCTGCCCGCGCAGCCTTTCTCGAAATACGCGCGCGCCTTGGCCAGATTGACGGGAACTCCCGATCCGTTCTGATAGACGATACCGAGATTGTAACAGCCGACGCCGTAATCCTGAGCGCAAGCCTTCTCGAACAACACTCGCGCTGCCGTGAGATCCTGGGCCACGCCCCGACCGTTGAGATAAAGCGCCCCGAGATTCGAGCAGCCGACCTTGTCGTTGTTTGCGCACGATTTCTGGTAGAGGGCGACCGCCTTCGGCAGATCGGCGGGTACACCCATGGCGTCGTCGTAGATCAGGCCGAGGTTTCCGCATGCGCGCGCATCGTCGCCGTCGCAGGCTTTCTGCAGATATGTGCGACCCAGCGCAAAGTCGACCTTCACGCCCTCGCCCTGGAGGTAAGCGGCGCCGACATTGCCGCAGCCGCTCATGCTGCCGTTGTCGCAACCCAACCGGTAGAGCTCGAGCGCGCGCTTGAAGTCCGGCGCGCCCGTTGGTCCCTCGGCGGTCGCCGCTCCAAGATTGCTGCAGGCGGTTGCGATGCCGCCATTGCAGGCGACGAGCCACTCGCTCATCGCAGTCTTGTAGTCGTTGGCGTCCTGGGCGGCATTGCCACGGTGAAAGTGATCAGTGGGAGTGAGGGTCGCAGGTGGTTGAGCGCCAGCCGGCAGGCACGTCAACACCGCGACCGCTGTCGCCAACCATCCCCGCATCGGCATCCCCACGCCAGACTTCCCGCCACAAGGTCCAGTCAGGACGAAGGGCCGGTGTGGGTCAAGAAGATTCAGCCGTCTGGCGGCGTCCAGAGATCGCCCTTGCGCTTGTTGCAACTTGCATGGGTGAGCTGAAGGTTTGCCGCCTCGTCCGCCCCGCCTTTCGACCGCGGACGGATATGGTCAAACGTCGGCCGCTGTTTCTTCCACAGCGTTGCGTGCGCGACATCCCAGCGCGATTTTGGCATCGCCTCCCGGCAGATGGCGCAACGGCCGGATTGGGCGGACCAGAGATCGTCGAACAGGCTCATTGCGCTAGGAGGCGAGTTCCTTCGGAACCGCCCAGCCGCGGCGGGCGCAAGCCGCCAGCACCGTATTGCGCAAGAGACAAGCGACCGTCATCAGCCCGACGCCGCCAGGCACGGGCGTGATCCAGCCGGCAACTTGCTTGCATTCCTCAAAGTGCGCATCCCCGACCACGCGCGTCTTGCCTTCGCCTTTCTCGGGCGCGGGAATGCGGTTGATGCCAACGTCTATGACCACCGCGCCAGGCTTCACCCACGCGCCGCGCACCATCTGCGGACGGCCGACGGCGGGCACGAGAATGTCTGCGGTGCGGCACAGAGCGGGAAGGTCCGCCGTCTTCGAATGCGCGATAGTGACGGTGCAGTTCTCCGCGAGAAACAGGAGCGAGACCGGCTTGCCCACGAGGATGGAGCGACCGATCACCACGACATGCTTGCCCGACAGGTCGGCGCCGAGTGCATGCTTCGCCATGATGACACAGCCGACCGGCGTGCAAGGACGCAGGCCCGGCTTGCCGAGAACGAGGCGGCCGGCGGAGAGTTCGGTGAGGCCGTCGACGTCCTTCAAGGGGTCGATCAGCGCCAGCGCCTGCGCCTCGTTGAGATGCCTGGGCAAGGGAAGCTGGAGCAGGATGCCGTCGATTTCCGGATCGGCGACCAGCGCTTTCAGCACCGCCTCGACTTCCGCCTGTGTCGATTTCTCTGGCAGGCGTTTGGTGATCGAGCGCATGCCGGCCGCTTCGGTTTTTTCGCCTTTCGACTTCACGTAGATCTGGCTTGCCGGATCGTCGCCCACCAGCACCACGGCAAGGCACGGCTGCCCGGGAAGCCTGGCCACCGCGGCGGCGGCCGCGGCGCGGACCTTTTCGGAAACGAACTTTCCATCGATCAGTTCAGCGGGCATCGCGTGCTCCGGTCAGCGTCTCAAGCGCGCCCGCTATAGACGGATCGGCGGAGATTCGCACGATCTTGATGCGGCTCGCTCCGCCCTTCTCCACCGAAACAGCGGACTTCGCCACGCCAAGCGCCCCGGCCAGCAGGGCTTCGACCGCGGCATTTGCCTTGCCGGCCTCGGGCGCGGCGCGGACACGAATCCTGAGATGCGCCCCGGAGGGATCCTCGCCCGGGCCTTCGATGGCGTCCTTCGATGCGTTGGGCGTCACGCGGACGCGCAGGAAAGCTGCGCCCGCAGCCAGGCGCCAGGCGGCCGCCGTCAGATCGGCACCAGCGAGATGAGGCGCGGGATGGCGTAGTCGCGCAGGAAAACCACCACCAGGCCAAGGATGAAGACCGAGAAGTCGAGCCCGCCGACCGAGGGAATCACTTTCTGGATCGGGCGCAGCAACGGCCGAAGGATGGCGTCGAGGAACCGCATGATGGACTGGGTGGTGGGATTGTAGCGCGACACCACGCCGCCCACGACCAGCCAGCTGAGCACCACGTACACCAGCAGGATGATCAGCAAGAGACTCAGGATCGGATTGAGAAAGTAGATGTAGAGCGCCCCAAGCAGTTCCCGCAAATCCGGCTCCCAGTCTGGTTCCGGGGTGTCTAGCCCGGGGGGGCCGGGCCTGCAACGTTGCTGACGGCGGGTTGGGCACGCCTGCTTGCCATGTCTGCTTGACTGGACCCTCGCCCAAGCATAGCTAACCGGCTCCCAAAACCCGGTTCGGGGCTGTAGCTCAGTTGGGAGAGCGCGTCGTTCGCAATGACGAGGTCAGGGGTTCGATTCCCCTCAGCTCCACCAGCCTTCGCTCGCTTTGCGAGCTTCGGCTGGGCAAGCCAGGGCCGGCCGCAGCGCGGCGTCAGTATCCTGAAGTTGCGGATCACCAGACCCCTGGGATGAAGCGCTTTACGCGGCGAGCGTAGTCGTCGAAGGCCTGTCCGAAGGTCTGGCGTAACAACTTCTCCTCAATGTGGACGCGCAGGACCGTGCCGATGAGGTAGAGCGGGATAGCGGCGATGAGATTGACCCAGTGGCCGAGGGCGATCGCCGTTGCGCTCATCATGCCGAACAGGGCGATGTAGATCGGATTGCGGACGAAGGCGAAGGGTCCGCTCTGCACCAGCGTGTGATCATCGCGCGTGCGCGCAACCAGGCTCCAGTTGGCGCCCATGGTGCGGGTCGACCAGGCGAACAGCGCAACCGAAAGGAATGCGATGGCGGCAGGCGGGATCGCCGGAAGCCAGTCCGCCCCGCCGACCGGCCAGGCAAACTGGAACCGCGCAGCCCAGGCCAGCGCCATGCCGACGCCCTGGAGGGCGATACCGAGGATCGAGCCGAGATCGCGCCGCGCAACGCCGCCGTCCGCGCCACCTGCCATGCGTGAGCGCAGCATCACGGCGGCAAAGCCGATCCAGCATAGCAGAACCGCGCACGAGGCGATCACGTTGGCGGGGCTGTTGGACGGCATGTTGATCCCCGCTGCGATATTCGCGCAGCCGTGCGACCCTGCCGCATCGCCGCCCCGGCCCGCAAGGGCCAGCTTCTACTGGAACAGCTTCCTGATCCCGATCTGCCAGGTAACGCCCCGCGGATCGAGAAGGTCGTGCTGGTAGGCGTAAGGCGTCGCGCCGGTCCCGTCGTGCACGCTGGGGGCTGAATCGAACATGTTGGTGACGCGGAGCACGATACGGGTCGATGCGAACAGCGGATGCGCGCGGACGAAATCCGGATAGGCGTTGAAGTCGAAGAAGGCGCGGGCGTCGACCGTGGCGACATCGCCATAGGTGAGGTTCTGCGCTTCCATCGCGCCAAGCACGGTGTAGCCGCTGTTCCACGTGCCGTTGAGGCGCAGGCCCATGCCCTGCCAGTTGAGGCCGCCTTCAAACTCGACCTTGTCGCGGCCACCGCCGCCATCGCCGCCGAGCGCCGCTGTCTTGGTAAGGTCGATGGCCGACATGCCGGGACCCAGCACGACCTGGTCGTCCAGTCGCCGGGTGTAGAAGATCGAGAAGCTGACGCGGCCAAGCTGGGGCGGCCCGCCGCCCAGGCCGCCGCCAAAGCCGCCACGGCCGCCGCCACGACCGCCACCGCCGAAGCCGCCGCGACCGCCCCCTCCGCCGCCAAATCCTCCACCGAAACCGCCGCCCTGGCGCCCGCCAAAACCCGTGTCGCCCGGCGCGACGGCATCGGCGGCGGGGGCTGCATCGGGTGAAGGCGGGGCGCCGTCCGCGGAGGGCGGCGGCTGGTCGCCCGCGTCAGGCGGCGGAGGCGCGCCGGCCTGGCCTGATCCTTGTCCTGGACCAGGACGTTGTTGACCCTGAACCTGGCCCGGATTCTGGCCCTGCGTCTGCCCCTGTCCCGGCGGCCCGCCCGGTCCGCGTCCTCGCCCGCCGCGCCGGAAGAATGCAGCATTGGCGGCAACGCCCGGCGGCAAGGCCGGCGGTTGTGCGCGCGGCCCAAAGCTCTGGCTGAACGTGATGCCGACGCGCGCCGTTTCGCCCTCGCGGTCCGGGATGTTGATGGCGCGGCGATCAACGGCGATGAGGGCGCCCGAACTGTCGCGCGTGAAACGCGAGGGGTAGGCCACCTCGAGCGCCGGCGTGAACAGGGGGAAGGCGGTGAGCGCGTTGTGCGTGTCGTTGTGGGTGAACGAGCCGGTGAGCGTGAGGCCCTGGAACAGCTGCCAGCTGCCGTTGAAGTTCACGTCCTGGCGGGTTTCGGCCAAGAGATCCGGATTGCCGCCCGATGTGGCGGTGACGAAGACGGTCTGGCCGGTGATCTGGTCGTAGATCTGCGCGCCCGGCGTCACCACGGTTGGCGAGCCGAGTTGCTGCAGGCTGGGGGCCGCCTCGGTGTGGTTGGCGCGCACGGAGAAGTGCATGCCCGACATGGGCGCCCAGGTGAGGCCGCCGCCATAGCTGGTCACCGTGTCGAAATCGGAGAGCGAGTCGACCGAGCCGTGCACGAAGGCGGATATGTCGCCGACCTCTCCCAGCACGCCGCGGCGAGAACTGGTGAGCGGCGCGCTCAAGGTGACCTGCCCGCCAACCTGGCTGCGGGTGAGATAGCTTGTTTGCAGGAGACCGTTGCGGACCGACTCGCCGTCGAGGACCGCCTTGTTGAAACTGCCCCGTGCGCTCAGGCGCATCTTGCCGGCGGGCACGTCGAGGATGGCGCCGCTGATGTTGCCGACGGCGTCGATCGTCGTGTTCTTGCTGTCCGAGGTCGAGCCCAGGGAACTCAGGATATCGCTCTTGTTGTCACTTCGGTTGGCGGACAGCGAGCCGGTCCACATCCAGTTAAGGCTCTGGCCGTCGAGCGTGACGCCAAGGCGCGCGTTTGTGCCGTCCTGCTTGGACAGGATGGCCGCGCCGGTTGTCCCATCGATGCCGATCTTGGCTTCCGAAGTATTGGACGTAAGCGTCGTACTGGTCGTGACAGCCCAGATGCGATCCAGCACATGGTTCCAGACGCCGTTGATGTTGATCTGGTCGCTGTCGGGCACGATGGTGCGTGCATTGCGATCATCGACGCCGGTCAGCTGCGGCTCGACGCCGCGCTCCAGCCGCGTCACCGCATCGTTGTCGGCGACCTTGCCGTCGAGATTGACGCGGCCCTGCGGAGATATGGTGAGGTTGTCGAGGTCGGCGTTCGCCTGGCCGCCAGCCCCGTTTGCGACCTGGCCGCCATTGGCTTCGACTGTGTTGGAACGGAACCGCCGGCGCAGGACGATGTTCACCACCTTCTGGTCGGGCGAGTAGCCATATTGCAGCGCGACTTCCTCGGTGAAGACCTCGACGCGCAGGATCGCTTCGGTCGGCAGCGAGCTGATCTCGTTGTAGCTGGAAACACGGCGGCCATTGAGCAGGACGACCGGCTGGCTGCCCCGGCCGCTCGACGTTCCAAGTTCCGGCGCCAGGGACTCCAGCAATTCATCGATATTGGAGGCGCCATAGGAGCGGATGTCGGCGGGCGTGAAGACAAAGTCCGGCGTCGGATTGCCGGGGACGCTTCCCGGAAGAATCCGGTTGCCGGTGATGACGACGGTGTCCTCCTCATCGACATCGGTTTCCCGGGCGGGAGGCGCGCTGGGCTTTGCGGGAGCTGCCTGCGGAGGCTTCGGCGCCTGCGCGACCGCGGCGGCGGGAAGGATGACGGGCCCGGCCAGGCACAGCGTCGTAGCAGCTTCGCGAAGCAGCGCGATGCGATGCAGTCTCTTCAGCATAGGTTTCCCCGCGCGGCTGGCCGCGTCGTAACCAGTTGCAATACGTGGCGTTCCCAGCCGTCCCGTGGGAAACGGGCGGAGCTGTAGCACCGCAAAATCCGGGGATGTGTGTACGGTCTGTATCAAAGTATGCCCGGGACCGGGATCAGCCCGTTCGCACGCGAACGTGTCCGGACGTGTGCGTAAGGCGGCATCGCCGCGACGCAGCAGACTAAAGGCGGCTTTAAGCATTCTCGGGCAGGCTGGCGCCATGCGCGCGCTTCATTCGATCTTCCTTCCGGCGATGATCCTTCCGGTCATGTTCCTGGCGGCATCCTCGCCTGCCCCCGCATTCGCCAATCCTCCGGAAGCCAAGCCGCCCGCCGCGGGCGAGGCCGACCCGGCCGCCAAGCGCATCACGGGTTCAAACAATTATGTTCCGACTTTCGGACTGCGCGCGCCGATCTCGCGCGGGTTCAGCGTTTCGGGCGTGCTGGCGGTCGATGCGGGGCTCGATGTTCCCTCCGAGCAGACCCGCAAGCAGGTGGCCGCGCTGAAGCCCCGCGTGATGAGCGCGATGCGCGAAGCGGTGATGAACTACGCTTCGCTAAGCTATGTGATCGGCGGCGTGCCGGATGCGGACATGATCCGCGCGCGGCTGCAGAAGGCGATTGATGGTGTGGTGGGCAAAGGCCAGGCGCAGGTGACGCTGGCCAGCGTGATCGTGTTCCCGCAATAGCGGCCGAAGGATCAGCCCTTCGCGATCCCGTCCATGAATTTGGCGAGCGTGACGTCCTTGTCGGTGACGCCGCCGGCATCGTGGGTCGACAGGGTTACGTCGACCCGGTTGTAGACGTTGAACCATTCGGGATGGTGGTCGTGCTTGTCGGCGTGTAGCGCCACGCGCGTCATGAAGCCGAAGGCCGCGTTGAAATCAGCGAACTTGTAGGTTCTAGAGATGGCGTCGCGGCCGGGGGTTTCGGCCCAGCCGGCAAGTTGGGACAGCGCCGCCCTGGCGCCGATCCTTGGTGGTTTCTGGCTGGCCATGACGCGCTCCTGAGCCGGTCTTTACCAGATAATAACGCCCAAACACCGTCGCAGTGAAACGATCCGTCAGCGATTTTGAGCCATGGTGCGGCAAAGTTTCCGGGAGAGCGCCGTGACCCATTTCCTTCGTTCGGACAAGAAGCCGGACGGCCACAAGCTGGAAGACCTTCTGATCATGCTGCGCGGGGACATCATCCACCGCTGCGAGGCGATTGCGGGCGATCACCGGCCGGAAGCGCTCTACGTCATGAACAACAATGTGAAGATCCTGCAGTTGCTGAGCGAGACGATCGCCCTGTCGCTGGATTCGACCCGGATGCTGGATCGCGCCTTTGGCCCCTCGCAGGCGGCCAATGGCGGGCCCCCGCGCATCGGCAAGGCTGACGCGGCCTAAACCTCGACAGCCCGATACGGCTCTAGCCCGACCCCGAGACAAAATAGAGCCAGAGCCCGTCCTCGCGGATCCCGAGGACATAGCCCGGCCATACGCCGCCCTTGCGCAGGTCGTCGGCTGCGCCTGTGCCGAGAAGCTTGTCGATCTCGCGCGCGGCGGCTGGCGTGATTTCGGACGGCTTCAGCAGCGCCATCCACGGCCAGATATAGACCTTGCCCTGCGAGGAATCGTGCACCGTGAAGCGGTAGCTGAGCAGTTTTTCGACCTGCGCCATCGGCCAGTCGCCCGTGCGCAGTTTCAGGTTCCAGTATTCAAGATGATCAAGGCCGGCATTGTTGGAGCGGAAGCCGGGCGTTGCATCGGCAAGCTTCGCCAGATCGCGAACTCCGCCGGACCTTGCGATCTGGTGCAGCTGGCGCACCGTGGCGGCGACTTGGGGGGGAAGCGGATCGGGCTGGACCGGCTGATCGACCACTGCGGCGCCGGGAGGTTCGGACGATTTCGGCGCGTCGCAAGCCGCCAGCATCGATGCCATGGCTATCGACACGCAAAGCAACGCAATCGTCACGCGCCCGTTCACAGGGCAAGCCCCTATCCATCTCCCCGCGCCCATTCAGGCAGGGCGGCAAGACTTCGCAAGAGGTTCGGCAAGATATTTTCGAGATACAGCGTCTAGGAAAAGGCGAGGCCGACCGCGTTCGACAAATCAGAGAGCAGTTGCTCTTCAGATGTGACCTTGATGGTCGCCATGCCCAGGTCCCGCGCGGGCTTCAGGTTGATGCCGAGGTCGTCGAGGTAGACGCACGCGGAAGGGTCTACACCCAGCGCCTCGCACATCATGGCGTAGATACGCGGGTCTGGCTTGCGTACGCCGGCCTTGGAGCTTTCGATCACATGGTCGAACAGCGTGAAGACCTCGGCGATCTGGCGCGCCTTGGCCTCGTCGGACGCCATGCTTGGCCCCTTGCCGGTGGGGGCGTTGTTGGTGATGCAGCCAACCTTGAAGCGCGCCTTGCAGGCCTTGAACGCCGTGACGACGCGGGGGCGTAAGCTTCCGGAGAGGATGGGGAGGATGTCCCGGCCCGGGATGGTGTGGCCTAGCGCCCTCGCCTCTTCGTCGAACACCTTGTCGAATTCCTCGGCCGACAGCTCGGCCCGTTCCAGCCGCGCCCAGGCATTGGTGTCCGGATTGATGGTGTTGATGCGGCGGACGATGTCGTGCGGCAAATCGCGTTCTGCTTCGTAGCGGTTGAACGCCTCGAAGGGCGAGGAGGTGAAAACCCCGCCGAAGTCCCAGATGACGGCTTTGACCTGGGCAGGAGTGGGCGCCATCAGGCGTTGACCTGCGGTTTGTCGCTCCGAGGCCCCCATTCCAGCTTTAGCGCGTCCATCAGCTGTTCGTCCTCGCTCGCCTCCGGGTTGGCGGTGGTAAGGAGTTTCGAGCCGACGAAGAAGGAGTTTGCCCCGGCGGCGAGGCACAGCGCCTGGCCTTCCTCAGTCATCTGCTCGCGTCCGGCGGACAGGCGGATCCACGACGCCGGGAAGACGATGCGGGCGATCGCGATTGCGCGGGCCAGCTCCACCGCGCCGATCGGTTCGGACTTGCCAAGCGGCGTGCCTTCGATCGGCACCAACGCGTTGATGGGCACGCTTTCCGGGTGGGGGGTGATGCGGGACAACTCGTGGATCAGGCCGACGCGATCCTCGCGGCTCTCGCCCATACCGAGGATGCCGCCGCAACACAGCGAGACGCCCGCCTTGCGCGCGCGGTCAAGCGTCTCGAGCCGGTCTTCGTATTTCCGGGTCGAGGTGACGGTGGCGTAGTACTCCCGCGACGTGTCGAGGTTATGGTTGTAGTAGTCGAGGCCGGCCTCTTTCAGCTTCTCGGCCTGGCCTTCCTCGAGCATGCCGAGCGTGACGCAGGTCTCGAGGCCTTCGGCCTTCACCGCCGAGATCATCTCGCAGACTTTCGGCAGGTCGCGGTCCTTGAGCGAGCGCCACGCGGCGCCCATGCAGAAACGGTCGGCGCCGTTGGCCTTGGCCTGGCGCGCTTCAGCGAGCACAGCATCGAGCTCCATCAGCTTCGAGGCGGCAAGGCCGATCTTGAAGTGGGCCGACTGCGAGCAGTAGCCGCAATCTTCGGGGCAGCCGCCTGTCTTGATGGAGAGCAGTTGGGATTTCTGGATGCGGCCGTCCGGCCAGTTGGCGCGGCGGACTTCGAGGGCCCGGAGGAGCAGGTCCGGAAGGGGAAGGTCAAAGAGCGCCGCGATGTCCTCGCGCGTCCAGTCAAAGCGAGGTTGGACGGCGGCAACGGTCATCGGAGAGGCCCCTCAAAACAACTGACGGAGGGGATAGCGAGCCGGGGGCCGCAACGCAACGGCGCCCTCCCCTGACCGAGAAGAGCGCCGTCGATGCGATAGCGAATGCCGGCCTAGGGGTTCGCCTTTGGCGAGCCGGTCGAGGAGACATCCTCGTGGCCGGTGACGACCTGGCCCTTGGCAAGCTTCGAGTTCCACATGCCGTAGACGAAGTAGATCACGACGCCAACGATTGAATACCACATGAAGAATGTGCGCGTTCTCTCCTCTGACATCAGGGACATCAGAAGGATAAAGCACAATACCGCGCCAAGGACCGCAATGATGCAGATCAGCCAGGTTGGCATCTTGAACGGCCGGTTCAGCTTTGGCCGCGCAAAACGCAGATAGATCACTGTGATGCAGATCAGCATGAAGGCGACCAGCGTGCCTACGTTGGTCGTGTCTCCCAGGATGTCGAGGCTTGCGAAGCCCGCGGCGCCGGCGGCAATGACGCCGACGACAATGGTGTTGACCCACGGCGTCTTGGTTTTCGGGTTTACCGTGGCGAAGACTGGGGGGATCAGGCCATCGCGGGCCATGGTGTAGAAGATGCGGGTCTGCCCATAGAGCAGCACCAGCATCACCGACGAGAGGCCGGCGAAGGCGCCGATCTTCACCAGGAAGGCGAACCAGGGAAGACCGATGGCGTTGACCGCCTTGGCGATCGGCGCCGGGTCGTTGAGTTCGGTGTAGGGCACGATGCCGACCAGCACCGCACAGGTGAGGATGTAGAGAATGGTACAAATGATCAGCGAGCCGAGAATGCCGATCGGCATGTCGCGCGCGGGGTTCTTCGATTCCGCACCCGCCGTCGAAACCGCTTCAAAGCCGATATAGGCGAAGAAAATTACCGACGCGGCGGAGATCAAGCCGCCGATTCCAAATGCGGAATCGCGGCTG
>DASZSI010000285.1:0-12294 GCA_035548775.1 Hyphomonadaceae bacterium
GCCCTCGTGGTTCGACGGACGCGTGGCTATCGCCACGCTGCTCACCATGAGGGCTTTTCAACGCTCGCGAATGCCTCGTAGCCCTCATGGTGAGCAGTGAGCGCAGCGAACGCCCGTCGAACCACGAGGGCGGCCTCACAGCTTCAGCTACTTGTCTTTATCAGCGAACGGGTTCTTGCCCTGCCGTAGCACCAGCCGGATCGGCACGCCTGGCAGATCGAACGCTTCGCGCAGTTCGTTGATCAGGTAGCGCTTGTAGGTTTCCGGCATGTCATCGGCGCGGCTGGCCATCAGCACGAAGGTCGGCGGCCTAGTCTTCATCTGCGCCATGTAGCGCGGCTTGATGCGCTTACCGCCGGGCGCTGGCGGAGGGTTCTTCTGCGTGACGTATTGCAGCCAGTCATTGAGGTCGCGCGTCTTCACCCTCGCCGACCAGTCCTTGTGGACCTTCACGCAGGCGTCCATCAGCTTGTCGAGACCTCGGCGAGTGATGCCCGACACTGGAACCAGCGGAGCGCCCTTCGCCTGTGGCAGGTGCGCGAAGGCTTGGTGCTCCATCTCCCTGCGTGCTTCGGATGGCGCATCGACCGTGTCCCACTTGGTGATCGCGAAGACGAGGCCGCGGCCCTCGCGCAGCACCAGGTTGGCGATCTGCACATCCTGTTTCTCGAATGCATCGCGCGGGTCCATCACCAGCACGACTACGTCGGCAAAGCGGATGGAATGCGTCGTCTCCATGGTGGAGAGGCGTTCCAGCTTTTCCTGCACCTTTGCCCGCTTGCGCAGGCCAGCGGTGTCCACGAGGCGGATTTCCTTCTCCCGCCATTTCCAGGCCACCGTCACGCTGTCGCGCGTGATGCCGGCCTCGGGTCCGGTGACGAAGCGGTCATCGTTAAGGATGCCGTTGATCAGGGTGGACTTGCCAGCATTTGGACGGCCGACGAAGGCGATGCGGATTGGCTTGTCAGGCTCCAGCGGCGCCTCGGCGTCCGGATCGAAAGGCTCTTCCACCTCCGCCTCGGGCTCGAGATTCAGAACCTCACCCCTGGCTTCGAGCTTGAGCTGCACCTGACGCAGGGCCTCGAAAAGGTCGGCCATGCCCTCACCGTGCTCGGCGGAGATCGGCGCGGGATCGCCCAGCCCCAGCCGCCAAGCTTCCATCAGGCCTTCGTCGCCCTGCTTACCCTCGCACTTGTTAGCGGCGAGGACTACCGGCTTGCCGGACTTTCGCAGGAGTTGAGCGAACCGCTCGTCGATGGGCGTCACACCAGCCCGCGCGTCATAGAGGAAGATCGAAACGTCGGCTTCCTTGATCGCGATTTCGGTCTGCCGTCGCATCCGCGCTTCCAGCGAGGCGTCGGTCACATCCTCAAATCCGGCGGTATCGATCAGCTTGAGGTCAAGGTCGCCCAGCCGACCGCTCGCCTCCTTGCGGTCGCGCGTCACGCCCGGCTGGTCGTCGACAATGGCGATCTTGCGCCCGGCCAGCCGGTTGAACAGCGTGGACTTGCCGACATTCGGGCGACCGACGATGGCCACCGTCAACGTCATAACCAGTACTCCAGGAACGCGTGTGGCGGACGAGCAGCCGCTTACTTGATTGCGACCAGCGTGCCAGCGTCGGTCAGCACGAAAATCTTGCCAGAAGCGGCGATCGGCTCGATGTAGACCGTCTGGCCGATATCCACCTCGCCCATCGTCTCGCCATTCTGCGGCGACAGGGCCAGCACTTTCCCTTCAGACGAGACGACCACCAGCCGATTCGAGACGATCAAAGGCCCGGTCCAGACGATCCGGTCCTTTTTCTTCTTCTCGTCGCGATATTCGGGCAGGCTGCGCATCCAAACCAGCTTGCCGTCCACTTTATGGAAGCAGGCCACGCGCGCATCCGTGCCGACCACAAACAGGTAGTCGCCGCCGATCACAGGCCCCATGCGTGAGCCGAACGTCTCGTCCCACATCCGTGTGCCGTTGACCGTGTTGATGGCGGTGAGGATGCCTGAATAGCTGGCGGCATAGACCACGCTCTGTTCGATGGCTGGCTTGCCGGAAATGTCGTTGATGACCGACAGCGGGGTGTAGCGGCCGGTGGCCGACAGCGTGTCGGTCCACAACCGGCGCGGACCGGTCGGCAGGTAGGCGATCAATTCGCCGGACGAGTATGGCACGACCAGCAAGTCGGGCGTCACGGCGGGGCTGGGCGAGGACAGGACGCGCGCGGATTCGGCGATCGCCTGGTCGTTCCAGAGGATGTCGCCGCTGTCGGTATCGATGGTATAGAGCTCGTTGTCGGTCGAGGTGACGAAGGCGCGCTTGCCCAAAATGGCGGGAGAGCCGGACATCGGGCTTTCCACCTTGGTTTCCCACAGCGGCTTGCCGTCCTCAAGCGAGAGCGCCGTGACGAATGCATAGCCGGACGAAACAATCAGCCGATCGCCCGCCACAGCCAGACCACCGCCGACCGAATGGCCGTCATTCTTCTTGTTCGGAGATTCCAGCTGGTGCGACCACAGGTGTCGCCCGTTGTTGGCATCGAAGGCCGAAACTTTCTGGTTCGAGTCGACGACGTAGATGCGGTTATCCTTCACCACCGGCGCGGCGACGATGCGCTTGGCAACGTCAGAACCGGAACCGGCGCCGACGCGCCAGTCGATCTTGAATTCCGGTGCGGCGTCGAGGTGACCGGGAATCTTGTAGGCGGTGACGCCGGCCTGCGGCCAGTCCGTCGCAGGCGTGGCGGGCGGCAGCTTGATCTGCGCGGCGGCCAGCGTGGGATCCGGCGTCAGCGTGTCCTGGAACGGGTTTACGGTGACGCGGGAAGCCTTCTCCTCTTCGGAGATGCCTTTCTTGCCGCCTCCGAACATGCTGCAACTCGCCGCGAGCAGGAGGACAGGCGCAATCAGCAGGAACTTACGCATCACTGGACTCATTGTGCTGGCTTGGCGGGAGCAGGCGCGGCGGGGGCCGGTGCGACGGGTTGCGCCGGCGCTGGTGTTGCTGCGGCGGCCGGCGCCGCAGGCGCGGGCGGCAAAGTCTGCAGAACTTGCGTTACGCGCACTTTCAAGGACTGGGGCGCTTCAATCTCAAGGGATAGGGCCTGGTAGTCCTGGCGGGCGCCTTCGACATCGCCGCCGGCCAGTTTCTTGGCGGCTACCACTTCCTTCGCGAGCGAGGCGGCGTATCCGCCACGATCGACCAGCGGCTTCACGATCGTCTGCAGATCCTGCAGCGTGCCGGTGTCGGCCTTTGCATAGGCCAGCTTCAGCGTCGCGATATCGCCCAACACACCGCCCGGGTCCTTGGCTGCGGCGTCGGACAGGTCCTTCGCGATGGCGGCCGGGTCATTGGTAAGCTGCTTGTCGATGCCAGCCAACATGTGGCCCGCGAGCTTCGAGAAACCGGTGTTGTCGTTCTTGATCTGATTGAAAGCGGTGCGGGCGCCGTTGAAGTCTTTCTTCTCCATCGCGAGCGCGCCAACATCGTAGACCTTGGCGGATTTCTCGATCTCGCCCGAACGCTGCCATTTGAGGAACTCGTTCCCGGCAACGCCGAGGATAGCGATTACAATCGCCCCATAGACGAACGGAGAGTATTTTTTCCAGAGCTCGCCTGCCTTGTCCTGCCGCAGGCTCTCGTCGACTTCTTCAAAGATATCGGTCACGCGGCGGCAGCTCCGGAAAGGAAAGGCAACTTAACCGGGCGACCCCCGCCCGGCAATTCGCCATAACTGTTGAGAAAATATGGGCCGTTGGGATTATGGCTGTTTTTTGAGCGAGTAGGTCTCTTTTTCCCCGGGGAAAGTGCGGGCCCGCACTTCCGAGGCATATCCGTCCACTGCCTTGCCGATCAGGTCTCGCAGGTCGGCAAATCGTCGCACGAATCGCGGGGTCCAGTCGAACATGCCCAGGAGGTCATCGGTCACCAGGATCTGGCCGTCGCATTGGGCCGACGCGCCGATACCTATCGTGGGGCAGCTCACCTGCTTTGTAATCTGGGCGGCCAGGTCCTCTGCCACGCCCTCGATGACCATTGCGAAGCAGCCGGCCTCGTCCGCGGCGCGGGCCTCGGACAGGATGCGGTTGCGTTCTTGGTCGGTCCGACCCTTGGCCTTGAAGCCGCCGTCGACATTAGTGGCCTGGGGGCGCAGGCCGATATGGGCCATGACCGGAATGCCGCGTTCGACCAGATGGCGCACCGTGGCGGCGGCGTATTCCCCCGCCTCGATCTTCACGGCCTGGCAGCCCGTCTCCATCATCACGCGAGAGGCGTTCGTGAACGCCTGCTCGGGGCTAGCTTCATAGCTGCCAAAAGGCATGTCGACGACGACGAACGCGCGTTTCGAACCGCGCATCACGGCCTTGCCGTGCAGGATCATCATGTCGAGCGTGACGCCCACCGTGGTCGGCAGGCCGTGCACCACCATGCCGACGCTGTCGCCGACCAGAAGCAGGTCACAGCGGCTGTCCAGCAGCTCGGCCATCGGGGCGGTATAGGCCGTCAGGCACACCAGCGGCGTCGCGCCCTTGGCGGCGGCGATGTCCCGCACCGTCTTGCGGTTCGACTGGACCTGGGCGGACATGGTTTTCCCTGAGCGGGCTTTCCCGGCGAAAGGCGCGCCGCTCCTTAGAGCGCAATCGCCCATCATGCAACTTTGGCCGGATTTACCCTATTCAGCTGTCCACGACGATCAGCGGAATACCGATCAGCCTGTCGTGCAGATCGTAGATGAACAGGCCATAGACTGCGAGGCCGATGGCCACCGCAATCATGTCCCCCAGTATGCTGGGACTGGCGGGCTTCGGCCCGCGGTCGCCCCTGGCCCGTACGGCGAACCGGTCGACCAGGGAGTAGACGAAGAAGGCCCCGAACAGCGCGATGCCCGCGAGATCGCCATTGGCAATCAGGTGGCCAAGCGACCACAGCAGCACCGCTATCAGCATCGGGTGACCAACCGCCTTCTTGATGAAGCCGGTGGGCGTGTAAGCCGCGACCAGCAGCACGAAGGCAGGCAGCATCAGCGCCATCGTGACGTGTCGCGACCACAGGGGCGGATGCCATAGCGGGATCCAAGGCTTGATGCCGGCGAAGCCCCACACCATGGCGACGAAGCCCGCAAGGCTCACCAGCGAATAAAGTCCCATGTAGGGGCCGCGGCCCATGCGCTCGCGTATGTCGCGTTCGCCGCGAGGGCGGAATGTGGTGAAGAAATGCGCTGCGAAGAACAGCGTCAGGCCGCCGAAGAACAAGCTGATGTTGATAGCGTCTTCCACTGCCTACCCCCTTCGTTGTCCCTGCCCTGTGGAAAGAGAGCAAAGGAGCGGCATATTAGCAATCTGGGGAGTGCGAGTTTGGGCGCGGCTGGCGGGCTAGCGGGCCTGGCTGGCTACCGCCGCCAGCAGAAAGCTTATCCCCGCGATCACTGCAACCACGGCAAGCTGAGCCTCGTTCGACGCGCCATGCCAGGCAGTCGTTACGCTTGCGGTACGCATTGCGCCCATGGCGGTGTCCATCGCAGGCGCGAGCTTCGGTAGATGCGGCGCCATCTGGACGATGCCGCCGAAAGCAAAGCCCAGCCCGGCCAGGGCCGACCCATAGATCGCGGTCCGCCGCCAGTTGCGGGTCCTGCCCACGCCTTCCATCACACGCGCTGAAAAACCCTCGTCGCCGATAGCAGCTTCGTCGGCGGCGAGCATCTGCTCGAGATCGTCGTGCGGATCGGTCGGTTCAGGAGGCATGTCGCGTTCCTCGAACATGTACATTCTCACGCTCTCGCATAGGCGGCCAGCGCCTTTTGTAGTTTGGCCCGCCCCCGCAATACCCACGACTTGACCGACCCCAGCGGCGCATCCATCGTCATAGCCGCCTCCGAATGGCTGAGCCCCGCGCCCAGACATAGCGCCACTGCCGCCCGTTCATTTTCGTCCAGCGAGCTTAGAGCGCGCATCAGGTCGAGCCGCTCGCCGGATTCCCCGGGCGCGCCTGCAGTTTCATCCGCCTCAATGCCCGGCGTGTCGCGCTTCGCGTGCAGGAATTCCCGGTAGGCGATCGCGCACACCCATCCCCGGAACGAACCGCCCCGATAGGTCGAGCGCCTCCGCCACGCTGTCAGGAAGGCCATCTGCGCAATGTCATCACCATCGCTGGTCGACCGGGTCAGACGGCGCGCGAGGGCGCGCACGCTGGCTTGATGCCGAACGACCAGCTGGCCAAAGGCCTGCTGGTCGCCCGACATCGCAGCTCGGGTCAGATCCGTATCAGGGTCGGCGCCGGACACGGGGAGCTAGCGACGCTTGGACTCGTTGGCGAAGAAGTGGATACCCAGGAAAGCGAGTCCTACGAACAGCGGGAACATGGCAACGCCATAGAGGCCGCGCATGATCGCCTGCATGTCGTCGTCGTGGAAATTGCCTGTGCCGATGATCGTTGCAAACGCCGCGAACCCGGCAGCGATGGCGATGAACACTATCCCCCGCTTGAGATCGGCCAGGGGGCTCGACATCCGCGCCATGGCTTCCAGCGCATCCGGCGTCAGCGGCTGGCCCTTCTCGATCGCCAGCTGAAGCGTCTTGTAGGACTCCAGCCGTTTCTTCGCAGCGAAATGCTGGAACATCCAGACCACGCCGACGATCGATCCGAAAATGCTAACGGGGATGACGATTTCGGGACCCATGGCCCAGCCCTCCAAATTTCCTCCAGGGCGTGCGCCCTTCCTGGAAGCATAGAGGCAAACCCGGCCCTAAATGGATGCGGCCTCCGGAAAGAAATTCCGGAGGCCGCTTCAAAACGTCAAAACCGCTACGTTAGCTTATGCCCGGCGGCGTTCGCGGCCGCGCTCCAGGCTGGCAATATAGCGACGATGCTCCTCGTATGGGTCGAGCACACGCTCTTCCTTCGGACCCGACGGTTTGGTCAGGGCGCGCATCTCTTTCTTGGCGCGGGCGGCTTCCTTCACCGCTTTCTTGCGCTCCTTGCGCTCGGCGCGTTTCTGGGCGTCGGACAGGTGCTCGGCGTCCAGGCGAGCCTGCTCGGCAGCCTCAGCCTCGGCTTGCCTGGCCAGCTCGGCGGCGGCGGCGGCTTCCTCGCGGGCGCGCTGCTTGGCCTCTTTTTCGGCCTGGCGCTCGGCCCGGACGGCCTCGATGCGAGCATGGCGCTCGGCCTCGTGGTCGATCCGCGCATCCGCGACAACCATCGGCTTTGGCTTGAATTTTTCCAGTAGGGCTTTCTTGGCGGCGAGCGAGGCGGCTTGCCGGTCGGAGAAGGTCGAATTCTTGGGTTGCATCTAGGCTTTCAGAATCAACGCTGCGTCGTTTTCGGGGGTGCCGGCTACATAGGCGCCTTCGCGCGCTTCGTCCATCCCCTGCGGCATTACGGCGTATTTAATTGGAGGGAAATTTTTCGATAGCGGCCGGGCTGGCGACTATTCGATGTTGTTCACGAAGAACCGGTGCATTTCGTCCTGAGACAGAAATGTCATGCAGCCCGGCCGGGTCGACGACCAGACATCTAGCCAGTGGGTCGATACCCCCATCCGCTGCACATATTGAAGGCGTTCGGTCGCCCCCTTCGCCCCCAGCCACTGGATGTCGTTGTACATCTGCTGGGAGGAGCTCTTGCCGCCTTTGGACTGGTCCGAGATTGCCTTGGCGGTGCCGTCGCTGATTTCGGTGGTGAACATGTGGACGCCATAGGCGGCGCCCGGCTCCACGCGCCGCATCATACCGCCCAGGAAGGCCGTGGAGCACGCCGAGGCGCAGCCGCTGCCGGCCTTCACCCGCGTTGTCACCATGTTCTGGCGTAGGATGTCGCCCATCTGGACGCCGACAAAGCTGTTGCCGCCCGGGGAATTGAACCAGACCTCATTGACCGGTGAATAGTTGCGCAAAGCCGTTTTCAACCGATCGGCGGCGTTGTCGTCGATGCCGCCATTTGCGAGCAGCACACGATCGTTTCCGACCTGCCGAAGGGTGAAGGTCATGTTCTTGGGTGCGGCCTGCATTGCGTCCAGGTCGTCCCAGATCCAGTCCGGCGTGTTGTTTTCGCGCTCCGCCCGGCTGTTGAACTCGTCCTTCGTTTCGCCGGGCAGCGGATCGGCGCCACAGATCTGGGCGCCGATCTCGAGATTGGCCAGTGGCGGACGCGAGGCATACGCCGGCTGGCCGCTGGATGGTGGCTTGCCGCCGTTCTGGCTGTAGGCAGGCAGTATTGCGAACGCCGCAGACGTGATCACCAGACTGGCCAGCAATACCCCTGCGCGCTTGTTCATCATGGTCATCCTGCCCGCGCGTCGTGTGCGGTATTGAAAGCCGCGCTAGGCCTGCATCTGCTGCCAGGCCGCATTGGCGGTCTGACGGCAGAACTTCACGTCTTCCGACATTTCCTGGCCGTTCTTCACGACGAGCTGGCGGACCGTGCGGCATTCACCGCCGGTGTTGGTGCTCGACACCTGCGTGACCGTGCTCTTGCCCGAGACAGAGTTGGGATTGGTCGGGCTGGTCCATACCGAGCTCGGCGCGCTGGCGGCAGCTTGCGGCGCGGGCTTGGGCGCACGAAGCGGAGAGTTCGCCGGGACCGGAGCGTTGAGCACGGTCTGCGTCGACATGGCCAGCTTCTCACGCTCCTTCTGGTCGAGACCGCGGCCGATATTGCCGCCGATCCAGGCGCCAAGACCGGCGCCCGCGATCACCGCCAGCGCTTTAACCGTGTCGTTGTTGTTCTTGCCTGCGGCGGCATAGCCGGCCCCGGCGCCAAGGAGGCCGCCAATCAACTGGCCGGTTTGTTCATTGGTCTCACACGCTGACAACGTGATCACGCTTGCCAAGGCAACAGCCAGGCTCTTTCCAGTCATGTTCATGGTCAAACCCCCGACGGAATGTATGCATATTCCTAATCTGGGTTGATTTGGGGGGTCAATCGCGGACGCACGGGTCAGCTGCAAACGCAAGGGCTGCGTGCTGGTCCGCCCAGCATGCGTCAGGCGCGGGAAGCCTCGTGCGACAGGCGATCGATCCGCTTCAGGTCTGCCACCAAAGCCTTGTATTCCCGCTGGCGGGCATCCTCGTCAGGCAGCCGCAGCAGGAAAGACGGGTGAACGGTGATGTAGCCGTCAAACCCGCCGAATTTAGCGGGGCCGCGGTTCTTGCCGATCGGGAGAGCCTTTCCAGCCAACGCATGAACGGCGGTAGCCCCAAGCGCCACCACGAGCTTCGGTTCAACGAAGCCGAGTTCTTTCTCGAGCCACCAGCGGTATTGCTTCACCTCCCCGGCTGTCGGTGTCTGGTGCAGGCGCCGCTTGCCGCGCTGGACGAATTTGAAGTGCTTCACCGCGTTAGTGACGTAGGTTTTCTTGCGGTCGATGCCAGCCTCTTCCATCGCGCGGTTGAGCAACTTGCCCGCTGGACCGACAAAAGGTCGTCCTTCGATATCTTCCTGGTCGCCCGGCTGTTCACCGACGAACGCGATTGCAGGATGCATCGGCCCCTCGCCCAACACAGCCTTGTGCGAACCTTCGACCATGGGCGGCGAGGCTTCGATGACCCGGTTCAAAGCCGCCAGGGATTTGGGCTCTTCCGCCGCGGCGGCTGAGGATTCCTTCAGATTGCGTTTCGCCGGCATCGCGGTTTCCTGTTCGATCACCCCATCAACTCGCGACCAGGCGGCCGGGATGAGCCCGCATGCGGCGTCTGACCGATTGCGCCAGGATTTCCTGGTTGCCTGTTGAGATGCGTACCGGCGCAGTGTGGGAATATGCACATGGGCCGGGTTGAACGTGCTCTCATGACATGTGCGCCAGCTGATCTCTGAAGCGACCACCTCCAGTGATGCGCTGCGTCCAACAGGCGGGCCGATGGCCAATTCCTTCCTGTCCCAACACAACGAACCTTTCGGAGTCAGGATCGTCCAGTCGAGTGATCTGAAACGCTCGATAAAATGCTTTGCGGCGGGCTCTAGAATGAAATGTTCTGGCTCGAACCAGGCGATGAACCGCTCGCCGATTTCCGCGTCGTTGATTTCCCGGAAGCACAAACCGGCATGCATCCTTTCAACGTCGCGTCGAACCTCGCTGGCCATCTGGTTCAAGCCCATGACAAGCGGGTCGTGCGTGGCGCTCAGCAGACGTGGCTCGTCGTGCTGCATCCGCCATACCAGCCGGTAGAGCATCGCGTATTTTCCAGGCAGGCTGTGGCAGACCACGTTCGAGATCAGCTCCGCCGCCATACGCTGCAGAATGATGGGCTTGCCCGCCATGCCGAACGTCAGCGGTTGCCGGCCGCCGAACTGCTCGGCGCTCTCCTGCTCGCTCCACGAGATCTGCTCTGGCGGAATGTTCGACCAGGTCAGTATGCGCAGCGCTTGACGAAAGCCCTGCAGGTCGGCGCCGCCGTTTAGCGTGATGTGCTGATGTACCGTAGGATCCATCAGGATTCATTCCGTTATGCGCACCGCCGGTGGCGGCCCTTGTTCGGCCCCCAAGCAGGAAACTTTGCGAACATTGTTCACTATATGTTCCTTCCTGTGAAATCAACCTTGCTTGCCTGTCGCCCAGCTTTCGACCGTCCTGTTGTGTTGTCAGGTGCAGGTATTCCGAGCCTTGGGCCCGGGTCGCCCTATCTCATGTGATGTCGTTCCGTGGCCCGCATGGCGCCCGCTGCCGGATGGCGAGTGAGGCGCGTCCATGGCTCTGACATTCAAGCTGACCGAACTTTCCGACCTCGAGCTTCAGAACCTGAACGGAAACGCGAGCCGTCTTTCACAATCAGGTTCTCCGGCGCAACAAGTGGCCGCCACGGAGTTGCTCCCGAAAATCGCCGAGGAGGTATCCCGACGGATTGACGCACTTCAGGCCAAGAAAGCCGAAATCCGTGTCGCCAAGCGCGGAGCTGCTACGGGACGGCCCCGTAAGCGCTAGAAAAATAGCTGCTGATAGACCGCCGGTCTGAAACCAAGAGTCAGCTTCCCGCCGATGTCCAGCACTGGGCGCTTCACCAGGGTTGGGTGGGCCAGCAGGAGCGCGACCGCTTTCCTTTCGTCGACGGCGACTTTCTCTTTTTCCGGCAGTTCTCGCCAGGTGGTGCTCGCCTTGTTGAGTACTTTTTCCCAACCCATTTGCTTTACCCAGCCCTCCAGTTGGGCTTTCGAGAGGCCGTCCTCGCGGACGTCATGAAAGCTGTACTTCACGGCGTGCTCGTCTAGCCATTTGCGCGCAGCCCGGGTGGTGTCGCAGGTCTTGAGGCCGTGAATTGTGACTGTCTTCGCCATGCCCCTCCCTACTCTCCAAGCAGTCGACGCGTTAGGTTCTGTTGCGAAGATTTCGGTGGGCATGTCCAGATCGGCCCGAACCGCGCGTCACTGATGCAGGCGAGGCATCGGCCCGCCGCCAGACAGATGGAGCCTGACCCATGCAATACATGCTGCTGATCTATTCCGAAGAAGGCCGCTGGGAGAAAATGCCCCGGGAGCAACAGGAAGCCGGCATGGCCGCTTTCAACGCCTACACCGACGCCCTGCGCAAGGCCGGAGCGCTGAAGGCCAGCGATCGCCTGAAACCCACCACCACCGCCACCACTGTTCACGTCGCCAACGGCAAGACGCACGTGCAGGACGGCCCATTCGCCGACTCCAAGGAACGGCTTGGCGGCTATTACCTGATCGACGTGGCCGACCTCGACGCGGCCATAACTTGGGCCTCGCGCTGCCCTGGCGCGCAGTTCGGCAAGGTGGAAGTCCGGCCCGTGTGGGCGATGTAAGCCGGTGGGGACAGGCGATGCGCAGCTGACAGCCGAGGCGGTCGCCCGCCGCAGCTATGGCAAGCTCGTTGCCTTTCTCGCCACTCGCACGCGGGACGTCGCCGCCGCCGAAGATGCGTTGTCGGAGGCTTTTGCCTCAGCGCTGGCCGATTGGCCGCGTAGCGGCGCGCCTGCAAACCCTGAAGGCTGGCTGATAACTGTCGCGCGCCGCAAACTGATCGATGGCGCACGGCGCCGCAGGACCAGCCAAGCCGGCGCGCCGGAGGTGCAACTCATCGCCGAGGAGCTGGGCGAAATGGATGCCGCCGCGCCTGACGCGTTGCCCGACCATCGGCTGAGGCTGATGTTCGCCTGCGCCCACCCGGCCATTGCGGAGGCGGCGCGCGCTCCGCTGATCCTGCAGACGGTGCTGGGCGTGAGTGCGGAGACGATTGCTTCGGCTTTTCTCACTTCGCCTGCGGCGATGTCGAAGCGGCTGGTGCGCGCAAAGGAAAAGATCCGGGAAGCCGCAATCCCCTTTGAGGTTCCCGAGCGGGCCGAGATGCCCGCG
>DASZSI010000286.1:0-3723 GCA_035548775.1 Hyphomonadaceae bacterium
GGTCTCCACCAGGTGGATCATGTGCGCCAGCACGGAATGGCTCGCCGCCGGATGCAGGCGCTTGTCGACATCCTTGTAGATCACCTCGACCATATGCGGGATCAGCGTGTCGCCCGCGCGCATCCGCTCCACGATCGCCTCCTCGCGCGCGCGGCGGTGTGCGGCATAGGCGGTGATGAAGGGCGCAACATCCGTCACCGGCGGACCATGCGTCGGCCACAGCGTGGCAAAGCCCCGCGCCCGCACTTTCTCCAGGCTGGCAAAATACGCCGCCATGTTGCCGTCGGGCGGCGAGATCACAGTGGTCGACCAGCCCATGATGTGGTCGCCGGAGAACAGCGCGTTCTCTTCCTTCAGCGCATAGCAGACATGGTTGGACATGTGTCCCGGCGTGGTGATGGCCTCCAGCGTCCAGCCCGGCCCGCGGAACACGTCGCCATCGCTCACCAGCACGTCTGGTTTGAACCCGGCCTCGTCGTCTTCATCCAGCTTCACTGCGCTTGCGTCCACATGCGGCGCAGGACGGCCATAGACTTTTGCGCCCGCCCACCTCGCCAGCGGATGCGCCAGCGGCGAATGGTCGGCATGCGTGTGGGTGGTGAAGACGTGAGTGACCTTCTCGTCTTTCAGCACGCGCTTCAGTGCTTCGAAATGCGGCTCGAGGATCGGGCCTGGATCGATCACGGCCACCTCGCCTTTCCCCACGATATAGACGCCGGTGCCGAGATAGGTGAACGGCCCGGGATTCTCCGCGATCACCCGCCGGATCAGCGGGCTTGCCTGCGCAACCTCTCCGTACTTGAACTTGAGCTCGCGGACGAAGGGGATGCCCGCCATGGCTAGATCGCGCCAAGCTGCCGCAGCGCGGGGCCCAGCCCGCCGAGATTATAGCCGGCGCTGGCCGCGGCGCGGATGATCTCCTCGGCCTTTTCGCCCCGCGTCGCCTGCGCAATCGCCCACGCCGTCACCGACCGTGTGCCCGACCGGCAATAAGCGAGCGTGCCGGTCTCCGCCTTGGCTGCCGCTTCCACTGCTTCCTGCGACGGCTGCCCCACGAATGGCGCGTGGACATAGGACAGCCCCAGCTTCTCCGCTGCGGCCTTCTGTTCGGCGGATGACGGCTGGTCAGGCGTTTCGCCGTCAGGCCGGTTGTTGATCAGGTGACGGAAGCCCAGCGCCCTGATCGTCTCGAAATCCTCGATCTCCAGCTGCGGCGCGACCGAAAACCGGTCAGTCACTCGTCTGATATCCGCCATCGCCAGCTCCGTTACGCGCGCCACGCCCTATGTGGCCGCCGACGTATAAGCCGGCAACCGGACATCACGTAACTTATATGTGGGATCAGCTTGACTGTCCGTGCAGGCGTCGCCGCTACACCGGGCACTTCGTCAAGGCCTTGCCGCCGGCGACCGCCGCCTTGGCGTCGTCCTTCATCTTTTCGGCGTCGGTGCGGGCCTTGGTCGCCAGCGCCTGGATTTCCTCCGGCTTGGACAGGTCGAACGAGGCATTGCCCCACACCGCCTTGCCGTCCTTGCCGATCAACTGGATGTTCAGCTTCTTCGGTTTCTTGTCGCGCAGCAGGTCCGCCAGCTTCTCTTCCCCGGTCCTGGACTCGTTGCCCTTCCAGGTCAGCGGCGCCTCGGCGTCCGCCGTCGCCTTCACCGACATGTCGCCATAGGCGCCCTTGTACTTGGTCAACAGCAACTGCGACGTCGTCAGGCTGGTGATCTCACCCGTGTCGCTCAACTTGTAGTTCAACAGGATGCGCGGCTTGCCGAAAAAGTCGCTGTCGCTCGCGTCGTCCATCCGCTCCGGCGTGAAGGAGGCAATGATGCCCTTCAGGTTGCCGTCCTTGTCCAGGTTGTAGGTGATGTCGAATTCGCCGACGCCATCCTTGTCGGCGCTGGCGTCGCACGAGATCGGCTCCTGCGCGAAGGCGGGCGCCATCGCGGCCGGCGCGCCAGCCAGCAAAGCCACGGAAACGAGAAGAGACAGTCGCATGGGCAACCCCTGATCCACCTGGGGTGAAATTACGCCCGTGATACCGCCCCGTCCACTGGCGCCGCACATGCGAGAAGCAGCTGCAAGATTGCCGCGAAGCAAGAAACCCGCGCTAGGGGACCTTCGACTTTCCGTCGGGCCCGAGTTCCACCAGCCCCATGCGATTCCCCGCCGGATCGTAGAACAGTCCCAGCACCACTACGCCTTTCACCTCGAACCGCGGCGTCTGCACCTTGCCGCCGTGCGCGACGACATCGGCCAGCGCCTTGGTCACGTCCGGCACGCCGATATAGATCACTTTCTCGACAGGATCCTGCCGCAGCGTGCCGAGCAATTGCCCGCTAGCCGGTCCGCTCACCGGCACGTTCAGCGACCCGCCCGGGCCCGTCTTCCAGCCGAACACCTCGTCATAGAATTTGCCGAGCGCCGTTGCATCCGGTCCGGCAAGATCGAAGAACACGATAGGCGCAGGCATGGCGGCTCCCCCTGAAGGCGGCTGGGCGAAAGCTGCTCCAGCCAGGCTGATCGATGCAAGACAGGCTGCGATGAAGGATCTCAAGCAAGCTTCTCCCGGGCCGGCATGAACCGGCTGTTGCGCAGGAGTGCCGCCGAAATCAGCGAGATCAAAACCCCGACCGGGAATATCTCAATGAACGTCATCGGCCAGCGATAGAGCGGGTTGGCGTAGTTCTTCGCAAACTCCGCCATTTCCGTCCGCATCTTGTCCAGCTCGGCGGGGCTCGCTCCGTGCGCCTGGGCGTTGTCGAGCATCGACTTGGAATAATCTCCGGCGAAATCCCATTTGGTCAGCGCGAGCGATATGTCCCAGCCCGCAACATAGATGATGCCTGCAATGATGCTGATCCCAAGCCCAACGCCCAGCGCCGGCAGGAACTTGATCACCCCGCCCAGCGTCTTGTCGCGATACTGCTTGATGCCGATGAAAACCGATGTCAGCGCCACGATCATCGTGGCGTAGCCGACGAACATCGCCCAGCCCGGAGGCATCTGCTCCGAAAAGGCCAGCACCTGAAGGTCCATCGGCACGGTGACGATGATCCCGCCGATGATCCCGTAGATCAGAATTGTACGAAGCATGCGCCGCCCTCCCGGATGAAACTCACGCAGGAGAAAGCCGCGACCGCAACCGGAAACAATCGCCCAAAAGGATGATTTTCGCGAATTCACCCATAATGCGCGTGTTACAGGGGATGTTACAGGCCCCAGGCCGGTCTACCGTACGCACCTCGCGCACACGCCCCGCACTTCCAGCGACAGGCCCGTAACCTCGAACGACCTGCCCTGACTGGCCCGCAGGGTTTCCGGCAGCACGCTGGGCACAGGAAACTCCTCCGCGATCCCGCATCGATCACATACGGCGACGACGTGAATTTCGCCCGACGTGGTTGCGCGGGTGCAAGCCATGAACGCCGCTCGCGAGGCCATCCGGTGCACCAGGCCAAGACTCATCAGCTGGTCCAGCGCGCGATAGACAGTGATCGGCCAGCACGTGCCGGACTTGCGAAGCTCATGCATGATCTCGTACGCGGTCATCGGCTGCTTGTTACGCTGCAGCACGTTCAGCACGCGCGCGCGGTTGCCGCGAATGGTCAGGTGAGGACGCGCGTCCGTCTCTATTGGCGACCGGTGCGATGGCTTTCCACGCGCAGCGCCACCTGATTTCGTGTCCGCCGATCCCTTTCCCCGCGCCTGCCCCATGCC